>CATNBA010000006.1 GCA_950096985.1 uncultured Candidatus Melainabacteria bacterium
ATATATCATAAAATTAAAATACGAGAAGATTTTTTCAAGATAGTTTTATGCAGATTTTAGTATTAAGAGATTCGAGTTTAGGACATAAAATATATTGAGAGATCAAAGACTTACTAAAAAGAAAGGTGAAAAGATTATGACAAAAAGATTCGGTTTCACACTTGCAGAAGTGTTGATTACATTAGGTATCATTGGTGTTGTTGCTGCAATGACTATGCCAACATTGATGAACTCTACTCAAGGTGCTCAATATAAAGCGGCTTATAAAAAAGCATTATCAGCTTTAGGACAAGCTGTTACATTGAACGTTGCTTTAGATGATTATGACTTTGCCGATACTACAGCAACCGATTTAAATGCTGATTATTCAATCACTAAAATCTTAACAACAAGAATGAATGTGGTTAAAACTCTTGAAGCCGGGCAAGATTATGTTATCCAAACTCCGACAGCAGGTTCTGGTACAACTACTGCTCCGGTTCAAACTGCAGCTAACTACACATTATTCTTAAACGACGGTATCGTTTTCAGTTTCCCAAAAACTGCTAAAGGATGCGTAAAAGGTGATGCTACAGCAACTGATAATATTTGTAAAGGTTTTATTGACGTTAACGGTCAAAAAGGACCTAACAAACTTGTTTCTTGTGACGGTAACACTAACACTACATCTTGTGTAGTTTCTAACCCTACAGATATTTACCCGGTTAAATTCTACAACCAAACAGTTCTTCCAAACTCTAACGCTGCAAGAGCTGTATTATACGGTAAATAAGGGTTAATTGCGAGTAAGCAAGACAGCAAAAAATTTAAAAAAGAGAGCCAATCGGCTCTCTTTTTTTATGAATTAAAAAACTTATTTAATAAAAGCGGAACAAACTTTGCATTTAACGCAGAAAAATCAAAAACAAATTCATTAACTCCCGCTTTTAAAAGTTCTTCCAAATCATCAAAGCGCTCCATTATAGTATCTTCAAACATATGCATACGGCAAAAACCGTCACAAGTAAAAGGCAGCAATTTATCTAATGATGGGTCGTGAAGTGCATAACCGCCTCTATGGCAAGGAGCTTTGCAAGACAATCGCGAAATTATAGCACTGTCATTATTAAGCGGACATAATCCCAGACTGGGAACCCTGATATTTCCTGCAATTGTGTACTTTTTATTAGGAATATCATTTTTAATTTTTTTAATCGTTTTCAAATCTGCAAATGTTGTAAAGTCAACTGTGTTAAGCTGTGCCAGATTATTAAGACATTTTATTGAAAGACTGTTTAAAAGATTAATTCCTTGTCCTATTTCAATGGGAATATGATTAATTTCAGGATCATTAATAGTAGTCCAAAAATATCCTATATTATTTATTATCAGGCTATCAGGAGCCGGAGATGAAAGTAAAATTTGCTTCACATATTCATAAACCCTGTCAAAGTCGCGTTCGATAAGTATTCTCGGAGTTGAAAGCTGAAATTTTATCCCGTATTTTGTACAAAACTTTTTAACCTTCATAATAATATCATTAAAACTGCTTACAGCTAAATCGCAGGTTGAAAGAATTTCCCCGTATTCAATGGAATAAACAGGATTTATACCTGTTTTCTTAATATACTTTTCAAGCTCTTTAAGTTGCGCAAGCTCCGACAACCTCAAATTAATTCTGTATAAATCTTTTTTAGAATAATCCGAATCTTTTTTTATACGTGTATTTTTAATATTCCACTCAAAATTTTTAATATTACGGCTGAACTTAAAATCTTTACCTTCCGCACTTTCAACCACTCCCAGAAAATGATTTGTTCGATAAATGCTTTTACGAACATGCTTAAACGGTAATTTCTGATTTTTAAATAGTTTCGGTTTGTCAAGAATTTTTTGAATAAGTTCAATTCCTTCAAGAATTTCTTCAGATGAATTGAATTTTCCCTTTATAACAACTCTGTCAATCGCCTTTAACTTTTTCAAATCTTCAGCACAGAATGGTAAATTATCGCTGTCGATTGCAAGCGGAAGTTTGGTATATTGTTTAATTTTCGCAATATTTTTTAAATAAATTTCCTCAGTTATAATAATTTCGTCAACTTTGTGAAAATTACTTATAAAATCAATCCCTGCTAGGTTATGAATATCAAAATAGGAATCTACAATAACTTTAAATGGCAGATTAAAAACCTTTATTGCCTCAAGAATTGCAAAGCTGTTTATGAAAATCCCGTCAATACCTGCTGTTTTTAAAAACTTCAACATTTTTTTGATTTCAGGAAGATTTTCCTCGGTTATATCATGTTTAAAATTAATATAAATCGCACAATTACAGAGCTTTGCCATATCAACAAATTCTTTGACATATTCAAAATTACTGTTTAAAAACTTTTTATAATAAACATAAAAATCCTTGCATTTAGATGCATTTGAGAAAACTTCAATATCTTCCGGTTTCTTGACCGGCGCAACTATTCTTATATTTTCCATAAAATAATTATATCACATAAATTATGTGGTATAATTTTGATGTGGGCAGGATTATAAAAATTTTACTTTTAATACTAACAATATTGTACGGAGCTTACTATTGGGCTGTTCCTGCACTTGTTAAACTGCCTGAAAACTTTGAGCTTGAAGGTTATAAAATTTCAATGCAGCATCCTAAAATAAAGACAGGTTTAATCCCGTCTATTAAACTTTCTGCCCAAAATGTTTCCTTACTGAATGATGATAATACTAAAGCTCTTGAAATTAAAAGCCCTTACATTAATATAAGACTTTTGCCTTTAGTTTTAAATAAAGTAAACATCCACAATTTTACCGCTGCTGAAATTAATGCTGATTTGGTTCTTGATACAGACAAGACACTTAAACTCGGGCAATACAAATTGGAAAACGGTAAAACTACACCTGATTTAAAACTTAATAAAGCACTTGTTGAAAAATATAACATTAGTTTTGATAACAAAATCTTAAACCAGAAATTGTTAGTAACTGCAAAGACTGAAACAACAACTGACGGTCATCAGCATATTACGGCAGATATAAGCAAGGTTAAAATAATTTCTGATATAAATTTTATTAACAACGGAATTGAAATTAATGATTTAAATATTAAAGGTGACAATATAAACGCCTTTGCATCAGGCAAAATTACAAAATTAAATGCAAAAATCCCTCATCTTGATATGAAAATTGGGGTTAACAATTCAAAAGTAGAAAATTTTTTACCGCTAATTCCTGACATACCAAATCTTTCTCCGGATATGGACTTAATATTGCTAAAACAAACAGGGTTCTGGGGGGATGCTTCAGGCAACCTTGAAATTAAAGGTAAAGCAGATTATCCAAATGTTTACGGTAATGTTCTTATTAAAAATGCATACATGGTGAAACCTATTCCAAACGCAGAAAAAGCAACTATTAAATTGGATTTTAAAGGCGACAAAATGGATTTGGACGTAAAAGTTCCTACAAGCCCCTCGCAAACAGTATGGGTAAATGGTCCGGTCAACCTTGATAAAGAAAGAACAGCCGATTTACATATTACAAGTACAAAAGAGGTTGATTTAAAAACAGCACAAATAGTTTTAAATCCATTACATGATATTTTGTATTTTGATATCGGTCCTGTACCGATAATGGATATTAGAGGTAAAGGCGCTATTAATCTTCATGTTACAGGAACTCGTAAAAATCCGCACGGTTGGGGACAATTTTCATTTAAAAATGCAACAGTTTCTTTCACTGACATTCATAATATGATATTACAAAACGGTTCAGGCACACTTGATTTTAATAATCAAGACACTTTATTTCAAACAAAAACCGCGACACTTAACGGCAAACCTGTTTCTGTGAAAGGAACTTGCTCACTTATTGGAATATTAAACTTTGATGTTGTGTCAGACGGACAAGATTTATCCAAACTTTTAAATACAATAAAAACTTCACCAATGCTTGAAGATATTCAAAAACTTCTGTCACCTGTTGAAAAAGCTCAGGGCAATGCAAACATAAAAATTAACCTGAACGGACAAGTGAAAGACATTAATGATGTTGTATTTAACAAAAACATATTTGCAAAAGGTTCAATTGAACTGCTTTCAGATATCATAAAACTTAAAAACACACCTGCCGTAAAAACTTCCGGAATAGTTAACTTTGATAATCTTAATGCTGATTTTAATCTACAATCGGCTGTTAATTTATCAAAACTGGATATTAACGGCAAAATCAAAGACAATTACGGAAATATAAAAGTTATTTCAAACAGATTTAATCTTGGCGACGGGATTAAAGTTCTGGAAGTGAAAATCCCTTATGCAAAAGATTTCTCAACAATTAATTCAAGTTTTATAGCAAAATATGACGGTAAAATTGATAACATCGACCTTAATAAATTATGGGTAAAAGGAAGAATTTATTCTAACAAGGGCGCAAAAAGTGCTATAATAGTTAATAACAGCGATTTTGAGCTTAGAAATTCTCATCTTCGATTACCGCGAATTAATGCTAAATTTGGTCAAATGCCTGTATTACTTGAAGGCAGAGTTACTAATATTCAAAATAATCCAAATCTTAATCTATATGTAAACGCTAAACCTTCACAAGAGTTTTTTGACGAATTTTTTAACAAAAAATCAGTATATCCAATCAAACTTAAAGGCGATACCAATATCACTTCAAGAATTTCAGGACCTTTAAATAATATCAACTCAAAAACTATTGTGAATATATCTGAAAATTCACATTTATATTATATGGGAGCAACAATCGGAGATGTGGAAAATCCTGTAAGAATTACAGTCGACAACACATATTCGGGCAATAAAATAAAAATTAATAACCTTCAATATGATAAAATAATAACATCACAAAATAATAAACCTTATGCAGGTACACAACTTAATGCATCAGGTGTATTACAGCTATTGGATAATAACAATATAGCTTTCAATAATTTTAAAATTAAAACACAAACCCCTTCTGATGCTAAGATTTTTAATATAATTTTCAGAAAACCGTTTATGAAACAAGGTGTGTTTACATCTGATTTAGTACTTAACGGAACATCGCTTAATCCTAAAATCCTTGGCAAAATGGATATTACAAGTATTGATATACCGTTTTTTGATTCAACAATTCGTGATATTAATTTAAACTTTAAGCCGGATAAAATTTATATACAATCAAAAGGAACGGTTCTTACAAATGACGTTCAGCTTGATGCCGAGATGAAGAATAAATTTGTAACACCTTATATTCTTGACAATGTTAATCTTAAAGTAGCAGATTTGGATATAAATAGGATAACAGATACACTGAGAGATTTTGAGGCTGAGGCTACACGCAAACCTTCATCTCATAAGACGGTTTCACAAGACTTTGATATTTCCCAAATTATTATCAATAATGCAAATGTTGAGGCTGAAAAAATTAAAGTGAGAAATATAAACGCGGATAATTTTACGGCAAAACTGAAACTGGACAATAACAATATTTTAGATATAAACAATTTCAAATTTGATATTGCCCAAGGCTCAGTTCTGGGTAGTTTAAAGCATAATCTATCTAACCACAGAACTGATTTAGACATCCACTTAAATAATGCAAACGCACTGATAATGTCTGAAGCTTTATTTGATTTGAAAGGGCAGGTTTACGGTTTGGTTAACGGAGAATTTGCACTATCCTGTAGTGGAGATACTCAGGATGAATGCTTTAAAACACTTGCCGGACAAGGAACTTTTAAAATTGCAGACGGCAGAATGCCAAAACTCGGGTCGCTAGAATATCTTTTGAAAGCGGGTAACCTCTTTAAAGGCGGTATTGCAGGCTTATCTATAAACAGTATTATTGATTTGGTTACACCTTTAAAAACAGGAAACTTTGAGAGTATCTCCGGTGACATACAAATTTCAAACGGTATTGCAGATAAAATTAATATCTATTCAAGCGGACACGATTTGAATATGTATATGACAGGCTCTTACAATATATTAACTTCTGTTGCCGATATGCAGATTTTGGGAAGTTTATCCAAAAATATAACAACCGTGTTCGGTAAAATTAAAAACGCATCATTGAATACCCTGTTTAATACAATCCCTGGGGTTAATGACCAGACAGAAAAATTATTGATGCAGGAAGATATAGGAAAAATTCCGAACATAAAAGATGCAACGGATATTTACAGAATTTTTGCCGTAGAAATTAACGGTGATATCAACGGAGACAAATACGTTAAAAGCTTCAAATGGGTCAAATAGGGGGAGCGTAGCCGCTCCACCCGCCACTCTAGGTTTTGTAACTAAAGTCCAATGTTGGTAAAAAAAGCGTAGCCACTCCACCCGACATATCGTGTTTTGGAATTAAAGTCCAGTTTTGGTGTAATATTACGGCACAGGATCGTAACCGCCCTCGTTACCGGGGTGGCATCTTGCAATACGTTTAATTCCGAGCCAACCACCCTTAATAACACCATATTTTAAAACAGCCTGCTTTGTATACTCGGAACATGTGGGATAAAAACGACACACCGACGGAGTTAACCGTGAAATTTTTTGATAAATTGATATTAAAAATAAAATTAATTTTTTCATCTATAAAGCTGCTCCAAAATACAGGTGGCTACGTGCGTAGCACATCATTCCATAGAATATGATTCACCAACAGAATCAACTGCTTCAACCTTGATATCCGTAATCAATTCAGAATATGAAATTACGACAATTGTCGGAATATGACGTTCAAGAAGCTGATACAACGGCAGTCTTATTCTCGGCGAACAAAGAATTACAGGCTGCTGCCCGCATGCCTGATGCGCTCTCATCAAAGTTGTTGCGGTTGTTTCAATCAATTCCTGTACCTGCATAGGATTTAACAGGAACATTGTACCAAGCTCTGTTCTTTGACAGCTGTCATCAAGTGTTTTTTCCCATTCAGGAGAAAGTGTCAAAGCATAAAGAACTTTATCATCACCTACATTAGATAAACAAATTTGACGACCAAGAGCCGCTCTTAGACGTTCTGACAAGATATCAGGTTCTTTTGAAAATCTTGCATAATCGCAAAGTCTTTCAAATACAAAGATAATATCTTTTATAGAAACTTTTTCACGGATTAAGTTAACAAAGATTTTTCTCAAATCACTTGTTGAAATAATTGTCGGAACAAGGTCATTAACAAGTGTCGGGTCTTGTGAACGTACAAGTTCCATAAGTTTCAAGACATCGGTTTTTGTCATAACTTCATCAACGTGTTTTCTTACACATTCCTGCAAGTGAGTAACAATAACGTCTGTAGAATCAACTGCCGTAACCGAACGTGCCATTTTAGCATCTTCAGGTCCTATCCAGTAAGCCTGAGTTTGATAAGTCGGATCAATACCAATAATAGCATCTTGCGGAACATCTTTTTTCATAGCATCCCACTGATCAGCGATTACCATTAATTTACCCGGGTAAACATAGCCTGTTGCAACAGTGTTACCGCGGATAGAAATCATATATTCATTGGCATCTAACGCAGATGAATCCATGATACGAATATTCGGCAAGATATAACCGAGTTCATCAGTTACTCTCTGACGTAAAGCAGCGATTTTAGCAAGCAATTGCCCTTCCTGATCAGGGTCTGCAATAACAAGCAGATTTGACCCTACCTGCAAGCTCAAAACATCAACCCCTAAACGTTCATACATTCTGTTCGGGTTAACCAAATCCTGCATGTTCTGACGAACATTTTCCAACTGACCCAATTGAGATTGAACATCTGCATTGATAAGAGTAGAGAAGCCTGCAACACCAAGACCGATTGCAAATATAGTAAACGGAAGCCATGGCAAACCTGTAACAGGAGATGAAAATGCCAGTAACATTAAGAAACCTGCTGCAAGGAAAAGCGCATTAGGCTTACTCATAATCTGCCCTGTTACATCTGTACCTAATGAATTAGCCGCAGAAGAACGTGTCATAAATACACCTGCCGCAATTGACATCAAAAGCGAAGGAACTTGTGATGCAAGACCGTCACCGATAGTTAATGTCGTATATTTTGAAACAGCATCAGCAATAGGCATCTGGTTCATCAAACAACCAATACATAACCCGCCGATAATGTTGATTAGCGTAATAATAATCCCTGCGATGGTATCCCCTTTTACGAACTTCATCGCACCGTCCATACTACCGAAAAGGTTCGATTCTCTTTGCAAATCTTCACGCTTTTTAGTAGCTTCTTCAGGTGAAATTAATCCCGCATTAAAATCGGCATCGATTGTCATTTGTTTACCTGGCATCGCATCCAGCGCGAAACGCGCTGCAACTTCCGCGATACGCTCAGCACCCTTGGTGATTACCATAAACTGTACAACAGTAATAATAAGGAAGATTACACCGCCGACAATCATATTACCGCCCGTTACGAACGTACCGAACGCATGAATAACCTCTCCCGCCTCGCCTTTTGCCAGGATACAACGGGTTGAGGCAATTGAAAGAACAAGCCTGAACATTGTACCGATAAGAATAATTGACGGAAATGATGCAAGTTCAAGAGTTTTCTTTACGTATAAAGAAATCATCAATAGAACAACACCAAGTGTAATGTTTAAACAAATAGATACGTTAATAACCCAGTTAGGAAGTTCGCACAACAAAAGAACGATAAGCAATAGTACGAATATTGCCATAAAAATTTCGCTTAAATTAGTTCCTCCGCCTTGCTGTTGTTCCTGTGCCATTATATTCCTTTTAAAGCCTCACTTATAACAGACAATTGAGTTTCAATCGTCGCATCTATCACACCGTTTGTAGTTGTAACCATACATCCGCCTTCCATAACGGTTTCATCAGGTACAACCATAACCTTTGCATCCAATCCTGAATTACTCAAGACTTCAGGAATTTCGGTTTTCACCAGAGAAACTTGAACAGGATTTACACGCAATGTTATTTTACTTTCTTCTTTCGAAAGTCCTTTGAAGATTTCAGAAATATTTTCCAAAATTAATGAAGGATTTTGTTGTATTTCTTGTTTAATAATTTTTTTTGCAATATCAATACTTATTTCCATAAGGTTTGGGGCAATATAATCAAATACTTCTTGCTTTGCTGTGAGAAAAGCCTCCAACGAATTTTTAACATCTTGGATATCAGCTCTTGCCTGATTTAAACCTTCTTCATAACCTTCTTTTTGTGCTGCTTCTTTTATACTTTGAGCCTCTTCTCTTGCACGGGAAATAAGATTTCGGTCATCAATTCTTCGAAATCCTCTGCGCCTGTCACCTCGTCGTCTTTCCTGACGCTGTTTAAAGTCAATATTATCAAGGTTAAAAAGGTCGATTTCCTTTTCTTCATTTTGCTCGACTTTAATTTCAGGCTCTTCAATTTTTTCTACAATATCCCCTGCCGGTTTTTGTATCTTCTTTTTTATAATCATGATTAATATTATTATACACTATCTTCAAGGTGTGTGGCAATAATATTTGCAACTTTAGGAGCAATTTCATAATACTCACCCTCTAAAGCCGTGAATACAAACTTTTTCACCTTATTTCGTTCAAGTCTTAATGTTTGTTCAATTTGTGATCTGTCTAAATATTGCGAAACATTTTGAATTTTATCAACAATTTTTGATGGTGCTAATGATTGCTGAGTTCGAGGAATATTTGTTTTAATCTCCTGAAGGCATCTTAATACTGCGTTAGTATCCATTTTTGCATTCAAATCTGCCATGCCCATAAACTTAATAACCGAATTAGCATCATCTGGGCTAAATTTATTAAGGATTGATTGAACTTTATCCTGCTTTAATCTGTTAAACAGCATTGCAAGGGTTGCAAGTTTCAGCACTTTTGTATCTGCACCCAAAGGTGCTGAAACTGGTGTTTGCTGAGGCATACCCGTAGGCGATGCCTTCTGAGGCACCGGCTGTTGTTCTTGAGGCGGAACTTCCTGCTCTGCTTGCTGCTGCACCATAGCATCAATATTTGACTGCATTGATGCCTGTTCCATAAGACCATCATCAATTAAATTTTTATCCTTTAATTCAGCTATACAATCAAGCCAAGTTTTTTTCACATGGTGTTCAATAACCTGTAAACACTGGTCTTGAGGCAAATTTTGAGTAAAAGCATTTTTAGCTATTTCAAATATTGTAAATGCAATCTTTTGCATAACAGGATCCCAATACTGCTGTGGAATTCCTGAACGTACAAGGTCGACAGATTTATGAAATGACCATTCGGCAATAATTTGTGTAATCATTACAGCTTGGTCAACATTAAACTGTCCCTCATCGTAAAGAGCCTGCCCTGCGATGGTCGAAAAATTCAGGAGGGTATTTGCAACATAATTCTTTTGGTTCTCGTTAAAATCAGGCGGAATAAGTTCCAACGCTTGTTGCGCCAGATTTTGTGCAAATTCTTTATATTCAAACCCGTTAATAGCCATTTTTAACCTTGTTCAATCCAACTCTTAATTTTTTCTCCAGCCTCATCATCATCTGCATTTGCAAGTTCGCTAGAAAGATTTGAAAGCGTATCTGTCAATCTGTTAGGATCAACCAATGACTGCTGTTCTATATAACCTCTTTGCTGCTGTTCAACAAGACCTTGTGCCAATTCTGATTGTCGTTCTGCAAGCTGTGCCGCGCGCATGTTTATGTCTGACAATTGAGCCTCTTGCTGTGCATTTTTCTGTCTAAGCATTTCAACTTCACGCCTGTTAGCTTCTTGAATTTGTTGAACTTTGTTAGAAACAGCTTTAAATACTATAATCAAACCTAAAGCACTCAATGCTATAGCAAGCCACCAAGGATTTCCTGTTTCATCAGGTTTCGGAAGATTTGCAGGTCTGTCTGATGCTAAATAAGGATCTGTTGAATCTGAGAATGCAATAGACACATTTTCAGCATTTACCTTAGGGCTAGCTGCCCTTGCAATCAATTCTTTTAATTCTTCCAGAGTTGTGTTTGAAGGAAGTGCATTTTTATCCAGAGTAACCGCAATGGAAATCTCCTCAATTACACCAGGTTTAATATATTCGTTTGTTTGAGTTTTTGTAACCCCAAATTGAGTTTCACGTGCAGTTCTTGAATAGTTTCTGTTCTGGCTTGAATCTGATGAGCCGTTTGGCAAACCGTTCGGCAGGTAAACACTTACAGCGTTGGTATTTTTATTGCTGTCGTTTGTCTGATCGCCCAAACCCTCCTGAAATGTCTGCTCTGTTACAGATGCTTTTCTTTCAGGGTCATAATCAATAGTAAATTTTTCAACAGGGGCTTGACGTAAGAATGTACTTACTGTGGCAACATAATTACCTTGCCCGATAAGTCTGTCTAATTGCTGGTTAACTTTTGAAGTCATATACTTATCGTTTTCTTCAAGTCTTCTGAGCATTTCATCCTCAGCATTCATAATGCTGTGATAAGTATTACCGTTAGTATCAGTAATCGCAATATTTTCAGCAGACAAACCGTTAACACTGCCAAGTAAAAGATTTGTTATAGCTTTAATTTTCAACTGGTCAAGCTTTGATGCATCCTTTGCCAATGTCAACTGAACTGTTGCCGTAACAGGCTTTTGCATAGATGTAAAAATTGTAGTTTCAGGAATAGAAATAAATACTGATGCGGTATCTATACCATCAATTCTTCTGATTAATCTTGCAAGTTCTCCGTTAATAGCGCGTGAAAGCCTGATTTTCTTATCTTCTTTAGTTGATGTAAAATCACCTTTATCAAATATTTCTAAACCGACATTCTGATCCATAAGACCGCTTTGAACAATTTGGATTAATGCTAAATCTCTGTCTGTTGTATAGCAGGCTTTTCTGCCTGTTTTACAATCACCTTTTTTCAAATAAAGAATGGATTTTGTACCGTCTAGTTTTCTGCTTACCGCTATATCGTATTTCGCAAGTAATGCCTGAATTTCGATAGCCTTACCTATATTATCGGTTGTAAGAAGATTTACATCCTCTTTTATCGGTTCACCGGTTATTTCAGTACCGTTAGAAGAACTTTTTGAACCGCTTGCAATACCTATTACGATTATAAGCGCTACAACAAGTACAGCACCGCCGATTATGCCGTATAATAAAGGTTTATTTTCAAGTATTTCCTGCATATCCATAATTAATTAACCTTATACTTTTTCCCAGTCTGTTATTTACCTATTCTACACCTGAATTTGCATAACTTTATCATACGCTTGTATGACTTTTCCCGTAATCTGTGTTGCTACGTTAATTGTAATCTCTGATTTTGCCATTGCTGTCATAACATCATGAATATCAACGTTTTTACTGCCAGACATAACATCTTTTAACATATTATCAGGAGCATTAAGTTCAGTGTTAAGGTTTTCCACCAAACCTGACATAACCTGCTTAAAATCAGGGCTGTTTTGAGTTTCCACTCTTTGCATCCTTGCAGAAGGGATACCGTTAAAACCGCTGTCCATTTTGGTATGTTGGATTCTTCCCGCCAAATCATATTGAGGATAAAAATTGCTCATAGATTTCCTTTCTATAATTATCATATCGTACTTTTTACAAATTAATACACTATTCGGGCAAAAAATCATACAAATTAATTAGAAAACCATGCAGATTTAATCTACCCGCATGGTTTTAATGATAATTTATAAAAAGTCTATTGAGCATCAAGTTCTTTTCTAATGTCTTCAACAGTTACATGCAAAATCGGCGAATTTTCATCTTTGCGCAAAACTACATTTTTTATTCCGGATTGAACAATAAATCTTTTACACAGGATACAAATAAAATTATGCCCCCATATATACATTGTAGCATCTTTGCATCTGTCCTGACCGGCTTGAATTATAGCATTCTGTTCGGCATGAATTGAACGGCAGGTTTCGTAACAAGTTCCTGATTTAATGTTGTGCTTTATTCTGTAACATTCGCCGCGCTCATAACAAGATTCAACCTTAGAAGGAGTTCCATTGTATCCTGTTGCCTTAATTTTTTTGTCCTCACCGACAATAACCGCACCAACCTGTGCTCTGATACAATTTGATCTGCTTGCACAAGTTTTAGCTAAATCTAAAAAATAATCTTCCCATGACTTAATTTCCATAACTTTATCTTAATACAAATGAAAAATACTTGCAAATATCAGTAAAATATTATAGTATAATTTTATGTTTAATTTATTTAAGAAAAGACCGTTAAAAACAATTGATAAAACGGCAGTTGATAAAGAGATAGCACAATATAACGTGAGCGGAGTTACAGATGATGAAAATGGTATAATTATATCTCTTACATCATTCCCGCAAAGAATGTATGAAATTCATTTCACTTTATATTCTCTTTTGACCCAAACAATAAAACCTGCAAAAGTTATTTTATGGTTAGGAAAAGAACAATTTCCCAACCTTGAACAAGATATTCCTGAAAAAGTTCTTAAACTAAAAGAAAATGGACTTACCATAGGCTGGACAAACAATATGTATTCCTATACAAAACTTATACCGGCTTTAAGTGAATATCCTAATAATATTATTGTAACGGCAGATGATGATATCTATTATGAAAAAGATTGGCTTGAAAAACTTGTAAAAGCACATGAAAAAAGTCCAAATGATATTATATGCCATAGAGCGCACAGAATTAAGTTAAATAACCAAGGAATTGCTCCTTATAAAAAATGGACTAAGAAAATCAGAGGAACAAAAGCTTCATATTTAAACTTTCTTACAGGAGTGGGCGGAGTTTTATATCCTGCAAACTGTTTGTATAAAGACGTTTTAAATGAAGAGTTGTTTACAGAAATTGCAGCAAAAGCAGATGATGTATGGTTCTGGGCAATGTCTGTTCTTAATAATACAAAAACTCTTGTACCTAAAAATCATATTCAGGAGCTAACATATGTAAACCCTGAAAGAGAACGCGGGTTAACAGATGAAATCACATTATTTTCATCAAATAAAAAAGGCGGAAACGATTTACAAATTGAAAAAGTTATAAATCATTATCCGCAAATTTTGGAAATATTAAGAAAATAATCTTATTGACGATAATTTCTTATTCCTGTTGTAATCATTGCTATGCCATATTTATCACAGGTTTCAATAAGTTTTTGGTCTTTAATTGATCCGCCAGGCTGAATGATTAAGCTTATTCTGCCTTGTATTGCCGAATAAATACAATCTTCTGAAGTTAAAACACTATCAGATGCCAATACAGCTTCTTTAGAACCGTCGCAGGCATAGTTTAATGCGCTTTCAACAGCTGATACTGCATTCGTCTGCCCTTGAGCAATTGCAATTGTTTTAAAATTTCTTGCTATAACAACAGAATTTGTTTTTGCATGTTTAACAGCTTTCCAAGCAAAAATAGCATCTTCAATTTGTTCGGCAGTCGGTTTTTCCTTAGTAACCACCTTGAACATTTCTTTCTTTAATTCACTTATATTTCTATCCTGAACAAGCACTCCAAAAGGTGTTATAACAACTTCTTCAACTGTTAATCGTCTGTATTCTTTTAAAGAAGTGTTTAATTTAACGAGTTTAATTTCAGGATTATCAAGGAATAATTCAACAGCCTCAGGCTCAAAGTCAGGTGCAACAACAACTTCAACAGCCATTGAGTTAAGATGTTTTGCAACTTCTGCATCAACTGATTTTGAGAATCCGGCAACGCCATAGAATGAGCTGATAGGATCACAATCAAACGCTTTTGTATATGCCTCATATAAAGAACGCCCCAGAGCAACACCGCAAGGTTTATTGTGCCTTATTATTGCAACAGCATTAACATCATAAAATTCACTTACAATATTTACAGCCTCGGTCACATTCAATATATTGTTAAATGAAAGTTCCTTTCCATTAATAACTTCATAATCAACCATTTTCTCCATTTTATAAACAGAAGCGTGCTGATGCGGATTTTCTCCATATTTTAAATCTTTTAATTTTTCAAAATTAAATGTTTTAAATGGTTTGTCACCGAGCTGCTCAGCAAGCTTAGTACATATTTGCCTGTCATAATTTGATGCAAAATTAAAAGCTTTTAATGCCAATTTCATTCTTCCAAATTCATTTGCATTCAACGCAACATAGTAATCGACTTTATCGGTTATAACCGTAACATGTTTATAGTTTTTTGCAGCAGCACGTAAAACCGCAAGCCCTGCAACATCAATTTTAGAAAGAACTTCATCAGCATCTTTTGAAACAGAAACTATATCATCAATAGAACGTAAATTAACAACTACCATATCAAAAGTTTTAACAACAGCTCTTTCAAGCTCATTTAATTCCATAGAATCAGAACTGTCAGCTAAAATTGATGCAAAAACTGTTTCGTTTAAGCAGTCATAATCTTTTACGAGCAGCCCGTTTCCCTGTGAAAATTCCGCAACATTAACTGCCTCTATACCTGCTTGTTTTAATACTTCATAAGTATCACTGCCTGCAACAATTTCATATTCAAACTTTTCAGATAAATTTCTTGCAAAATCTTCTAATCCTGATTTGTCATATACACTAATAAACGCTCTTCTTTTCATTTCTTCCTCATTTTTTATTTTATTATAGCACATAATATAAAATTCTTAGCATTTCGTAACTATTTATTTTATTATTTCTTTGTTATAATTATAATAAGGAAAAAGAGGACTAACAATGAATAAAATAACTGAAGGCGTAGGCAAAAAAATAGTTGAAGCTTTAAAACAGCAATCCGATATTGAAATTCAAAACGTAGTAGACAATCCTGCACCTATTGAAGAAGATTACAATACATTTGAAGAAGTTCAGGAAAATTTCATGGAAGAAACTCCCGTAATAACTCCGGCTTTCACTCCGATGACATTTGCGCAGGAAAAAGAATCTTTTGCAAATGATTTAGACGGCATTGAAATTCCAACAAACGTTATGGTTTTAAAACAACTTATTAACCAATTACCATCAGGTGTTTCAAAACAAACAGGCGCACAGATTATCAAACAAACTATGGAAGCTCTGGGAATTTCTATGAAAGGTGTTTTGCAAGAAGCACAAGGTGTTCAGGAAAGCTTGAACAATTCATCAAGAGAATGTCAGGCTTCTATTATGGAATACAAAAAACAAATAGGTGTGCTTGAAAGACAAGCTCAGAAATACCAAAGACAATCATCTGCTTTAAACGATATAATAAGCTTATTTGTTCAAACAAATTTATAAAAAAAAGACCTCTTAAAGAGGTCTTTTTTATTATCTACCATATGAGAATGAACTTTGAATATTTTTATCACGCATTGCAACTGCCGAATCGTATTCTGTATCAATCATTTTTAACCTTGTATTGTATTGCTGCAATTGTTGGTCAAGTTTTTGCTCAAGAACTTTTAATTTAGCCTGCCGCTGCTGTAACATCTTTGTGGTGGGCGATTCGGGATCATAGTCATTACCGACCTGCATTAAATCACTTACAGATTGGGATAAACTCATTTTGCTTTGAGTTATCAACTGAATTTTGTATTCCAAATCGAGCCTGAGCTGTTGGAGATACATTACCCTTATTTGTGATACAATTAATCCCATTTTAAATTGTCCTTCTACCTTGTTTCGTTGAGGTTGTTACCCTTCAAGAAAGTATGCTGATTGTTTTCTGCTATCAGCTGTTCCATCTTTTGAAACTGATGGCGGTGATAATTCAATCTAT
Organism: uncultured Candidatus Melainabacteria bacterium; assembly: GCA_950096985.1. Taxonomy (GTDB): domain Bacteria; phylum Cyanobacteriota; class Vampirovibrionia; order Gastranaerophilales; family Gastranaerophilaceae; genus Stercorousia. The sequence goes on from CATNBA010000006.1 coordinate 16,665, forward strand.
ATTGCGCCATTTTTCGTTTCTTATTCATTGTAAGAAATTCTTTAATTCCTTCTACAAATGAATCTTGCATTGATTTTATAGGATTTTTCCTTATCAGGAAATTTTTTGAATATATTAAGAAGTCTAATATTCTCTTTATATTCATTTCTAAAGTATCACGAAGCATTTTTCTCCTTACACTTTAGACCTACATGTATATAAAAACAACTTAAACCCAATAATTGCCATGATTTGAGGCTTTCGTTTAACATGTCTTAACATTTCAGTCTATTAGTTTCTCCTATTAATTACGGACAAATATAAAATTTCTTTAGTATAAAGCAAAAAACTTGTAAACAAAATTTACAAGTTTTGAATAGCCTTACTGTCGCCTTCAATGGATTCTTTAAGCATTTTTTTGACGACATCACCCTGTGTATCAAGCATTTTACACACAGTTTCTATGTTTCTGACTTTTTGTGACAAAATTGTATCAGCATTTGCAGTAATATTACCTGTAACATTTTGATAAGCTGACAATGCCGCAGAGGAAGTACCTTGCATCAAATTACCCATTACAAGGGCAGGTAAACCATATTCACCCAGATAAGGAGCTGCTGCCTGCATTATACCGCCCCAGCCGGAAATAACACCTGCAACCGGTAAAACAAGATTTTTCAGAGAAAATCCATAACCGTTTGCCGCGCCAAGCCCATAAGCCGCTGCACTTGCAACATCAGCTATACCGCCAATACCGGATGCATAGCCTGTAGGAGTTCCATAATCTGTCCCCCATCCGCTTACAATAGAAGAAGCACCTCCTGTAGCAAACCCGTTTAGTCCCCAGGAAATCGGAGCAGCTCCACCAGGAAAACCAGAATAGTTGTACAGAGAATCAAGCCCGTATGATGAACCTCCATTAAATTTAGATGCATAAGAAGTTCCCGGAATATTCATAGACTCAGAAGCCCCGAATACTGTAGCGAACGAAGAAGGAGCAAGCAAACTGGCAAGATTATACAAAAATCCGCCGGTTGACTCAAAACCAGTCCCCATACCGCTTCCTGATACGGTCAAATCACGAAGTTTGTCATAAGTTTCCCATAACTGCGCTTTCGCATCTGATCCCGCAGAACCGAATTTGTTTGCTATTACCAAGTAACTGTCGTTTTTGTAAGCCATAAAAACCTTTCTTGCTCGTAACGGTTGGCTCTGTCAGGCAAAAGCCCCCAGCGCCGTATTGACCTCCGCACCAGCGCTATTCGAATGTTTTGAATGTAGATTCGATATTCTTTTCAATAACTTTTTTAACTGCTTCCATTTCCGTTTGTAGTGCATCCTGTTCTGTATCAAGCTGTCTTAAACGCAACTCAAGAGTTCTATCCTGCTGTTGAATTTTTTCTGTTTTAGCATTGATATCAGCAATTTGTTTTTCATAAACCTGCATATCATAATTATACTGGTTCATAGCATCATTATATGCATTTTCATCAGTTATAGTTTCAGTATTTAGAGTGTATGTAATTGTAGAATCTTCAAATCTTATACTTTGAGGTCTGCCTGTATCATCCAAGTCTACAAACGCTCTTTGTTTTCTTTCAATTTTTGTTTTAACATTTTCTGCATCATAAATAGGTAATTTATTCTGATTTTCAGTAGGCTTTGTCTTATCCGGAGCACTATCAGCTGCCGCCTGCAAATCTTCTAATGTTCCGAAATATGTTGTTCCCTGAAACTTCCAGGTATAAATCTTATCTGATTCTGAAATATTTTCAGCAGGAAAATCTCTGCAAATTTGTTCATAAGCAGCCTTCATATCAGCATCTAAAGGATCATAAGGCAACACACTGTTATTTCCAACAAAAGAAGGAACATTATCATTTACTGTATATGTGGCTAAATCAGAACTTCCGTTAGCTGCTTTTTTCAAATCTGATCTGGATGCAAAACTTAAATTTCCATCAGCATCAGTAAATGTATAAATATCATCTACAGCAAATTTTGTAAAATCAGAATAGTCATTTACAATCTGTGAATAAGCTTTCTTTTGTTCCTCTACATTAGGATCATATTTTGTTAAAGTCTGTCCGTTAATTGTATATGTATCAGTTGCATTGTCATATTTGACCTCATCTTTTGATACAGCAACTTTTGCAGCCTTAGTTCCAAAACTTACCTGAGGATTATTTTTCATTGTTTGAACACCTGTAAACACATCAGAATAGTGGTAGTGTGTAATCATATAGTTATATCCGTCCGGGTCGTTAATCAATTCTGCCATATCAGTAATTGTTTCACCGTTAACACCATCCTGATAAGAATACTGCAATGTTGTATAGTCTTGTGTGCTTGGAGCAGTAGGAACTTCAAGAGCAAGCAGTTCATTAAAAGTATTTGCACTCTGATTTGCCAGTGCTGTACGTGCCTGGTTAACCTGCTGTCCTTCATATTCAACGTTAGTTTTTCTTGCTGTTAAGCCTAAATATCTTGCTTGTGAAGCTGCCATACCCATAAGGCCATCTCCTCATATTTATACTACCTGTCTATGTATTAATAATGCTTTATAAAAAGTCAACATTACTATAAAAATTATACGGTATTAAACAAAAAATATATATATAAACCCGCAAAAAATCATTCGTTTAATGTAGATGTAAACAAATGTTAAGCGGTCAACTTAAAAAAGGCAATTTTTTGGGAATGAAATACTTAGTATATACATAAGGAATATTAAGGATAAATTTCTCATCAATAGGATACAATTTAATTTAAGGGAGGATCTTCATGGCAATAGGAGCTGAGGATTACATTGACCAACTGCTAGTCAAAAAATATGCAGAAGAAAAAGTTGATAACCACGAAAACATGGAATCTATGGTAGATCCACAGAAAATGATGGATGCCATGAACGATTATGCCAGCATGTATCGTAATATGATGAACCTTAAACAAAGGCTCAATATCGCTTGCTACGCTATTAATGCACGTACGGCAAGATATACTCGAACCCGCGCGAGATAAAAGTTTTCTGTTCAAACTTTTTGTTGTAAAATAACAGCAGAAAGCGAGAACAAAATGGTGGGAAAAATCATCCTGGCTTCTTCTTCTCCCAGAAGAGCCGACATTATGAAAAGGACAAAAATTAAATTTGAGATTATGCCGTCCCCGTACGTGGAAGAACATACGACGACGGCTTTTTCTTATGAATTTATAGAAAATTTAGCTTACAATAAGGCAAAAGCGATTGTTACAGACGAACCCGCAATAATTATCGGAGCAGATACTGTAGTGGTTTTAAATAACGAAATTTTAGGCAAACCAGAAGGTCGTAACGGCGCATTTGAAATGTTAAAAAAACTTTCGGGTAAAACTCATCAAGTAGTTACAAGCATTGTTGTAATAAATTCCGAAACTGGAGAAGTTAAAAAGAATTCCACAACAAGTCACGTAACTTTTGAAAACCTTATAGATGAGCAAATAAATTATTATATAGATAATTTCAAACCCTTTGACAAAGCAGGCTCATACGGCATACAAGAAATGCCTGAAGGATATATCAAATCGTATACAGGGGATTTGGAAAATATTATAGGAATGAGTTCAAAATCCTTGTTGCAACTGCTTAAAGATTAGCACCGCAGCATTTTTTGAATTTTTTACCACTGCCGCATGGGCAAGGGTCGTTTCTACCAATTTTACTTAAATCAATACCCTCAAGCGACGGTCTTTCAATATCTTCTTCTATAATACCTAAAGTTTTTGAAAATGCTTTTGATTTATATAAAACTGTTGTTGATGAGAAAATTTTATTTTCCAAATATCTTGATTTATAGTGCTCCAAAAGCTCATCAAATGTAAAAGATGTTCCTAAGAGGTTATTTACAACACTCATAAAATTTTCATTACGTTCTGCAATTCTTTTTATAATATTTGCAGAAAATTTATCGTTATTAAGGAAGAATTCCACACAAGCTTTTGCGTTTTCAACTTTTTCGGGATTTTCAATAATCTTATTGAATGTTTCAAAGAATGGCACAGCGTAAAGCCCCAATTCTTTATCAAAGATAATACCAACATCATAAACTTCTTTATGAGATGAAAACCCACCTAATGAATTTTCCAAAAAATTATCATATGAGTTATTAAATTCACTTACATTAAAAAATTTGTATTCGTCCGGAGCCTGAATTTTATCTGAGACATCAACCTTTTCCCCGCCTTCGGCAAAATCGTTAAATGAACCTATTAAATCATCCGCAAATCTGTTTGTTGTAACAACCTCATCCTTTCCAAAAAAGTCAGTAAATTTTTTATAAATTGCTTTAACCTCTTTTTCAATTTCTTTTTGTTTTTCGGGGTTGTCAAGATATACAAGTTCAGGATTTTGAATAATTTTTGCCACAGAATATCTTAAAGCATCATCTCGTCTATTTGACGGCAAAACTCCAGAAATCTCAAGAAGATAATATGCATCTTCAAATTTAAAAATACGCGCTACAACATATTGTCCTGAACCAATACCGCGAAATGTAGTCATTTTTACAAGTGATATTACATTGTATATTCTTTCATTAATAATATTATTTAATTCAAATCCGTTTTGTAAAACTCGTCTTACTTCATAAATCGAAGATATTGAGTTCATCAAAGCTTTAACAATCTTTTTTGAAGATGCAGGAAGTTTTTTAGTATTCTCCAAATATAAAGCTAAAATACTTTTGTTATCCAAATTTCTTTCAAAAATATAAGTAAAACAGGCAGATTGTAAATTCATATTACCTATGGTTTTCAAATATTCTTCAAAGTCAGGCTTTACTGTTTCATCATTTTGAATAAAAACCGCCAAATCTTTTATTATATCATTAATTTGTTTCAAGTCTTCTAATATAAGCATCATAACTCTCCTCTTTAATTCAAAGATACTTTAAAAATTTAAAAATTCAATACTATAACAGGTTAATATTCATTATGGTTTTTGAACAAGTTTTGTTTCAAAATCAAACTTACATTCGGGACACATTTTTCTTGAAACAGCAGTGTCAACAGCTGCCCCTTGAATATCACCGGTCAAAGCTCTTGCTCTACCTCTGTTGAAATAAACTCTTTCTGGCGAGAATGCAGTATCTTCAAGTTTTTTGTATGTTGCAATAAGTTCATCATATATTTTTAATGCATTATTGTACTTTTTATTTTTCATTAAATAATCAGCCTTTTCTGCCATTAAAAATTGTTTGTCGATTTTTTTATCACGTATCGAAATCTCTTTGTCAAACTCATTTATCATCTCATCGAAAGGTATATAATACGTTTTTACACCGAGAATGTCCCAGTTAAATACCTTTGACAGACTATAATCATTAGCCAGTTCAAAATCTTTAACAGCATCTTCATATTTCCCGAGTTTAAATTTAGCATATGCTCTTTGTGCATATACATCAGGGAAAATTGGAATAAATTTTGAATAAACATTCGATGTTTTCAACGCAAGCTTATACTTACCATTAGCAACCATAATATCTATAGCCATGGGCATAAATACAAAATATAAAAAAATTGCCATCATAAAAGCTAAAACATATATACTTTTTTTTGATGTTTTTCTATAAGTTTCATATGCTTGAGGTTCTATATTATATATAGTTGGCTGAAACTTAACTTTCTGAAAGCTTCCAACATATCTGCTCAAATAATTTTCATACAAATAATTAACCGAAATATATGTCAAATAGAGCATTATCAACGGTATTGCACAAAGAATTACAGACATCACAAAAAACGGTAGTTTAGTGAGTTTTAAAAAATTAGGGAACAAAAACAAATATACAAATAAAAGTATTTCTGCCCCCATAAGACAATTCATCAAGGTCGTAAACTTTCGGTAAACAACATTAACCTGTTCAAGCTTTTCACCAGGTAATTTTATTGCATATTTGTAGCCAAAACTTCTCATAACACCTGCAAGTACTGTACAGCCTTTGTCAATATAATATGTACAATATTGAGAATTCAAAAATATTTTTTTTCTAAAATCATTCATGTTCATAGAATGATATTACCATTTTTAAAAATAAATTGCAAACCCACTTGCAAAAAATATTGAGATGATATAATAGATATACAGCAAATTGAAATTTAAACTAAATCGGGACGTGGCGCAGCTTGGTAGCGTGCTACCTTGGGGTGGTAGAGGTCGCAGGTTCAAATCCTGTCGTTCCGATTTTTTAAAAATTTAAATACTCGTCGGGATGTAGCACTCTGCCGAACAAATCGATTAAGTATCGATTTGTGAGAGGGGTAGCGCACCTGAGCAAAATATAAATTTTGCGAAGTAATTAAATAATAATCGGGATGTAGCGCAGCCTGGTAGCGCACCGTGTTCGGGTCGCGGGGGTCGCAAGTTCGAATCTTGTCATCCCGACCATTTTATAAAAGATCAAACTATTTGTGGTCTTTTTTATTTTTCTCCCTCAAGTCTATGATTTTTACGTAAAATAATTGAACTTTTAAACAAATAGTTGTATAATTTTCAGGTGACATTAATGAGAGGTTTTATATATGAAATTACACATGCAAATTTTAATCGCATTGGGACTTGGAATTAAGCGCAACTGGCATATTTTCTTTGGAATTATTCTCGGGATAATAGTCGGTATATTTTTACACGGCAGAGAATTCCCTATAGTTGCAACCATTTTAACATTTATCGGACAGGTCTTTATAAGATTAATACAAATGGTTGTTATACCACTTGTTGTTTCTGCAATTATTATAGGTATTACCAGCATCGGGGATAACAAACAGCTAGGTAAATTCGGAACAAAAATGGTCTTGTATTATGGCATTATTACTGCTCTTGCAGTATCTATAGGTGCGGCTTTAGCCCTTATATTTAAACCTGGCGTTGGAGCTGCTCATTATATTACAGCAAATGCTGCAAGTGAAGTTCAAGCATCTGTTGCTACAGCCATGGCTCAACAGCAGGGAAATATATTAAATATTTTTCTTGGGTTTATTCCAAGTAATCCTATACAATCTTTTGCATCAGGTAACATGGTTTCAATTATAGTATTTGTACTGTTATTTGCTATTGCCTTGGCAAAAGTAGGTGATGTGAACAGACCTATTGTTTCTTTCTTTGAATCTGTCTTTGCAGCAACAATGAAAATCACTGATTGGATTATGTACTTTGCAGCACCAGGTGTATTTGCATTGACAGCTAGTGCAGTTTCAAGCTTTGGGATTGATATTTTTGCTAGCATTTCAAAATATTTATTAGTTCTGTTTATAGGTTTTATGCTTCAATTATGTGTAGTATATCCGTTATTCTTAAAATTCTTCTCAAAAGTTAATATTGTTATGCTATATTCTGCAATTGCAGAGGCTATGATGGTTGCTTTCGGTACTGCAAGCTCATCTGCTACTTTACCTTTAACAATTGCTTGCTGTGAAAAACGCGGAATTTCTCATAAAATTTCAAGTTTTGTATTACCTTTGGGCGCAACTTTGAATATGGACGGAACAGCTTTATTACAAACAGTTGCCGTAATTTTCCTTGCACAAGCATATGATGTTGCTTTAACACCATTCTTGATTATTCAAATTGCCTTACTTGCAATTGTTTCATCTTCAACTTGTGCAGGTATTCCGGGCGCAGGCTTGATTACAATTGCGTTAATCCTTAACGGTATGGGATTAAGTCCCGAACAGCTTGTTGTGGGATTTGCATTCTTATTCACAATCGAAAGAGTTACAGATATGATGAGAACTCTTGTAAACGTAGCATCTGATGCTGTAGTTGCAGCCGCAATTGCTGATAACGAAAACGAAATCAACTATGATTTACTCAACAATCCCGCAGCTTACGAAGATATTGCATAATATGGAAACAGATAAAATAGCAGCAAAATATTTAGGCAAAAAAGTTGACGGAAGTACTCATTACGATCCGTCACTTTTAGTTGCAATACCTAGAAGCGAAAACCGCAAACAGTATAATATAGATAACAGAAATTTACCTTTTGAAGGATGGGATGTCTGGCACGCTTATGAGTTCTCTGCAATGACAGAAAACGGTATACCCGTAACCAGACTTTTAAAACTCAAATATAACTGTAACAGCAAGTTTTTGGTAGAATCCAAGTCTTTAAAATTATACCTTAATTCCTTTAATATGACACGATTTGGCACAAATATCAAAGATTGTCTTGCTCTGTGTAAACAAACAATTGAAGCTGATTTGAGTAAAACTCTCCAGAGCGATGTCACAGTCAATTTCATTGAAAATAATACAGAAAGAGTTGAAATCTTCAATAACTTCAAAAATATTATAAATTTCATTGACGAAACAGTGTTAAAGGTAGAAAATTTCAAAGAAAATCCCGAATTGCTCCAAACAGAAATATCAGAAATGCAGGAGTACTATTTGACATTTGACAGTTTACGCTCTAATTGCCGTGTAACACATCAGCCTGACTTCGGTGATGTATTTATTTATTACAAATCTTCCAGACATATTATTGAAAGCAGTCTGATAAAATATCTATGTTCTTTCCGCTCAGAATACCATTTTCATGAAGAATGCTGTGAAATGATTTACAAGAGATTATCGGATTTATTAGATAAAGATGATAAACTTTTTGTATGCGCACTTTATACAAGAAGGGGAGGTATTGATATATGTCCGGCTCGCTGGAACAAAAAAATCATTGATACTGACATATTACTTGACCTGTCACAATTTGCACGAAACGGGGTTAAACAGTGAATAATAGAAAATTCGGGAATGCCGGTGAAGATTTAGCGTGCCGTTATCTGCAAAAACAAGGGTATGAAATTCTTGAACGAAACAAACATTATTCAAGATTTTGTGAAATCGATATTATAGCAAAAAATAAAGATACAATAGTTTTTGTAGAAGTTAAAACAAGAAAGACGGATAGTTTTGGCACACCATTTGAAGCAATTACAGCAACAAAATATGCAAATATCAAAAAAGGAGTTTATAATTATCTTTCAGAAAACAAGGTTAAAAATTACCGCATAGATGTTGTCGGTATAACACTCAAACCCGAAATCAAAATAGAACATCTAAAAAACATCTAAATTTGAATTGACATAAATACATACATGTATGTATTCTACTTTGTAAAAAAAAAACATATAATGTTTACATAGTTTCATGTTTATTATTACATGTGATAAAAAGGATATACTAATGTTGAATAATTTTGAAAGCTTTGACAATTCTGAAACATCAGCAAGAAAATCAGCACTTATACAAGAACGCGTAGGACTTGTTTCTACTCATATGTACAAACAATTTCTGGATTATCAGCATGCTAATGTTAATACCAATGAAATTTTTTCAAGAATGCTTGATAATCTGCAAGTTGTAGCAGATACTTTAAAAGAAGCTTTCTCTTCAAGAAATATTACAACTCAAAATATTTACGTAGATACAGACCCGCAGCGCTCAGTAGTTATCGTAAACATTTTGTGGCATAAAATGAGTTTTACAACCAGATGCAATTATCAACCCCAGGCTCTTTACAGAGAGGACGGAAAACACCTTTTCTCAAGCAGAATCATGGCTATAAAAGGCAATTATTATGAGCTTATGAAAGGCGTTACAGACCATGATGAAGAAATGGGCAAACTTCTTGATAATGAAGTTGCATCTTTATTCATACCGCCTGAATCAACTCAAAATTCTATAATGAAAATACGACACCTTCCAAATCGGGAATTTTACCTAAATCAGGTTGATGCACCGCGTGAATTTGTTCTAAAAGTTATAGAAACAATATGTGGCGGCGGTTTCTACCACGAAGAAGGCGCAAGAAAAAGTTTTAATATATAGAGTGCACTAGGTTTTCTATAAACTTTTTGGAAAACAACTAATCCAATGTCAATTTCGATGACACTTCTGCAACAATACGCTGAACATCAGCACCTCCTATTGCTACTTCAAGAATTAAAGGAGCATGAATTAGAACAGTTTCAGAATATTCCATCGTATCAACATTAATTATATTAAATTCAATAAAGTCGTCACCTGCAAAAATAAGCTTTCCGTACTCTCCGCCTGTTGCCCATTTTATAAACATATATTGATTTTCAAATTCTTTTAATTTTTCGACTAATCTCATAAATCCCTCTCACATATAATATTTTAGTGATTTATTCCTAGAAGTCAAGTCTATAAATTTATCCAAAGCCTAATGTGGCTATGTGCGTAGCACAAAAAAAAGTCACACATTCTGTGCGACTTTGAACAATAATCTTGGGAGGAGATTTGGGGATAGTTGTACATGCATGATAATGCAAGCATGCCAAATTTGTTACACTTGAAGTCAAAAAATTAATAAAAATTTACATTTGCTTGATTTTATGCTATTATAATGCATAGAGGTATAATATGAAAATTCTTGTTATAAACGGCGTAAACCTTAATATGCTTGGGATTAGAGAGCCTGAAAAATATGGCACCATGACTTTAAAAGATTTAGAAAAAGAATTATACGCATATTCATTTGAGATTGGGATTGATATTGAAACATTCCAGAGCAACTTTGAAGGCGAAATTGTTGAAAAAATTCATAATGCAAAAAACAATTTTGACGGCATTGTTATTAATGCAGGCGCATACACACATACAAGCATTGCTATCAGGGATGCAATTTCAGCCGTAAATATTCCAACTATTGAAGTCCATATAACAAATATTTATAAAAGGGAACAATTCAGACACAATTCTTATATTGCACCTGTATGTTTAGGGCAAATATCAGGCTTTGGACTTAACTCATATAAACTCGGTTTAAAAGCGGTTGTCGATTATATATCGACAACATAAAATTAAAAAGCTTTTAATTTATTATTTTTGAAACTCATCAGTAAAAGCTTTAGCTACAGCAAGAGCTCTTAAAGATGCATCTTCAACACCCGCATCAGCATATTTTTTCTCTGCAAGTTCAGCAACTTCAAGAGCTTTTGCTGCTAATTCAGGATTTTGAGCAAACACTTTAATATCATTTTCAAGATTATCAGCTTTGATAACTGATCTGTCCGCAGGATTTTCAGGAATTTCGTTAATTTCTTTAGCTTGAACTACCTCACCTTGAGGTACATTAGTTTCCTGAACAGTGTCAAGTTTTACTTGTTCAATTTTTTGTGCTTGCTGTGGAACGGCAGGAGTATTTTTTGGTATTTCGTTCATATTACATCCTCACATTTTCTCTGTCTCGTTTTAAGTTTTAAACCACCTAAATAAATTTTTTTGCTAGTTTGTAAAAAAAAAATTACAAAAATTAATATAAAAACTTTTATAATGTTCTTTTACAGACTGTTTATGCTATATTGAAATAACAACGTAAGCAATTTAGTATATATACGTTATATAAAGTATACAACATTAAAGGAAGTAATGCAACTATGAATATTACTAATTTATTTAGTAACATAAATCCGAGAGAAGTTATTAAAAATCTCCCTGATGCTGTGTTGGTAGTAGAAAATGACGGTAGAATTATCTGGGCAAATGATAAAGCATCAGTAATTTTTGAAACAAGAGTAAATGATTTAAAAGGCTTGAATTTTGATGAAATAGTTGTTAACGGACTTGACCTTGCGGAAAAATCTTATGCCAGAAGAAATTCAGTTGTGACAGGAGCATTCACTATTGAAGGAAAAGAGTTTTTCGTTGAAATGAATGCTAAAAAATACATTGAACAATATTTCATTACAATAAGAGATATTACAGCAATGACAAATGTCCTTGCAAATGCTGAAAGAACAGGCAGATTAAACAAAGAAAAAAATGTCATGCTTGCAAAACTGTCTAACGAGATTAAGTCCCCTATTCAATCAATAATAGGTTTTTCTCAAGCTTTATTGGACGGTCTTGGCGGCGAAGTTAACGACAAGCAAAATAAATACGTAAGAATAATCAATAAAAATTCTACAGAGTTATTGCATTTTATGGATAAATTTTTAGAATTTGCTCAGGCAGAATCTTCACTGTTTAGATGTGAAAACCAGCCGTTTGATCTTGTAAATGCAATTCAAACAGTTATAAAAAATAATGAAACAGCTTTAAACGAAAAAAATCTGGCAGTAAATTACGATTTTGACGAATTTAACAAAAAAGTTGTATACAGTGATGAAAATTCTATAAAAATAGTTTTACAGAACTTGCTTGAAACATCCGTTAAACTAACTGAAGTCGGGTCAATCACATTAAAAGTCGACCATCCTGATTTGAATGTTATTGAAAAATGCGGAGCGAAAATATTTAAAGGCGGCACAAGCAATTCTTATGTAAGAATTACATTAACTGACACTGGTATGGGACTTGCTGAGACTGAAATGGAAGGTATATTTGAACCTTACACTCAACTTGATAAAGCTCATAAAAAAACAATTGTACGCTCAATTACTCTCGGTACTGTACAGACAATAATGAAACGTTTGGGCGGTGCTGTTTGGGTTAATTCAGAAGTTATGAAAGGCTGTACTTTCACTATAATTGTACCGGTTGAAAAGGAATAAGAATGAGCAGTGTTACTTTAAAAAACGTCACTAAAATTTATGACAAAAAAAAAGTAATCGACAATGTTGATTTAAATATTAATGATAAAGAGTTTGTTGTGCTTGTCGGGGCATCAGGCTGCGGGAAATCCACTCTTTTGAGAATGATTGCCGGTCTTGAAGAAATTACTGACGGTGAAATTTATATTGGCGATAAAAAAGTTAATGATGTTCACCCGAAAGATCGCGATATAGCATTTGTTTTCCAAAGTTATGCCCTTTACCCACATATGACCGTAAGAGAAAATATTGCATTTGGGCTTAAAATGCGCAAAGTTGATAAAGAAACTATTGAAAAAAAAGTTAGGGAAGCCGCTGAAATTCTTGATTTGGGAGAATATTTAGACCGAAAACCAAAACAACTTTCAGGCGGACAAAGACAACGCGTGGCACTGGGACGTGCAATTGTCAGAAATCCGAAAGTTTTCTTGATGGATGAACCTTTATCAAACCTTGATGCAAAACTTCGTGTACAAATGCGTTCAGAAATTAAAAAATTACATGAGAAATTACAAACAACTTTTATTTATGTAACTCATGACCAGACAGAGGCATTAACAATGGGCGACAGAGTTATTGTTCTTGATAAAGGTATAATTCAACAGGCTGACAGTCCCGAAAATATTTATAATAATCCAGCAAACACATTTGTAGCAGGCTTTGTAGGCTCACCACAGATGAACTTTATTGAGGGCAAAATACTTGACAAAGGTGATTGCATTGTCGGCATTCGTCCTGAAAAAATGGTCACAGGCGGAGATATAAAATTAACCGTAAATGTTGATATAACAGAACTTTTGGGAAGTGAAAAAATCGCATACTTCAATATCGGGAACAAAAAATGCTCCGCAAAACTTCCTGCCGATTACCAATTAGGCGAAACTCTTGAACTTAGCATAAATCCGGCTGATTTATACTTCTTTGACAATGATGCAGGAAAACGCATCTAACTGTCATCACAATCGCTTTCAACCCATACAATCGTAACGTTTATCGGTTTTGCAAACGGATTAGTCATATGCAGAAACGGATTTTGCGCTATGCTGTCATAGAATTTAATTTTCTCAGACAGTTTTTTAGTGTAATCTAATAAATTCATACATACATTATGTAAATATTTCAATAAACTATAATCCCACTCAGGCAGTATTATTTGATACTGTGAATTACCTGCCTGTGCAATACCCCAAAGTAATAGTATTTTTTACAATAAGGCTTGCAAAGGAGATATATTTATGAAAAACTTACGCGGAACACAAACAGAACAAAATCTTATTAACGCTTTTGCAGGCGAATCTCAAGCTAGAAACAGATATTCGTATTTTGCAAAACAGGCAAAAAAAGACGGCTATGAACAAATTGCAGAAATTTTTCTTATAACTGCGGAAAATGAGAAAGAACATGCAAAACAATTCTACGAATACATAGGAAACACAAGAGGCCATGTGGATTCTGAATATCCGTTTGAACTCGGTACTACAGAAGAAAATCTTAAAAGTGCAGTTGAGGGTGAAAACGAAGAAGCTGAAATTCTCTATACAGAAGCAGAAAAAGTTGCACGTGCCGAAGGTTTTGATGAAATTGCAGATACATTCCACCATGTTATCAAAGCTGAAAAACATCACCGTGAAAGATATGCAAAACTTCTTGAAAACGTAAAAAATAAAACTGTTTTCAAAAAAGATACTGAAACTAATTGGATGTGCAGGGAATGCGGTTATATATGCCGTTCAAAATGTGCACCTGAAAAATGCCCAAGCTGTGAACACGCTCAAGCATATTTTCAGGTACAATGTGAACAATACTAATAAAAAAGACCGCCTTCGCGGTCTTTTTTATTAGTTAAAAATTAATCTTCGGATGATTTTTCTTCATTTGCCGTTAATGCAATTCTTTTGTCTGAAGGATTAAACTTCAAAATATATGTGTCGATTTTATCACCTACTTGCAAAATACAATCTTTTTTATTCTGTAATTCAATAACTTCAGCATGCGGCAACAATGCCTCTACACCTGGGAATACTTCAACAAAAGCACCGAAATGTTTAATTCTTGTAATTGTTCCCTCAACCTTGTCGCCTTCTTTAATATTTTTTTCAGCCTCTAACCATGGATCTGGTTCAAGATTTTTCAAACTCAAAGATACACGCTGTTTGTCATGATCTACTGCAATTACTTCAACATCAATTTTATCGCCGACATTCAAGATATCAGTGGGATGATCAATCCATCTCCAAGACAACTGTGACAATGGCAATAAACCATCAATGCCGCCTAAATCAATAAATGCACCAAAATCAGTAATTCTTACAACATCACCTTTTACAACTTGTCCGGGTTCAATTTGTGAGAATACATTTTTTCTTGCCTCTACTGCACTGTCATCATAAACTTTTTTATTAGATAAAATAAAGTTATTTTGCTGAGCATCAAGAGTTAAAATTTTCAATTCTAATTTGCTGCCAACTTCTAAATCCGTTTCTTTCGCTCTTAATTGAGATGAAGGAACGAAACCTCTAACACCTGAAATTTCAACAAGAACACCGCCTTTAACAACACCTGCAATTGTACCGAGAATTGTTTCATCAGCCTCTTTAGCCTTTTCAAGTTCTTTCCAAGCATAAGCAAAATCAACTTTTTTACGAGAAAGAAGGAATTTGCCATCTTCATCTTCTTCCCTAATAATAAGAAATTCGTATTCTTTACCTTTTTCGTATTTTTTTTCAACATTTTCATCTTTGTCAACAGCTTCACGTGTTGGAACAACCGCAATTGTTTTTGCGCCTATATCAACCATAACGCCTTGACCGTCATAACCACATACGATGCCTTTTACTAAATCACCTTTTTGAAACTTGTAATCATACTGTTTCAACAGTTCTTCAAAATCTAATTCTTTTGATGTCATTTTTACTCCAATTGTCATAAGACACTAATCTATTTACGTTGCGACTATTGTAACAAATTTTTAAAATTTTGTAAAGTTTTTTGTAAACTTACTTAACATAAGTACTTAACGACACAATATTATCTTTTGTTTTTTCAATTATTCCCATAACTGTTTCGTACATAGTTGGTCTAGAACCCATTGCTCCTTTAGCACCGATAATTTCTTTATCTTTACTTAAATGAAAACAGTCAACTCTGCCATCTTTTGCAAAAAATTTCAAAGAAGAACCATCCTTTAATTTGGCACTTGCTGCTAATTTCAAATTTTGTAATTTTGCATATTCTACTAAATTAAATGCTGTGCTTTGTACTTTTGACATAATATTTCCCTTTCTGATTTATGTATATAAAGACAGAACATAACTATAATTGCGTTATGTTCTGTCTTTTATAAAGTTATATTAAGTATTTATGCCTTTAAAGAATCTATCAAATCCACAATAGCCTTTTCTTGAACATCTATTTCAGAAATTCTGGCTTTTGTTTGTTCAATCAATTCTTGAGGCGCATTAGCAACAAATTTAGGATTGTTAATACGACCTTCAAGAGATTTTTTCTCACCCGTAAGTTTATCCAATTTCTTCTGCTGACGTGCAATTTCAGCATCCAAATCAATCAAATCGGCAAGCGGAATAATTATTTTTGATGCTGAAACAATTGCAGTTGCGCTCTTAGGCGGAATTTCCGCATTCATATCGGCATAAGAAATGTTTTCAACACGCGCCAAACGTTTGATATATGCTTCAATTGCTTCAAAAACAGGTTTTTCATCTACCGTTGAGCGAATTTCAATATCACATTTGATTGACGGAGAGATATTAAAGCTTTGACGAACATTTCTCAAAGAAGTAATTGTTTCAAACACAAGTTCCATTTGCTGAGCTTCTTTCGGGAAATCCAATTCCTGTTTGAATACAGGGAATTCCGCAACAATAATTGCTTTTGTTTCAGTTTCCTTAGGAACTAACTGCCATACGCGTTCAGTAATATGAGGCATAATCGGATGTAACATTCTCAATGCCATATCAAGAACATATCTCAATACACGCTGAGTATTAGCTTTCAATTCAGCATCCTGCAATTGAATTTTAGCAATTTCCACATACCAGTCGCAATATGAATTCCAAAAGAAATCATAAAGGATATGAGCTACTTCGCCAATTCTAAAGTCTTTAATGTTTTCATTAACTTCTTTTGCTGTTTTGTTTAATTTATCCAAAATCCATTTATCAGCAATAGTTAAGTTATCAAAATCGATTTCTTTATTGTCAACACCGTCTAGGTTCATCAACACAAATCTTGAAGCGTTCCAGATTTTGTTGGCAAAGTTTCTGCCGTATTCAAATCTTTCTTCGCTCATTTTGATATCTTGACCACCGTAAGTACAAAGCGAGGTCATTGTAAATCTCAAAGCATCACAGCCGTATTTGTCAATAATTTTAACAGGATCGATTGTGTTGCCTTTAGATTTAGACATTTTTTGACCTTTTTCATCTCTTATTAAACCGTGGATATAAACGGTAGAAAACGGAGCTTTGCCTGTAAATTCCAATCCCATGGTAATCATTCTTGCAACCCAGAAGAAGATAATATCAAAACCTGTTACAAGAGTTGTTGTAGGATAGAATTTTTTGAAATCTGCGCAGTCAGTGTTGGGCCAACCCATAGTAGAGAACGGCCACAAACCTGACGAGAACCATGTATCAAGACAATCGGTATCCTGTACGTAATTTTCAGGATCCGGATTTTCTTTTGCAACAACCATTTCGCCTGTTACTTTGTGATAGTATGCCGGAATTTGATGTCCCCACCAGATTTGACGGGAAATACACCAATCTCGAATATTTTCCATCCAGCCAAGATAGTTCTTTTCCCATCTGTCAGGAACGAATTTAATTCTTCCGTCTTTAACAGCTGCAATAGCTTCTTTGGCAAGCGGTTCCATTTTTACAAACCATTGTTCGGAAAGAAGCGGTTCGATTGTAGTACCGCAGCGCTGGCATTTGCCTACATTGTGTTCATGGTCACGAGTTCTTAATAAGAAATTGTTGTAAGAAAGCATACCTACAATTCTTTCTCTAGCCTCGTATCTGTCAAGCCCGTGAAGTTCTGAAGGAACTTCTCCGCAAGCTTTCATTTTACCATCATTATCAATTACCCAAACAGGTTTTAAATTATGGCGCTGACCGACTTCAAAGTCATTCGGGTCGTGTGCAGGTGTAATTTTTACTGCACCTGTTCCGAAGTTTTTATCAACATATTCATCAGCAATAATAGGTATTTCTCTGCCGGAAAGCGGAATGATAACTGTTTTACCAACCAATTCAGAATATTTATGGTCATCAGGATGAACAGCAATTGCAACGTCACCAAAAATTGTTTCAGGACGAGTAGTTGCAACAATAATTGCACCTGATTCGCCTTTCAACGGGTAAGAAATTTCCCACATATGTCCCTGTTCGGTTTCATATTCGGTTTCTACGTCTGAAATCGCACTGTTACAACGCGGACACCAGTTTACAATATATTTGCCTTTATATATTAATCCTTTTTCGTAAAGTCTTACAAAAACTTCTTTAACAGCATCGGAACAACCTTTATCAAAAGTAAATCTTTCTCTTGAACGGTCAAAAGATGCACCCAATCGTTTGCATTGGTCTAAAATTGCTGATTTATGCTGATTTGTCCATTCCCAAGTTTTTTCAACAAACTTTTCTCTGCCTAAATCATGACGTGTTAACCCTTCTTTTGCAAGCTGTTTCTCAACAACATTCTGAGTTGCCAAACCTGCGTGGTCAGTTCCCGGAACCCAAAGAGTTTCATAACCTGCCATTCTGTGATAACGCACAAGTATATCCTGCAAAGTTTCGTCCAGAGCGTGTCCCATGTGCAACACACCCGTAACGTTTGGCGGCGGAATTACAATAGAATAAGGCGGTTTGTCAGAGCTTGAATCAGCTTTAAAAAATTCGCCGTCTTCCCAAAACTTATAAATACTTTCTTCAGTTTCTTTTGCATCATAAACTGTAGGTAAATCATCAATTTTAGTAGCTGTCATATATAAAATCCTTCTTATTTTTTCGTATAATTTAAGAATAACATAAAAAAAAAGAACAGGCACTAAACCTGTTCTTTTTTTATAAAAATTTAAGCTTAAGCCTTTGGAATAGAATTAGCAATAATATCCATTTCTTCCAATGAAGCATATACTGCGTGGCATCCGCAATCTACATACAAGATTTGTCCTGTAGTTCCGGTTGATAAATCAGATGCTAAGTACAAGCCTGCTTTACCAACATCTTCCAATGAAACATTACGTCCGAGAGGAGCTTTTGCAACAGCAGCTTTAAGCATTTTATCAAATCCTGAAATACCTTTTGCAGCAAGAGTTTTAACAGCACCTGCAGAGATACAGTTAACTCTAACACCTTTTTTACCAAGATCTGCCGCCAAATATCTCATTGAAGATTCTAGGGCTGCTTTTGCAACACCCATTACATTGTAATTAGCAACAACATATTCTGATCCAAGGTAAGTCAATGCAAATACAGATGCGCCTTCATTTAAAATAGGTTCAGCATGCTTACAAAGAGAAACTAAAGAATAAGCACTTACACCTAATGCTAAATCCCATCCAGCTTTTGATGTATCGATAAATCTTCCGGCTAAATCTTCTTTAGCAGCAAAAGCAACAGCATGGATAACAAAATCTAATTTTCCATAAACTCTTTCACATTCTTTAAACACTGCAGCTACTTCTTCATCTTTAGTAACGTCGCAAGTCATAATAACTTTAGCGCCCATTTCTTCTGCCAAAGGTCTAACACGTTTTTCCATAGCTTCACCCGCATATGTAAAAGCGATATCAGCTCCTGCTTCATAAAGTTGTTTTGCGATAGCATAGGCAATCCCGTGAGTGTTAGAAACTCCGAAAATAACACCTTTTTTACCTTCCATTAATTTCATAAAATTTCTCCCTTACTAAAATACAAAAAAATTTTACCAAAAAATCATTATAAAAGCAAATATTTCAATTGTTAACGATTGTAACAACTTGCAAACATGCTGAAATCAGGGCATTTCAAAAGTTTTTATATATCTGAGAGAGTACAACTATCGGAGAGCTATGGGCGTTTCAAACGTATACAATCAAGCAAAAGCCAATGCAATCGCAGCCATTAAATCCAATATGTCTGCGAAAGGCAAACAAGCTGTTGACGCCAAACCTGAACACATGAAAATGACAGGTTCAATTTTTAATGCTCCGGGTGCTAAAGATACAAAACCGACTGCTGCATTAGCTGATTTAAATACAACAGCAAGCCTTGCTGAACTAAACAAAAAACCTATTGAACAAACGCAAAGCAAAGGTCCAAATGATAAATCATCTACAGAAAAACCTGCCAATGCCTCTGAAGGCAGAGCAGCAGCCAGACAAGGCGAACAACAAGCGGATAGCCTGAAGTCACAAACAACAGAAGTTGAAGCATTCAAAAAAGATGCAGATAAGTATAGTGCAAATGCACAAAAAACTGAAAAATCAATTATAAAAGATGACAAAACTTTCGCAAAAAAATTAAAAGCACAACAAGCTGAATTTAAAAAAGACAATACAACTATTGAAAAACTTGTAAAAGAAAATGAAGAAGCTCAAAAAGAAGTTGAAGATGCTCAACATGAACTTGATACATTATTAGCAAAAAATTCTTACTCTATGGGTGTCTCTCAAGGTTCAGGAAGCAGTGATGATCAGGCAAAGATTACCGAACTGCAAACCTTTATCGGGGCTAAAGTCGGTATAATGCAGGCAAACGGCAAAACCGTATATTCACTTCAAAGAAGTCAGAAAAAAACTTTGACAAGCATGAACAAAACAAACAATCAGTTTATAAAGGTTCAAAAACAAAATTCAAAAGCAATTAATCAACAACAGAATGAAACCAGTAAAGTAATAAAATTTGCTAATAAAGTTGAAGAATATAGTCAACTAGCTCAAGTTAGCGGACAATCTTTAAAATTAGTCGGAAATTTAATGCAAATGGCCGGTTCAACACCTTGGACAGCCTGGATGGTTCCTGTAGGAACAGTAATGGCTAAAGTTGGTACTGTATTAGAACTTGTTGGCAACTATGGCATGACAGCAGCTAACATTACCAAAACAGCAGCATATGCAGCCGAAGGTAATCTAATGGGAGCAATGCAAAGTGCAGCAGCCGCAATCCAAACAGGCGCAGCAGCAGTTAAAGGCACTCAAAACTTTAAAAAAGATTTTGCAGCAATAGACGGCAAAGCAAATGAAGTTCTAAATAAAAATGCGGCTAATAAAGCAGCCAACGAACAAGTTGAACAAATGAAACAAAATAAGGTTGATTTTAAAGGTATGTCTGAAAAAGACATGAAAAAATCAATAAGCAACGATCTTCAAGCTCAAATGAACGGCGACAACCCTACATTAAATCGTGCAGATTTATTTGAAAACGGTAAATTATCTGATAAAGGCAGTACAGCAACACAAAATTCTGCAACAAAGGCGAGCAATGAATTTTCAACCCAAATGGGCAAAAAAGGTGCTACCGCAAAATCTGCCGGAAAAGCTACTGTTAAAAGTTTCAAAAACACATCATCTGCCCAAAAATCAGCTACAAACTGGACTGAAAATTTAAATAAATTCTCTAAAGGTTTTAGTTCTTTTGCTCAAATGTACGGTATGATGAACGGAAATATGGGAGCAGGCATGATGAACGGTACAAATGGCGGCTATTATCCTCCTCAGTGGGATTTATCAAGCGACCCTAGAATGGCAAGAATAATGAGAAGCAATCAGGCTCATAGAGCACATGCAATGTATTAATTAATAAAAAAGCTAATCAAAAGATTAGCTTTTTTATATTTATTTCATATATGAAAGGTGATTACTTCGATGTGCAGTCTGCTCCTTAAGCATTATATTCATATACAATATCTTATTAGCAGTTGCCTGATCGAGATTGATAAACTCTGTTCCGGCACGCCTATCCGTTGTAGACACAATTTTCACATCAGTGTTAATGTTCAAGTCACCATAAGATATTTGTACAGGAACAACATCACCTACTTTTAAATTATTACTATGAGATACTGCCATACCGCCTCTTGAAATATCAAGAATAGAATTTATTTGGTCATTATCAGCAAGGTTAATAGGTGTTTGACTATCATTTGCACTAAATCTCATATGTTGGCGTTTGTCTATACCGTAAATAGGATTATCCAAAACTCTTTGTTTATAAATTTCTTTACCCCAATTTCGGTCATCATCCATATCAGTATCTGTGTCCATATCCGTATCCGTATCATCATCGGTATCAGTATCATTATCTGTATCACTATCGGTATCGACATCAGTATCAGTATCAGTATCAATATCTGTGTCAGTATCTGTATCTAAATCAGTATCACTGTCTGTATCGGTATCAATGTCCGTATCGTTGTCAGTGTCATTATCAGCATCGATATCGGTATCAGTATCTGTGTCTGTATCCATATCTGTGTCAGTGTCAATATCCGTATCCGTATCTAAGTCTGTATCAGTATCAGTATCTGTGTCATTATCAGTATCGGTATCGTTATCCGTATCGATATCCGTGTCTGTATCTAAATCAGTATCACTGTCTGTATCAGTATCAATGTCCGTATCGTTGTCGGTGTCATTATCAGTATCGATATCGGTATCCGTATCTGTGTCCGTATCCATATCTGTGTCAGTGTCAATATCCGTATCCGTATCTAAGTCTGTATCGGTATCAGTATCTGTGTCATTATCAGTATCGGTATCGTTATCCGTATCGATATCCGTGTCTGTATCTAAATCAGTATCACTGTCTGTATCAGTATCAATGTCCGTATCGTTGTCGGTGTCATTATCAGTATCGATATCGGTATCCGTATCTGTGTCCGTATCCATATCTGTGTCAGTGTCAATATCCGTATCGGTGTCTAAGTCTGTATCGGTATCAGTATCTGTGTCATTATCGGTATCCGTATCGTTGTCCGTATCAACTATGATTTCTTCATCTTCAGGTACTACCAGATTGTCATCGTCATCTTCAGAACCCTGTTGTCCGTTATTTTTTACACCGTCATAATCTTTATCATTTCCTTGAGAGCTGCCACCATAATAATAATTACGATCTTCAGGTTCTTCACCAATTGCTAAAACATCTTCAGGTCTAACTGCTTTTGCTCTTATTGAAATATCTTTGCCTTCAAGAGTTTTAATAGGATTTGTCGTACCATCTTTTACATAAGTTGAAACACCACCATCTCTGTGTTTACCCATATTAAAGTAGTAACCACCCGCGTAGGCATTATCTGCAACAAGAGTTAAATCCTGTTCATGAGCAGGTCTTCCTTCGCCTTTACCCTTAATTCTGCCATTTTTAACAACAATTGTAGAATCTGCTGCATGTTCGTACTCAGGAGCTTCTGATGGAATTAATTTGCTTCCCAAATCTAAAGCTGTAAGTTTTACTTTATTTGGAGCAATATTTTTATTTTCGCCATAATAATCCTGAGGATATGTAGGAACAAGACCTAAATTATTAATATACATATTCTTACCGCGTGTTGTAATATCTATATTATTAGCGGCAGTAGTTTCTCTTATATATACATCCCCTGAGAATTCTGCATTGATATTTCCTGTTCTTGAAATCAACGCACATACATTTGTATTAAGTTTTTCACCATTATCGGCATCCATACCCTTAACATTGATATCTTTAATTGCAAGCATATCAACACCTTGAGATGGTTTATTTTGATTTGATAAAATATGAGGTTTTGTAGCATCATCACCGTTAAATATAGGAGATACTCCATTTTGTCTAAAAGTTAATGCGTTACCTTTTTCGCCTATATTACCGCTTGAAATACTTGAAATTCCTGAGCCTTCAACATTCGGCTTAGTTTTATCGGATGCTCTGTTGACAATATCAAAAGCTTTTGAGCCTTTAACTTCACTGTCGGCTAGTAAAATCACTTTGCCATCTGCTTTAATTTGATCAACATTCAAATCAGTATTTAAACTTGCAATATTAGCAAGCGAGTTTTTTCCTGTACTAACAGCTTTTACAGTACCTTTGACTGTAGTATTAACAGATTTAGTCAAATCTCTGGCACTTGTTCCAATTCCTGTACAAACTCCGCCATCGCAGTTGCCAAGATCTTTACCTATAGCACCATCTTGAACTTCCATTACAAGATTACCATCTGCTTTAATAAGATTAGCTTTTGTACCATAGTTATAAATATTGCCGTTATTAACTTTAATATTAACATTACCGGTAGATGTTAAATAATCTTTTCCGGTATTGTAACCAATTACTACATCAGAATTTTTATTATCAATATTAATACCGTTACCTGTAACGTGTCCTTTTACATTAATGCCTTGGGCTCCTGTATTAGTAATATATACAGCATCAGTTTTGTTTAAAATTTCTGCACCATTTTCAATATTAATACCATTCTTGCCGGTATTAGAAACAAGCAAGTCTCCATTTGAATTTGTCAATCTTCCTGTTGACGCGATTAAAATCCCGTCACCTTTATTATCAACAGAAAATGTGCCATTCTGATTTGCAATATTACCGGAAACATTTATACTGCCATTTGTATTCACCAACAAAGTATTACCGTTAGAGTTTAAAGCAGTTCCTGAAACGGTAATGCCTTTTGAGCCGGAATTGGTAATTTCAGTATTACCTGCTCCAAAGTTTTTCATAGTTCCTGCTATATTAGTACCTCCATCAGCACCATAAGAAACTATTTTTATACTGCCGTTTTCACCTGTAAATGAATTAGCATTCATATTATCAGTATTAACTAATTTATCAAATAAATTTTTTGCCTGAACTTGTGAAAGAAGTTTTGTTGCATCATTTACACCCGCCATAACAAGCGCGTTATTTGAAATATCTACATTTGCAGCATTAATATTTACGAAATCACGAGCTGCAATACTTCCATCAATTTTTACAGTTGCAGTACCTTGTCCTAACCTTTCAGCATATTTTGAAGTTAAAGATGGTATTCTTACATCACTTTTAAATTTTTCATAAGAGTTGCTGTCAGGTGTATAGACAGATAAAGAGCCAACATTTAATACACCGCTTGAACCGACAACCATGCCTTTTGGAGAAATAAATACAGCATGTCCGTTACCGTTGAAACCGCCATTTTTATTTATAGCATTTACAATACCTTGTATATTAATTTGATTATCAACAAGGTTTAAAAATGTTGATATATCTTTACCCTTTATGCTGTCATGGAATATTAAATTAGCGATATCGCCTTCGCTCAAATTAAAATTAAGATATTTTCTATATCCGATATCTCCGTTTGTTGCTGTCGGATCGATATCATATACACCGTTATTACCTGTAACACCTGAAATGTTAGTTGCTAAAACCTGTAAACAGAATGACTGTTGTAAAAAGAAACAAAATGTTAGTGCTGAGGCAACAACTTTTCTTTTACCGGCTTTTATATGGAGCATGTTTATTTATCCTTTCAAATTTCCCTAATCAATATGTGATAATTCTAACAAGAGCACAAATGATTTTCCATTTTTTATTACAAATATTTAATATATTTAAAAGCCTGAAAAAATTTTCTTGCTAAAATGTAAACAAATATTAACCTATTTCAGGGCGTTTCATAACGGTTTTTGCCAGCGTAAAATAAATTCCATAAAAAACTGTAAGCAAAGTAATCATTTCAAATAGTGCCGGTAATTGCAAAATGTTCTGAAATAAATAATATAAAACAATACACGGTATTAAGGATAAAAATATTCTATTCAAAGTTAATTTTGGATATATAAGTCTTAGTCCGGGCAGAACAATAATAATACTTAGCATGAAGTATAAAAAGTTTGCTGATAATGTAGCAATACCTACACCTGCAAGCCCGTATTCCGGGATTAAAAGAATATTTAAAATTACACCTACAATACCTGACGTAAGTTTGATTATAAAATCAATATAAGTTTTGTTTGCCAGATGATATTGCAAAGTAGTATAATCAGCCAATGCCATAAAAAATGTTCCAAAAGCAAAATAAGGGACAAGCTTAAATGCATCCAAAAATTTGTCATTTGAAGAAAGCATTTGAACATAATCAGTTGAATATAATGAAATAACCGTAATTGCAGGAAGTGCAATCAACACAAAATATCCAGTAAAACGTGATATTAAAGGTCTGACATCAATTTTTTCTTCATACATATTTATAATACGAGGGATAGCTGCAACTGTAATGATAGAAAAAATCGTCATCAATAACGGCAAAGTTAAACCGTAAGCAACACCGACAATTCCAACCTGTGAAAATCCGTGGATACTGTTCATAATAAATTTGTTACTCTGGTTTATAATCCATGCACTTAAAGATGTTGCAGCAATTGGAATACCATACATCATAATAGGCATAACCGAATGCCATTCGATTTTTTGCAGTCTAAACCATGACAAAATATTACTTTGAAATATTAAAAGAATATCTGTTATCGTAATTGAAACCGCCATACCCAGAAGTAGTGCAATAGCTCCTAAATGGCAAACTTTCACAAAGAATATTGATAACAATATTGTCATAAACTGATTTGCAATAGTTGATACCGTAAAAGCAATAGATTTTAACTGTGCGCGCAAAAGTTGAAATAACAAAGCACGTATGGCAACTGGGATAATTAATAATAATATTGCAAAAAAGTATTTTACGGGAATATGGAAAAAGTCATAAAAATTCTGCCTGAATATAAATGCCAGAATAAACATTAGACAGATATTCGAAACAAGCATAGTAACAAGAGTTGTTAAATATTTAGGCATATCTTGTGTCATCTGATGATGTTTGAAAAATCTTAAACCTGATAACCCGACCCAATCCGAAAATATAATACATAAAAAAGACAAAACAGCGATTGAAAGCGAATACAGTCCATATTGTTCAGGTGATAATAAACTGGTATAAACAGGTACTATAATTGCGTTTCCTATCATACCGATTATTTTAGAGGGTGAGTATTTCACCATATCTCTAAATATTGCTTTTAACTGTTCTCTTTCAACTTCTCTATTTTCTACAAATTCCATATTATATTTTTATCCTATTGTATTGTGCCGAATAAATCATATTCATCAGCACGTTCTATCAAAACATTTTCAATATCACCGGGTACAACCTGCTCCTTAGATGAGGCGTAAACCATACCGTCAATTTCAGGCGCATCATGCTGTGAACGCATCAAGACGACCCCGTCATCGGTATAACCTTCAACTATACATGGAATAGTTTTTCCGACATAACTTTCATTAATCTCTTTTGAAATTTTTTGTTGTAACTTCATTAATTTATTATGTCTTTGTTTTTTAATTTTTGCGGGAACTTGTTCGCTCATATCATAAGATGCAGTATCTTTTTCTCTGGAATACTGAAAAACTCCCATTTTTTCAAATCTCATTTTCTTGACAAATTCATACAATTCATTAAACTGCTCGTCAGTTTCCCCGGGATATCCTACGATAAATGCAGTTCTTATTGCTACATCAGGAATTTTTGCTCTGATTTTGTTAACAAGAACTTCATAATTCATAACTGGTCTGCGCATTGCCTTTAAAATTTCTGCATTAGAATGTTGTAGAGGAATATCAACATACTTTGCAACTTTATCCAGTCTTGCAATTGCATCAATAAGTTCATCTGACATTTGGGAAGGATAAGCATACATAATTCTTATCCAGCCTAATCCTTCAATTTTGTTTAATTCTTCAAGAAGTTCGGGAAGTTTTTGCTTGCCGTACAAATCAATACCATAACCTGTAGTATCCTGAGCAATCAGAACAATTTCGGTTACACCTTTTTGCACAAGTCCTTTTGCTTCCTCAATAATGCTTTCCATAGTACGGGAATGATATTCGCCCCTTAAATTAGGTATAATACAGTAACCGCAATGATAATTACATCCATCAGCAATTTTTATATAAGAACTTGCACCAACCGTAATCTGCTGCCTTTCAATATTTTCTGGATAAATATAATCAGGCTTTTCGGAAACTTTAGAAACATAACCGTTTGAAACCTGTTCTACAACATCAACTATCTCTTTTATGTCAGAAGTGCCTACCATCCCTGAAATTTCAGGAATTGCTTTTTTCAATTCGCCTTTATATTTTTGAGGCAGACATCCTGTTACAATAACTTTTTTACCGCTTTGGGCAACCTGTAGAATTGTTTGGACAGATTCTTGTTCTGCATCATGAATAAACGAACACGTATTAATAACTACAATATCAGCATCGTTTTCATCTAAAGTCACCTGATGACCTTTTTGGGCAAGAAGTCCAAGCATCAATTCGCTGTCTACTAAATTTTTTGCACATCCATGATTTAATAAAGCAATTTTCATAAATTTTCCTCTTTGCAATCACTTTATCACGAATAAACTATTTTGTAATCATTACTCTGGATAATTTGAATTTTACAAGTTTATTTTGCCAATCAAACGGCAATCTTGAAACAATTTCTGCAAATTTTGCATCACGACCGACAGTATAAGAGGGTTTAGGATTTCTCATACCGTCTATTCTAACAATCAAGTCGACAACTTTGTCAGCATCCAAACCGTTTTTACTATTTTTAGAAGCATTAGAAACCATATATTTCATTTCGTTTTCATAACCCTTGCAGCCTTCAATGGAAGATTTATTTGTTTCTATTGATTTTTCCCACAACGGTGTTGCGATAACCCCGGGTTTTACAGAAACAACATCCAATCCGCTTTCTAAAGACATTGCATTAAACAGAATATCCATAGCTCTTTTTGATGCACAGTATGGAGCGACAAAAGGGAATATACCAAAACTTGACATAGAACTTATATTAATAACCCTTCCTAACAATGGTATAAGTCTTTGAGTAAAATCAATGTGGGAAAAAGTATTAACCTCAAACTGCTCTCTAATTCTCTCAACAGGCAATTGTTCCATAACTCCTGCTACTACACAACCGGCAACATTTATAAGAGTATCAATTTTATCTGTTTTAGATTTTATATAAGCACATGCCTTGGCAACAGTTTCTTTTTTTTGCATGTCTATATAAAAAGGTATTGCACCAAGTGCCTCAAGCTCTGATATATATTTTTCGTTTCTGTAACCGGCAAAGACAATATTATCTTTAACAAACCTTTTTAATAAAGCTTTGCCTATACCTGAAGTTGCGCCTGTAATTACGTAAGTTTTTTTCATTATTAATCCTGCAAGTAAGAGTTGAACAACGGTAAATAAAGTGCCAACGCAAGAACCATAACGATACCGCCGATTACAATAAGCATTATCGGCTCAATCATTTTTGTCATTGTATCAATAATACCGTCTAATTTTTTATCAATAAATGAAGTTGCCTGTAAAAGCATGTCGCCCAAACGACCGGACTGTTCACCTGTTGCAATCATAAACAATATCATCTTAGGCATAACATTTGTTGAACGTAATGCAACAGAAAGGTGCTGACCCTGCTGAACCTTCAAAGTTGCAGCCTCTATCTTTGTTTTTAATGTGTGGTTTGTAAGTGTCATATTTGCAAGATATAAACATTCAATAATAGGAACACCTGCATCGTATGCCACCTGCATAACTGCTACAAAGTTGGCGAAGTTCGAAAACTGAATAAGATCTGACAAAAGTGGAATTTTTAATACAATATCATCAATTTTTCTCTTACTTGGCTGCCAGCTCATTAGGAATGAGCATGTTCCAAAAAGAGAACCCAAAAGTATAGGTACAAAAAACCAGTATGTTTTAAGGAAAATACCTGCGCTCATTAATGTTGCGGTAATCCAAGGTAATTCTTTACCCATACCGTCAAACATTTCCTTAAATACAGGAAATACGAACATTAACATTACAAGTACAATAATAATTGCAAGAACAATTACAAACATTGGATACATTAATGTACCAATAACTTTACCTCTGATGTTTGCTTCTTTGGTCAACAATTCCAATAAACGCTGTAAAGTTTTTTCCAATTCACCGGAATCTTCCCCAGCTTTTACAAGACCAATATAAATTTGTCCAAACTGATTTGGATATTTAGCAATTGTATCGGCAAAAGTTGCCCCCTGCATAATCTGACGTCTAAGTTCTCTTGCAACGAGTCTTACCTTTAATTTTGCAGCATCATTTTCAATAAACATTAAGGATTCAATAATTGGAATACCTGATTGAGCAAGAATTTGCAATGTTGAAGTAAAATCCATTCTATCTTGCAACCCAAGTTTTTTAACTTGACCCTTGGGCACATTTTTAGACTCGTCTTTATTGTCTTCACCTTTAGCCTTTTCCTCATATACCTTTGTAGGAATAAAACCAAGTTTACGAATAGATTCGCGAGCCTCACGCAAATCTTGCGCCTCAACCTTGCCTTTTACAATATCTTTTGCATTTTTAAGTGCTATATAATTATAAATTGTCATTACTTCTCCTATTCATTGACCACACCGAGAACTCTTACAAATTCATCAATAGTTGTCATTCCATCAAGTATATGGCCCATACAAGCGGTATGAAGTGTTTTCATACCATTATGATTAACGGCAGCTTCTTCAATTTCTAAATCATGAGCGCCTCTGGCAATAAGTTTTTTAATTTCCTTGGTAATTGTCATTATTTCATAAACACCAAGCCTGCCTTTATATCCTGAGAAACCGCATTTATTACAGCCTTTTGCTCTATAAATAGGCTTTTTCATAAATTCTTGAATATCTTCTTCATTTGCTAAAATTTGCCTTGCCTCATCATGTGATGCAAAATACTCTTCCTTACAATCATCACAAAGTCTTCTTACAAGACGCTGCGCAATTACACCGGACAAAGTTGAAGATACAAGATAATCTTTTGCCCCCATTTCAATCAAACGCGTAACAGTTGCTGCAGCAGAGTTCGTGTGAACAGTACTTAATACAAGGTGACCTGTTAATGCGGCAGAAATAGCAATTTCCAGAGTTTCGTAGTCACGGATTTCACCGACAAGTATGATATCAGGGTCTTGTCTTAAAATTGCACGCATACAGGATGCAAATGTAATACCTGCTTTTGCATTAATTTGAGATTGATTGATACCTTCAAGTTTAATTTCTATAGGGTCTTCGATTGTAGTAATGTTTACATCTTCATCATTCAAACTTTTTAATACCGAATACAGAGTGGTTGTTTTACCTGAACCTGTAGGACCTGATGTAAGAATGATACCGTTCGGGCAGCTTACCATGTTTTTAATCTTTGCAATATCTTCTTTTGTTCCGCCGATAAGATTAATATTTTTATCAGCTGCGTTCAAACTTACTGCGGGTGCCAGGATACGGATACAGACCTTTTCTTTTCCTGATACGGGAAGCGTGTTAATACGGAAATCGTATGAACCGTTTTTATATTTAATAGAAAACGTACCATCCTGAGGGCGTCTGTGCTCAGCGATATTCATTCTTGATAAAACTTTGAAACGTGCAATAACCGAAGTTTCAACCTTAGGCGGTATATCCAAAACTTTTTGCAGCATACCGTCTTTTCTGTACCTTACTATATACCCGTCCAATCGCGGTTCAATGTGAATATCTGAAACTTTGTTATCAATACCATTAGTAATAATCTGGTTAACAAATTTTGCAACAGAACCTGTTGAATCCTTTAATTGTTTGTCAACCATATCGGCTAAGGATTCTTCAACCTCGAATTCTTCTGCCTCATTTTCAATCTGTTTGATAACTTTTTCAGTTTCTTTTTTCTGTTCAGAGAAGAAAGTATTTAACGAGTTTTCGAACTCGTAATGTGTCATTAAAAGCTGTTTAGGGTTTTGACCTGTCAAATAAATAATATCTTTTAAAATATCAGGTTTAACAGGAGTTACAACCCCTAAAATCAATGTTTTACCGTCAGAAGATATAGGAATAATTTTATTAGTCTTAATAAAATCTTCGGGTAAAATTTTAATAAATTTATCCTGCGATGCAAGCTGCTCAGGTGTTACAAGGTCGTAACCCGTTTGAAGATGAAGGATTTCCTTTAACTGCTCAAGTGATATAAGACCAAGTTTAAATAAAGTAGACCCGATAGGCTGTTTTTGACGTTTACTTTCAGCCAGAGCCTGCAATAATTGAACATCATTAATATAGCCTTTTTGAACAAGCAGCTCACCCAATTTAATTTGCTTTGAAGTCCCGTCATCAACATCGCCTTTTTGCTGTTCTTGTTTAAGCATCACAATAAGGTCAAACAAATCCTGATCGGGAACTTGAATAAATTTAACCTGTTGAGGATAAAATTCTTTAAGTTTAAGATTTATAACCTCTTTATCTGAAGAGGAATTTATAGCAACAAACAGATAATTGTCTTTAACACTAATTGGAACAAACTTATATTGTTCCAATAGTGTGTTTTCGACTTTATTCAGTATCTGAATATTGACACTGTTTTTTAATCTGTTTAATAATTCGTTCATATTATTATTGTAGTCTATAGTGTATCAGTATTTCCAACTGCATCCTCTGTATCTGTTATGATTTTCGGAGTAAGCATTATTACCATTTCATTTTTAACTTTTCTAGAAGTTGTTGATCTGAACATAGCGCCGATACCAGGTAAATCTCCTAAAAATGGAACTTTACCAATAGCTTTTTGTTCTTCTTCATTTATTAAACCTGCAATAACAAGTGTTTCGCCATCTTTTATTCTGACATTTTTTAAATCCAGATTTCTATTAGATAGTAATGTTGCCGCAATATATTCACCTGCACTATCTTTGGCCGGAATTTGTTCTAAAATAGTTTTATACTCAGGTTTAATATTTAAAGTTACATAACCGTCCGGACTGATAAACGGAGTTAAACTCATTGTGATACCTGCATCACTCTCAATGTTATAAGTTCTTGATACAAGAGTACCGCCTGTGAATGCTGATTGTTCAGTTTCAGTTGATTCAATATAATCCTGAGTAATTTCAATTTTAGATTCTTCACCATTTGTTATCAAAATTTTAGGATTTGAAACAACTCTGCCTTTTGAATTTTTTACAAGGTAGTTAATAGCATAAGAAATAGTAACAGGTCCGCGATATGACTTCAATGTATTTACAAATTTAGGTTCTTCACCGCTTGTATCCCAAACTTCATAATTATTGCCTTTAAAGAAAACAGGGTGTAAAGGATCTGTTTTAGTTGATTCGCCGTCAAAAGAAGCAGAGAATGCATTACTTAAGAATGTCCAGTTATTTTGCAAACTCTTACTGCCTGATTCATTTAATTCAATTACAGCTACTTCCAAATAAGCCTGAGGTTGTTTTTTATCTGTATGAGCAATAAAATCTCTTATCATTTCAATCTGCTGGTCAGAACCGCCGATAACGCTGATTGTACCAAGTTGAGCATAATAAGCAACTGAAAGATTTTGTAATCCCAAAGATGCCATAGAACCTCCTGCCTTGCCATCCTGAGTACAAGCCACAGTACCTGCATTCAAAGCCATAGCACTGCTGCCGCCACCTGCGCTGTCAGCTGCTGCACCTGTCATAATACCGGCTGCACCGCCTGTAGATGTATCAGAAGCACCAGATGCACTGCCGCCACCGCCGCCTGATGCACTGCCGGCAGAAGGTAATAACATATCACAAATCATCTGCGCCATTTCAGCAGGAGTTGTATGATTTACTTTGAATGTTGTAGTTTGAGGTTTTTTATCAAATTTTTCTACAATTTTCTTTGCAATTGCAACATCATTTTTAGAACCAAAAACAATCAGTTCATTTGTTGCCGGATTTGTAGTAACAATTTCGGTATCAGACAGACCCGGTTTACTCATTCCATATATATTTTTATTTAAAAATTCTGCAAGAGTAGATGCGCTTACATATTTAACAGGAATTAATGTCATATCCTGTTTTGCCATATTAAAATCTTTAGTACCTGCTTTTGCAACAATAAGCGTACCGTCTTCAACAATATAATTTAATCCGTTAATACCTAAAACCATATCAAAAGCAGTATCTAAAGGCACATCAACCAAATCAAGCGTTACTGTACCTGATACAGAGTTATGAAAAACAATATTCATGCCTGCCTTATCAGCAAACATTCTTAACACCTGCTTAACATCAGAATCTCTAAGACTGATGCTTATAGGAGTTTTTGTCTTAATATAACTTACATCACCTTTCAATTTGAGTGAATATTCACCCTCATCGCTGTCACGCAGCTGAGGCTTTGTTGTATCATTTAATGCAACTGCATTTTCCATTGCAACTGAAGGCAACAATGCATTTGAAAACATAAACATTGTTAACATTAAACTTGCAATAAATTTTTTTGAAAAATTATTTTCCATATTTGCTCCTGATTATTATTTATTTGCTGAATTCTTACGACCGCCGAATTTGCTCTCCAAATTGGAAACCGTATTGAAATTAATTCCTTCACCGGTAAACAGTTCTCCAACACCGGCTTTATATACGTTAGCACCATTTTGAACTGTTACATGTTCTTTTCCTATAGATAGTACCTTATAATTATTGATAATATCGCCGGTTCTAACAAGGTAATCAGAACCGCTTATATTCAATATTGCCGAAGGATTAAACCTATCATACATAATGCCTGAAACCTTCGTAGCAATAACATCAACCGCAGTAGGGTCAACAGTTATATTTTCCGGAGGAGGCATTAACTCAAAATCATACTTTGGTTTTGAGCCTAAATTATCGCTATCAGGAAGAAATGGATCTGATCTTCCCATATCTTCAACCGACATAGCTACCATAGATGAATTTTTAACTGCCTGATCAGCAGCTATTGAAACATCATCAGGCGCAATAGCTCCGTTAATACCGTCATCACCAACTTTTACGTTTTCTTTTGGAAGCTCTACTGGCGGATTAATTGCAATATCTTCGTCTGCAATATTACCCTGCGTACATCCTGTCGTATTAATGGTAATTACTGCCAAAAGCAGCACGACAGCAATAGCTCCGATACTTTTGTTCAAGCTCCAAGAACGTCTTTTTTCATCTTCTTCATTTAAAATATCTGTAAAGCTTTTAATCACTTGCCACCTATTTCTAATTACATCCTGTTTCATTATATAAAAATGTAACAAATATAGTATCAGTTATTTAGTGTATTTAATTCAAAAATCATACACAATAATAACAATAGTTATTTTAACATAATTAACAACATTAGGCAAAAATATTAAGATTGAAAATTATTAGTAATAGTATATATATATTCTAAAATTTGGTCAAAGTAGCCCAAATCGGAATTCCCTTCGAGTACGAAATCAGCATATTCACGGCAAGGGATAACATATTTTTCACCCGCACTAATCAAATAATTCCAGTGTTTCAAGGTATTTTCTTCATCTTGATTTCGTTCAGTCATAGCACGCTTAATAAATCTATCACGCCTTATATCATTATCTGTTTCAATATAAATTCTCACATCGAACAAATCCTTAACATCTTCATACATTGTTGCAATACCTTCAACTACAACAATCTTATTAGAATGAACTTCTTGAGCATGTGGAATTGAAACCCCAGTACCATTTGGAACATATTTAGGTGCTAAAATAGTTTCACCTTGAGATAATTTTTCCAAATCTTGCTTTAATAAATCAAGCTGAAAACTTGTTGGAGCATCAACATCATATCCGTTATCAGTCAGATTATCAAAACTACCGTATTTATTTATAAGCTCTGAAATGTCGTTAAAATAATTATCCGTACTTAGTACAGAAACAGGCATTGAAAGCTGTTCTATTATATTTTTAATTTCTTTGCAAATTGTTGATTTGCCAGATGCAGATTCTCCTGTTATCCCGATAAGCAAACGTTTAGAAGGATTATTTATTAAACGCTTGGTAAACCTTGAAATAAATGAAGGGCTTACAACTTTAAAAATCGGGGTTTCATGTCTTTTGTCACACGCCAATATCTGCTTAAACTTAGCTTGAAGATAAAACGCCAGAAGTTCTCTGCCGGTTTTTGAATTAAAATCAGGTTTGAGAATTTTATCTTCAGAATTTAATTCTTTATCAATGAGTAATTGCATCACATTTTCCATATAAATTTTATATGAAAGATATAATACATGAGAAAAAATTTTTTTGCTAGTGTAATATAAGAAATTTTACAAAACAGATCCATTTTCTATTTTGTATATTTTTACGTCTTTTAAAAACTCATCTTCAAATAATATTGTATCAACCGATGTAATAATTGTCTGCGTATTCGAATTTATAGATTTAAGAAGATAATTTTGTCTTAAGTCGTCAAGTTCAGCCAAAACATCATCAAGAAGCAGAATGGGTTCATCACCTGTTTTTGCAGTAATCATATCGAGTTCTGAAAGTTTTAAAGAAAGCACGACCGTTCTTTGCTGACCTTGTGATGCAAATTTAACTGCCTCATTATTGTTTATATAAAATATAATATCATCCCTATGCGGTCCGATACAAGATTGTCCTCGACGAAGTTCTTCCAACCTTCTTTCAAGTAGAGCAAGATGGAAGGCAGATGCAATTTCTTCCAATTCATTTTGCCCGTTCAAAAAAGAACAATCGTATTCAATACTCAGTTCTTCTGTTTCACTAATTATACGGTGTTTTTGACACGCTGTACGTTCAATCTCTTTTAGAAATTTTTTACGTAGATATATTATATTACTTCCGGTAATAACCAGCTGTTCATTATATACATCAAGCAAAGTGTTATTTAAATTTCCGGTTTTCAGATATTCTTTTAACAAATTATTTTTTTGAATTCGTATTTTATCGTATTTTGAAAGCCTTTCATCATATGCAGGGTAAATCTGTGAAATAGCTCTATCTAGCCAATCTCGCCTATCAGAAGGGTTACCTCTCAAAAGAAGTAAATCAGCAGTAGAAAATAAAACTGTTTTTAATACAGATTTAAAATTTTTGGGAGTTGTTTTGACTTTATTTACTGCAAGTTCACGTTTTTTTTCGGCAGAATAAGAAAAATCAAGTTCTACATCGGTATCATTTTTTATAAGATTACAATTTATTTCTGCCTTTTGCGCGCCAAAATTTATAAGCTCAATATTATTAGAAGTACGTGGAGACTTAAGTGCAGACAAAAAATATATGCTTTCAAGAATATTCGTTTTCCCTTGAGCATTTTTTCCGATAATAAGAACTTTAGATGATGTCAAATTCAGCTCTATATCCCTGCAGTTTCTATAATCAGTAAGTCTTAAATCCCTTAATCTCATAAATAAATTATACCTCAAATATATGATTTCTTCACGAACTATAGACTATTATCAAAATTTTTTATATAATAAGTTATGAAAAATAATAAAGGAAAATAAATGTTACCGATTATTTCAGAAGAGAACGCAGCAATAGCTTTTAGTGAAATTTTTAAAGATATGCCTTCATGGCGTAAAAAAATGATACACTATATTAAAGAGGAAAATCCGGAGATAAATACTGCGATTATTGAGGCGGCTAATAAGACGGATTTAGATCCTAAAGCTGTCGCACTCGGAGCTTATATGACTTACGCTCTTGTTGAATTGGCAATGAAAGATAACGATGCATTAATGAATTTTCAGGAAGGATAAGAAATGCTGATAGAAGAACTTTTAGAAAAATTAGTAGAAGCAGGCGGATCTGATTTACACATTTCAAGCAACCTGCCGCCGGCTGCACGTATTGACGGAAAATTAGTCCGTTTTGATTATCCGCCTCTTAGTCCGGATGATGTTGAGGCTTTGCTTTTCCCCATGCTTTCAAATGAACAAAGACGTACATTAGAACAAACCTGGGAACTTGACTTCTCATACGGTATTGAAGGTTTAAGCCGTTTCAGGGTTAACTTTTATAAAGACAAAGGGAATTATGCAGCAGCTTTCAGAACGATTACTTCAATTGTCCCTTCTTTTGATAAATTAGGACTGCCAGAAGTTGTAAGAAAAACTGCGGATAAACCTAGAGGTTTGGTACTTGTTACAGGTCCGACCGGTTCAGGTAAATCTACAACACTTGCGGCTATGATTGACTATATTAATACCAATAGAGCCGAACATATTTTAACAATTGAAGACCCTATTGAGTTTGTTCATACATCAAAACAAAGCATTATTCACCAGCGTGAATTAGGAATGGATACAAGATCATTTGCAAATGCTCTTAAATCTGCACTTCGTGAAGACCCGGATATTATCCTGGTAGGTGAGATGCGTGACCATGAAACAATTTCTCTTGCATTAACAGCTGCAGAAACCGGTCACTTAGTATTTGGAACACTTCACACATCCTCTGCGGCACAAACAATTGACCGTATTATTGACGTATTCCCTGAAGGACAACAACAGCAAATTCGCGTACAGCTTGCAAACTCTCTTGTGGCAGTATTTTCACAAACTCTGCTGCAAAAAGTTCAGCCGGATGGTACTAAAAAAGGCCGTGTAATGGCACAAGAAATTATGCTTGTAACTCCTGCTATTGCAAACCTTATCCGTGAGGCAAAAGCAGCACAAATTTATTCAACAATACAAATGAATCAGGCAATGGGAATGCAAACCCTTGAAATGGCACTTGCAAACCTATATAAACAAAATCTTATCACAATAGAAGATGCACTCCAGCGTTCTTCAAGACCTGATGAATTAAAACGATTAATGGCATAATAAAAAAGCTCCTATAAAAGGAGCTTTTTTAATAATTCATCTTCCAGTTATCATTTAATATTTTACCAAAACATCCCCATCCTGATGAATAATTTGATGATGTACAAGATGCAAAAGCTGTTTCACGCTGTTGATGAGTTAAAGGAGCTGGATTATTGGCTACATAATCGTCCATAGTACCGTCTTTATATAAAGCAATAAAAAACAAATCACGCCCGAGTACATTAGGTCCGTTTTTACCATTTATATCGACCATAATATTAGCAATTTTATCAACAGACTCTATAGCGCTCAGCATTCTAATAGATACTCCATTTGCCAAAACATATGATGTACTTATATCAATACCTACAGTACCACCTTTTATAGTTTTATAGTCACCAGCAAAACAAGGCTCAATAGCATCCTCACAAGTTTTTACAATCTTAAATTCTTCATTCATAAATGTGTTTACACCACTCGGAGAAGATAATCCCGCTTCTATTAGATTAACCGCATTTTTTTTGGATTGGTAATCTATTATAACCTGGGAAAATTCAGAATAAAATTTTCGCAGTTGTGTGACAAAAACCTCCCGCTGATGATTTTTAATTAACGTTGGCATAGTCATTGCTGAGATTACCCCAATAATGCCTAATGTAACTAAAACCTCTGCCAATGTAAAACCACAGCTTACCGCCGAATCCATAATCCGGGTTTTGAATAAACTTCCAATAAAAGAAAACTTGCTTAGAGTCCCCCCCCCCCCGACAAAATGATTAAACTTTGAAATACTCATAACTACTCCTTTCCTTTCCAATTATAACATTTTCAACGGTACTTTTCAAGTTTTTTATATTTGTGCTAAAATTTTAATATCACATAAATAAAGAGGAAGTATAATATGGCACAACAAACTCAAGAGGTTAGTTCTACCAAAGAACAAATAAGGCAAACAAGAATTCAAAAATTAACAGATTTGGCGGACAGAGGAGTAAATCCATACCCGTATTCATTTGACAAAACAGCTAACGCATCAGAGCTTCAAGACAAATACAAAGACCTTGAAGCAGGTGTTGAAACAGAAGATGAATATTCAGTTGCAGGACGTGTTATGGCAATACGTAACACCGGAATGTTTATTGACTTGATGGATGCATCTGGCAAAATCCAGATTTTCTCTCACAAAGAAAATCTTTCAGAAGAACAGATAAAAGTTTTAAAACTTGTTGACATCGGCGATATAGTTGGTTTTACAGGTACTGTTAGAAGAACCCCGCGTGGAGAACTTTCTATCAAATCAACATCTTTAGAATTGCTTTCAAAGGCACTTCTTCCTTTGCCTAATAAACAAATCAGCAAAGAAAAAGCCGAAACATTAAGCCATTATCACGGACTTACTGACGTTGAATTAAAATACCGTCAGAGATATGTTGACTTAATTGTTAATGAAGACAGCAGAGATACATTTAGAAAAAGAAGTTTAATTATCCAAAAAATAAGAGAATACTTAGCTAAACACGATTATTTGGAAGTTGAAACTCCTATTTTGCAGACAACAGCATCAGGTGCAAATGCAAGACCATTTAACACACACCACAACGCATTGGAAATGGATTTAACATTAAGAATTGCACTTGAATTGTACTTAAAAAGATTAATCGTCGGCGGAGTTTCCGAAAGAGTCTTTGAAATCGGCAAATGTTTCCGTAACGAGGGAATTGATACGCGTCACAACCCTGAATTTACTATGATTGAATTGTATCAGGCTTACGCTGATTACAACGATATGATGACCTTGACTGAAAACATGGTTGC
Organism: uncultured Candidatus Melainabacteria bacterium; assembly: GCA_950096985.1. Classification (GTDB taxonomy): domain Bacteria; phylum Cyanobacteriota; class Vampirovibrionia; order Gastranaerophilales; family Gastranaerophilaceae; genus Stercorousia. Next base: position 56,728 of record CATNBA010000006.1, read on the forward strand.
TTATGTTGCTCAAGAAGTTCTCGGCACAACAAAAATCAAATACGGCGAACATGAAATCGATTTGACACCGCCGTGGGACAGAAAAACAATGCTAGGCTCAATTAAAGATGCAACAGGGGTTGATTTCATGGAAATCTACAGTGCAAAACAGGCAATTGAAACTGCAAGAAGTCTTCACGTTGCAGTTGATGACAACATGAACTGGGGACAAGTTGTTGAGGCGGTATTTGAAGAAAAAATCGAACCTTCATTAATCCAGCCTTGCCACATCATTGATTATCCGAGAGAAATCTCACCGCTTGCGAAAGTTCATAGAGATAATGAAAGATTAACAGAACGTTTTGAAACACGTGTAAACGGTTGGGAAATTGCAAACGCATTCTCAGAACTTACAGATCCCATTGACCAGAGAATGAGATTTGAAGCTCAAGCTCAGGCAAAAGCTGATGGTGATGAAGAAGCTATGGAAATTGATGAAGATTTCATTAACGCTCTTGAATACGGTATGCCACCGACAGGCGGTATGGGAATGGGCATTGACAGACTTGTAATGCTCCTTACAGATTCACCGTCAATACGTGACGTAATTGCATTCCCGACAATGAGAAATAAAGACTAAAATATAATAAAAAGACCTCTTAAATGAGGTCTTTTTTATATCTAATAATAAGTAATCTTCCAATTATCATTTATAACTCTTGATGTACAGCTTAAACCCGATGAAACTTTATTGCAGTTATATGTATTATCAAACCCTGCCGGCACAATACGATCATTTTTTAACACAAAAGCAAATATATCCCTGCCCATTTGATTAGGAAAAGAATCACCATTTACATCCACAATAAAAACTAAAGAGTCTTTTTGCACATTAACGCCAAATTCACTCTTTACAACATCTTGAGGAAGAACACTCATAATAATATTCATACCGTCAACCAGCGTAAACATATAAAAATAAGGTTGAGATCTTGCCATATAGACTTTTCCGCTTAAAAATTTTGTCGGATATTTCCAACAACCCTTTTCACTTGAACATTCCCGTAAAACTCTAAAATATGGTCTAAACTGTGCGTATGCAGCCGTAGCAGAACTTAATGAATAACTGTCCAAATCCCAATAAGCTGCTGAATAATCCTCATTCAATACATATACTGCAACTTTATTTATTATTGAATATGCTTTTTTTAAAGCCACAATATTACGTGTATTATTAATATTAAGCATTATTCCAAATATTGTTATAAAAAAAACAGCACCAATAATTGCCAGAGAAAACAGCAACTCTGGCAATGAGTAACCCTGGAATTTTAGATATTTGTTTTTCATACTCTTATAAATAGTATTCCCTGTTTAAACACAAATTTAACAAATATAGACTTTTGCTTGCTTTTGTCATACATTACAATTATGTTGGATAATTTTAATAACCATATTGAAAACTTAAAAAAACACTCCCATTTTAGAAATATAAAAAATTTTTCAGATAAAGATGAAAAATATATTTTTTCTGCAAATAAAAAACTTATTAATTTATCTTCAAATAATTATCTGGGATTTGCTGATAATAAAGCGATTACCCAAGAATTTTTAAATACATGTGATTATGATTACTCGTTCGGGAGTGCATCAGCACGACTTTTAACGGGAACTTTACCAGTTTATAATGAGCTTGAAACACTTATTGCAAATTTGTTTAATAAAGAAAGCGCACTGCTTTTCAACAGCGGCTATCACGCAAATGTCGGAATTAACAGTTCACTCGCCGGCAAAGGTGATGTAATATTTTCAGATAAGCTCAACCATGCAAGCATCATTGATGGGATGCGCCTTTCAGAAGGCAAATTTTTCCGCTACCCGCATAACAATATGGATGCACTCGAAAAACTTTTAATGCGCGAAAGAAAAAACTTTAACAATGCAATAATCGCTTCAGAAAGCGTATTTTCAATGGACGGCGATATTGCTGATTTGAAAAAACTTGTCGAATTAAAAGAAAAATACAACTGTATATTAATCCTTGATGAGGCGCATGCATTCGGTGTTTTCGGACAAAAAGGACTTGGCGTTTCAGAAACTCTTGGAATAATTGAGAAAGTTGACCTTATTGTCGGAACTTTCGGCAAAGCAATCGGTTCAATGGGCGCATTCGCTGTCGGAAATAAAGTAATTATTGACTATTTAACCAATAAAGCACGCTCATTTATTTTCTCAACAGCTTTGCCGCCAATAAATATTGCATTCACAAAATGGATAATTGAAAAAAAATTACCTTCTACATACGAAAAGCGTATGCAAATGCTCAAAATTGGTAAAAATGCAGGTTCTGACAGCCATATAATACCAATTATCATAGGAGAAAATAAAGAAACTGTTGATATTTGTGAAATTCTTTACCAAAACGGATTTTTCACCCTTCCAATCCGCCCTCCAACAGTTCCTGAAGGCACTTCCCGCTTAAGACTTTCACTCACAACAGAAATAACCGAACAGGAAATACAAAATGCAATTTCATTGGCTAAACAAACAAAATAACGACAAATTAATAATCTTTTTTGCAGGCTGGAGCTTTGACCACAAGCCGTTTGAATTCTTGAACTGCAAAGATTTTGATGTCTTGATGCTCTATGATTATAACAATTTTGATTTACCTGAAATATGCCAATACAAAGATTATTATCTCATAGCTTGGTCAATGGGAGTATTTGCGGCATATCAATTACGTGGAAAACTGCCAAAATTCAATAAAAGAATAGCGGTTAACGGAACACCTTTCCCAGTAGATGACGAATTCGGCATTCCACATAAACCGTTTCTATTAACACTTCGCCATGCAAAAACAGGTTTAGAGGGCAAATTTTATCAAAATATTTTTGAAAAACAGGAAGAGTTTGAAAGATATAAAACAACCCCTGTAGAACGCTCAATCGAAAACCGCGAACAAGAATTAAATACACTTTATGATAAAATAAAAACAGCGGATAAAATTTATGAAAATTACTACGATAAAGCACTCGTAAGCAGTAATGATAAAATTATACCTACAAAAAATCAGCTTAACTTTTGGCAAAGTAAAGCAGAAATTATTGAAAGCGGACATTTTCCCTATTATAATTTCAAAAGCTGGAATGAAATATTATGCAGATAAACCCTAAATTAATAAAAACCCAATTTGAAAAAAGTTTGGATAAATATAATGAAAATGCCTCAGTTCAACGAATTATGGCTGAAAAACTTATATCTGAAACTGCAAAACTCCAAACCGAATTCAAAAATATACTTGAACTTGGCAGTGGCGCAGGACTTCTTACAGAGAAAATTGCAAAATCTTTGAAGTTTGACAACTATTTTGCAAACGATTTAATAGAAAAATCACAAAATTATGTAAAAAATATTGTTCCGGATGCAATGTTTTATTGTGGCAATGCTCAAAAAATTAAGCCCTCACAAAAAATGGATTTAATAATTTCAAATGCAATGTTCCAATGGTTTAAGAAAATTGATACGGATAATTATAAAAATATATTGAATTCTGGTGGTTTACTTGCATTTTCAAGTTTTTCGCCGCAAAATTTTAAAGAAATCCGAGAACTTACCGGACTTACGCTTGAATATAAGTCTGTTGACGAATTACAATATATATTTGAAAAAAACTTTGAAGTTTTACATGCAGAAGAATTTGTTCATATAATGAACTTTGCAACACCGCTTGAACTTTTAGCTCACATGAAAAATACCGGTGTGAACTCCCTCACAACAGAGCATTGGACATTTAGAGAAGTGAAAGATTTTTGTGATAAATACTCGAAAAAGTTCCCGAAAATAACACTAACCTATGCACCAATAATATTTATCTGTAGAAAAAAATAACCCTCAATGAGGGTTATTTTTATATATACATTCACCACTGTAATTTAAACAAAAAGCAAGTGGTGGAGCGACTACTATCCTAGATATCCTAGAACATCAAGCCTGCTTCTCTAGCTGCATCAGCTAAAGCTGCAACACGACCATGATATAAGAAACCGCCGCGGTCGAATACTACACATTCAACACCTGCTTTTTTAGCTTTTTGAGCAATAGCTTCACCAACAGCTTTAGCAGCTTCAATGTTACCACCATGAGCTAATTTTTCTTTCAAATCTTTGTCATTTGAAGAAGCTGAAGCCAATGTTACATGGTTTACGTCATCAATCAATTGTGCATAAATGTGTTTTGTACTTCTGTAAACTGCCAATCTTGGAAATTCAGAAGTTCCTGACAATTTAACTCTTATTGATCTGTGTCTTTTTTGTACTTTTGGTTTTCTAATTTCTTGTTTAATCATTTTTATTTTCCTTTCTTACTGCTTTAACGGGCTTTTAACCCTTCGCATGTAAACTTTTTATACAGATAAATCTACTCTGGTTTGCTTCATATATTCTGTTACTAAATCTTTACTTATTAACGATAAAAGAGTAATATCCAAATCCGGATTTCCTACCTTTGTCACAAAACCAATAGTTTTACCATCAGAACAGATATCTGCAAACACTATTTTTTCAAGTTTGTTTGTTTTAATAAAATTATTTAATTTTTTATTATCTGCCTGAACCCTTTGCTTATCAGCTGATTTGTAATGAATATAATTAACTCCGCCAAAGGAAATTTTATTTATCATTATTTCTTACCAGCTTTACCCGCTTTACGTCTGATGTGTTCACCTTCATATCTAACACCTTTTCCTTTATAAACTTCAGGTGGGCGTTTAGATCTGATAAATGCAGCTACATCACCAACTGTCTGTTTATTTGAACCTTTAACACTGATTTTAGTGTTAGCTTCAACAGTAATAGTTATACCTTCTGGCGGTTCAACTACTACAGGGTGAGAATAACCTAATGCTAAGTTAAGATTTTTACCTTCCATGTTAGCACGGTAACCAACACCTTGAATTTCTAATTTCTTTTCAAAACCGTCTTTAACACCGTGAACAGCATTAGCAACTAAAGTTCTGAACAAACCGAACAAAGCATCAGCTTCTCTTGAATCATTAGCTTTTGATAAGATAATTTGATTATCTTCAACTTTTACACTAATTTCAGGTCTTACTTCAACAGTTTCAACACCGTTAGGACCTTTAGCTGTAACTGTTTGTCCTTCTATTTTAATTTCCACACCTTGTGGAATTTCGATAGGTTTTTTACCAATACGTGACATTTTAATTTTCTCCTTTTGGTATATGTTGTACATAATTTCGGCTTTTCTACCAATTGCACCGAAACTTTAAATACCACTCAAGTTCCTAATAAACTCAAGTGACTGCCAAATTGGCAAGCTCCTAGTATACGTAGCAAAGAACTTCGCCGCCAAGGTTTTCTTTACGAGCTTTTCTGTCTGTTAAAAGACCTTTGCTTGTAGAAACAACAGCAATACCCATACCGCCTAAAACTTTAGGTAAGTTTTTAGCTTTGCTATAATTTCTCAAACCTGGTTTAGAAACTCTTTCTAATTTTGTGATAATAGGTTTGTTTTTAGCATCGTATTTAAGAGTAATTTCAAGAACTTTGAATTTACCATCTTCTTTTACGCTATAATCAGCAATAAAACCTTCTTCTTTTAAAAGTTTTGCTAATTGAACTTTTAATTTTGAAGACGGCATAGAAACAGTTGAGTGTGAAACTTGATTAGCGTTTCTAATTCTTGTTAGCATATCTGCTATAGGATCTGTCATTGACATTTAAAATTCCTCCGGACTTACCTCACAGTTACAAGGCAGTATCCTTTATTATCTATTACACCGCTTGCCGGATTAAGGTTGCCTTACGGGACTTTCAAAATGCGGAATTTCTCCTTATTGCCCACTTGGCGTGCCCCGGTAGTTCGGAACTGTAAAATTAAAATAACATAAAAATATTATATTTACAACACATATTTTAAATTTATTTACATATAAAGTTTAGCCTTTTGGCTTATTTACAACTTAATATAGTTACGATATAAAAGAAATTGTCAAGAAGTAATGGTAAATTGTGCCATATAAAAAGACCTCTTTTAGAGGTCTTTTTGTTTTAATATTCTATGGCAGATTGCGACACACTATACCACCTGCCACTCCAAATTTTGACATATAGATACAAAATTCGATGTGACGGTTAGAGCGAGACACTCCTACCAACTTGCTTTAGTTACGCCCGGAAGTAAACCTTCGTGAGCCATTTTTCTTAAACAAATTCTGCAAAGTCCGAAATCTCTATGGAAACCGTGAGGACGTCCACATATACTGCATCTGTTATGAAGTCTAACTGTAGGGTATTTACCCGCTGCAGCTAATTTCGCTCTTTTTAGTTCTTTGTTTATCATCGCTTTTTTAGCCATGAATTTCTCCTTTTATGTTTTTTATCTGTTTTTTAAATTTATGCAGTACCCAATAGGGACTACGCTGCTTTCGTTCCTTTGAAAGGCATACCTAACAATCTCAATAATTCGCGAGCTTCATCATCAGTTTCAGCTGTTGTAATTACTGATACGTTCATACCTTTTACCAAATCAACTTCTTCATAAGTGATTTCAGGGAATAATGCTTGTTCTTTCAAACCTAAAGTATAGTTACCACGACCATCGAAACTTTTCGGAGAAATACCTCTAAAGTCACGAATACGAGGAAGAACTACACAAATAAGTTTTTGTAAGAAGTCATACATTCTTTCACCGCGCAATGTAACCATTGCACCAACCGGCATACCTTCTCTTAACTTATAAGATGCGATTGATTTTTTAGCTTTTGTAACTACGCATTTTTGACCTGCAATTTTAGTCAATTGACCTTCAATTACTTCAGCAATTTTAGAGTTGTGAGAAGCCTCACCAACACCCATGTTCAAAACAATTTTATGAAGTTTTGGAACCTGGTTGATATTTTCGTAACCAAATTTTTCCTTTAACGCAGGAACTATTTCTTCTTGATATCTGGTTTTTAAGCTTTTAGTTTTTGTTGTCATTTTCGTATTTCCTTAATTCTGCGATACTATAATTTAGCATCTAATTGTTCACCACATTTTTTACAAACACGAACTTTTTTGCCGTCAACGACTGCGTGTTTGATCCTTGTCGGTTTTTCGCAAGCAGGGCAGATAACCATTACATTTGAAGCATCAACAGGAGCTTCCATTTTTATTAATCCGCCTTGAATGCCTGCCATAGGTTGAGGTTTTTGAGCTTTAGTTACCATATTTAAACCTTCAACTGTGACAGTTCCGTCTGCAACATTAACTTTTTTAATGTTACCGTCTTTTCCTTTATCTTTGCCTGCAATAATCATTACTCTGTCAGAATTTTTTACATGCAAGCTTTTCTTTTTGTCTGTCATTTTATTTTCTCCATTTTTTATACGGTACCGATATTTTTTATCGGGCGTAAAGTGTTGTTAATTCACTTGCACTAGATAACTTCAGGTGCAAGAGAAACTATTTTCATATAGCCTTTATCACGAAGTTCACGTGCAACAGGTCCGAAAACACGAGTTCCGCGAGGGTTGCCGTCTTTGTTAATAATTACTGCTGCATTTTCGTCAAATCTGATAACTGAACCGTCTGCACGTTTAATATCAGCTTTAGTTCTAACAACAACAGCTCTTACAACTTCAGATTTTTTAACAGGCATATTCGGGTTAGCATCTTTTACAGCTGCAACGATTTCATCGCCTACTGCCGCAAATTTTTTATTTGAGCTGCCCATAACACGGATACACAAAAGTTCTTTTGCGCCTGTGTTATCTGCTACTTCTAGTCTTGTTTCTTGTTGTATCATTTTCTTGTTCCTTTATTTCGTTTATTCGGCATCTCATTACTATTTAATGTTACCGATGAAAAATTACTATCTTGCTTTTTCAACTACTTCAGCCAATGTCCAGCGTTTGTCACCTGAAATAGGTCTTGATTCAACGATTCTTACGATATCGCCTTCATTACAAACATTTTCAGCATCATGTGCTTTGTAGTTTTTATTAGATTCAATAATTTTTTTGTATTTTGGGTGCGGTTCGTAATCTGCAACTTTAACTACAATAGTTTTGTCCATTTTATTACTTACTACTACGCCTTGTTTTTCTTTCTTAGGCATGTTATTCTCCTTTTGCCTTTTCAGTTATTACAGTTTTTGCTTGAGCTATAAGTCTTTTTGTTTTAGAAATCAACGCTGTGTTTTCTAATTTATGTGTTGAAAGCTGCAATTTGTAGTTAAACAAATCTTTCTTCCAATCAACGATTGCACTTTGTAACTCATCTACTGATTTTTCGCGCATTTCATTTAATTTCATTTTATAGTTTCCTTATTTAGTTTCCAATTTAGCTTTTTCAACTACTTTAACTTTGATAGGTAGTTTTTGAGCAGCTAATTCTAACGCATGAACTGCAGTATTTCTATCGAAATAATCCAATTCAAAAAGAATTCTGTTCGGTTTAACAACTGCTACCCAATATTCCAAGTTACCTTTACCTGAACCCATACGAGTTTCAGCAGGTTTTGCTGTAATCGGTTTATCAGGGAATATTTTAATCCAAACGTTACCGCCACGTTTGATTTCACGAGTCATTGCACGACGTGCAGCCTCGATTTGTCTGCTGGTAATCCAGCCGGGTTCAACAGCTTGAAGTGCATATCCGCCAAATTCCAATTTAGTTCCTCTGGTTTCTGTGCCTTTCATTCTGCCTTTCATCATTTTGCGGTATTTAGTTTTTTTAGGCTGTAACATTTTATTTTACTCCATTTATTTTTTATTATTTATCTATTATTCAGCTTCAACAGCTCTGCGACGAGGACGTCTTTGCCCTTTATCAGAACCGCCTTTTTCATTTTTAGCTTTGATATTTTGGTCTGCTTTTTCACCAGGCATTAAGTTACCTTTGAAAATCCAAACTTTAACACCAATTTTACCCATGATAGTATCAGCTTCTGTGAAACCGTAATCAACATCTGCTCTTAATGTTTGAAGAGGAATTCTTCCTTCTTTTGCCCATTCAGAACGAGCGATTTCAGCTCCGCCTAAACGTCCTGATACCATAACTTTAATACCTTGAGCTCCTGCTCTCATTGTACGCTGCATAGCTTGTTTCATTGCACGTCTGAATGCGATACGTTTTTCTAATTGCTGAGCAATTGATTCAGCAACTAATTGAGCATCCGCATCAATTCTTGCAACTTCAACAACATTAATGATTACAGGTTTACCGATGTATTTAGAAACTTCTTTTTTCAAGTCTTCAATACCTTGTCCGCCTCTGCCTACAACGATACCCGGTTTAGCTGTTACAACAGTTACAGTTGTATTTTGAGCTTTTCTTGCGATTAAAATCTTAGAAACGCCTGCTGTATAAAGTTTTTTCTTAACGAATTTTCTAATTTTTGCATCTTCTGCTACGAATTGACCATAATCTTTAACCTTAGCAAACCATGTGCTTACCCAAGGTTGAATTACGCCTATTCTAAATCCTTTTGGATGTGTTTTTTGTCCCATTTTATTTACCTTTTGTTATTACTACTACTTTTCACTAACTTTCAAAGTTAAATGTGAAGTGCGTTTTAGTCTTGAATACATACGACCTTGCGCTCTTGTTTTTGCTCTTTTGTATGTAACGCTTTCATCAGCGAAGATTTCAGAAACTTTCAAAGCTTCAGCGCCAATACCATATTTTTCTTGCGCATTTGCAACAGCGGCTTTCAAGTTCTTTTCAACCACTCTAGCTGCGAAATAAGGCATAAAACGTAACATATCTTGAGCTTCAACGACAGATTTTCCTCTAACTTCGTTGATTACACGGCGAAGTTTTCTTGCTGTCATTTTAATATCAGTTTGTCTTGATTTAGCTTCCATTGTTTTTTTCCTTTTTACTTACGTTTAGCAGTCTTATCAGAACCTGCGTGTCCTTTGTACAATCTTGTAGGTGCGAATTCACCTAATTTGTGTCCAATCATTTGTTCTGTTACATATACGGGTACGTGAGTTTTACCGTTGTGAACAGCGATTGTATGACCTAACATATCAGGTACAATCATAGATGCTCTAGACCAAGTTTTGATAACTTTGTGTTCTGAGTTTGCATTCATTTTTGCAATTTTATTTTGTAGAGCTTCTTCTACGTATGGACCTTTTTTTAATGAACGTGCCATTAATTTATTCTCCTTATTGGTTTGCTTACGGGGCTTATGCCCCGTTGCCTATTAGTTCTTATTTTTTTCTTCTTCTAACGATTAATTTATCAGAAGCTTTTCCTGATTTTCTAGTTTTATAACCAAGAGCAGGTTTGCCCCAAGGTGTTTTCGGGTGTCCGCCAGGACCTGTTTTACCTTCACCACCACCGTGAGGGTGATCGCAAGGGTTCATTGTAACACCACGTACTGTTGGTCTGATACCCATGTAACGTTTTCTGCCGGCTTTACCAATCTTAAGGTTTTTAAATTCTGCATTACCCAAAGTACCTACTGTAGCCATACATTCTTTTCTTACCATTCTCATTTCGCCTGATGGTAATTTAATAGTTACATAGTTACCTTCTTTAGCCATTACTTGAGCAGCATTACCAGCTGATCTAACCATAACACCGCCGCGTCCAGGTGTAAGTTCAATATTGTGAACAATTGTACCTAACGGAATCAATTCAAGCGGTATAGCATTACCGGTTTGTACAGGAGCTTCCGGTCCTGAAACGATAACATCGCCTACGTTTAAACCTTCCGGTGTTAAGATATATCTTTTTTCACCATCTGCGTAGAATACTAAAGAAATTCTTACGTTTCTGTTCGGATCGTATTCAATAGTTTTAACTGTAGCTGGTACGCCGAATTTTTCACGTTTGAAGTCTATGATACGGTATGCTCTTTTTACACCGCCGCCTTTATGACGACATGTAATTCTACCTGTATTGTTTCTTCCTGCTGTTTTTTTCAATGATTTTAACAATGATTTTTCAGGAGTTGTGCAAGTGATTTCTTGATAATCACTTTTTGTCATCCCTCTTTGTCCTGGGGAAGTAGGATTTATTTTTCTGATTGCCATTTTTATTTTCTCCTTTGGCTTTGTACTGTTTCAGGATATATGCCTTACACCCTGCTGCGGAGTAATTAAACTCCTACTAATTCTTCAATCGGATCGCCTTCGATAGTTACGATTGCTTTTTTAGAAGAATCAGTTCTTCCAAATTTATATCCCATTCTCTTTTCGTGAGAAGGCATATAAACTGTTCTTACTTTTTTAACTTTTCTACCCGGAAAAGCTAATTCAATTGCTTGAGCAATTTCTACTTTTGTAGCATCTTTTACAACTTCAAAAGTATATTGTCCTAATGTAGTCGCACCTACTGATTTTTCAGTAATTATAGGTTTTTTGATTACATCATATAATTTTTCAATATTAGTTCTTGCTTTACTCATTATTGCAGCCTTTCTGTTACTTCATTTACTGCAGATTCAGTAATTACAACAGAATCAGCTTCAAGTAAATCTTTCACGTTTAAGTTTGAAGGTAAAATAATTTTTACGCTTGGGATATTTCTTGCTGATAATTCAAGATTTTTATTTTCATCAGCTTTTACATCAGCAACGATTAAAATTTTACCTGATACGTTTAATGATTTTAATGCACTAACCATCAATTTTGTTTTAGGTTCAGCGATTGTAGAGAAGTCTTTAACTACAACCATTTGTTCACTTCTTGCAGACAATGCAGATTTCAAAGCTAATTGTCTTGCTTTTTGAGGCATGTTGAAAGCATAGCTTCTTGGTTTTGGTCCAAAAATTACGCCGCCACCTGCGAATAATGGTGAACGAAGAGAGCCGGCTCTAGCTCTACCTGTACCTTTTTGTTTCCATGGTTTTTTACCGCCGCCAGCTACTTCAGCTCTTGTTTTGCAAGATGCAGAACCTTGACGAGCATTGTTTAATTGTCTTCTTAATGCTAAGTGCATTACGTGTAAATTTGGTTCAACACCAAAAACTTGTTCGTTTAAAGTGATTTCACCTAATTTTTCACCGTTTGTATTTAAAATTTCTTTTGACATTTTTGTTTTTCCTTTTGCTTTCCGCTTACCCCTTTCGGTTTCCCGTTTTATATGGTAAGAGCGGTCATATATTACATATAGTGTCGAAACCTGTGGCTACGTGCGTAGCGTACTAATTCCATTTTGTTCTTGTAGGAACGATTGTTACCAATCTGCCTTCGCAACCCGGTACTGAACCTTTTACTAATACTAAGCCGTTAGCTGAATCTACTTTAACTAATTTCAATTTAGTAATAGTAACTCTTTCATTACCCATGTTACCGGCCATTCTTTTACCTTTAATAACACGTGAAGGAGTTGTACCTGCACCGATAGAACCAGGTTCTCTGTGGTTTTTAGAACCGTGACCCATAGGTCCTCTTGAGAAGTTCCATCTTTTTACTGTACCTTGGAAACCTTTACCGATTGATTTTCCTGTAACGTCAACTTTTTGTACGTTATCAAGAACTGACAATTCGATTTTGTCACCAACTTTGTAGTCTTGAGGGTTTTCTACTCTAAACTCTTGAAGGTGTCTGAAGTTTCCTAAGCTATTTTTCTTAAAGTGACCCAATTCAGCTTTTGTTAAGTGTTTTTCTTTAGCTGCGATTGTGCCAACTTGAATAGCGTTATAACCGTCAGTTTCAACTGTTTTAACCTGAGTTACAACAGTTTCGTCAACTTTGATTACTGTAACGGGGATAGCCAAACCTTGTTCATCAAAGATTTGAGTCATTCCAACTTTTTTACCTATTACACCTAGTGTCATATTTTTACCTTTCCTGCTCATCGTACTTGGTACAGACACATTCTGTCCCATTTCCGATTTGCATTTACTCTTGCGAGCGCTACGTCTTTACCTAATTGAGGATTTTCACCCCTACAACCTTTTGGCTGTACCGCTCGGGACTTATTATCAAAGCGGGCTACCCCACCTTCTGCCCCAACCCGGTCGCAGTTCACATTACAATGCATAATGCTTATTAAGTTGTCAAATTATTTTGAAGCCTTACAGTTTAACTTCAATATCTACACCAGCCGGCAAATCAAGTCTTCCTAATTCTTCAACTGTTTGTTGTGTAGGTTCGTATATATCAATAATACGTTTATGTGTTCTCATTTCGAAGTGTTCACGAGACTTTTTATCTACGTGTGGTGAACGCAATACGCAATATATACGTCTTTTTGTAGGTAAAGGAATAGGGCCTGCTACTTTAGCATCTGTTCTTTTTGCTGTTTCTACGATTTTGTCTGAAGATACATCGATTAATTTATGATCATATGCTTTCAAACAAACTCTGATTCTTTGTCTCTTTGTAGTTGCCATTGTGCAATTCCTTTTTCTTTTTTATGTATTACTGTGCTTGGACATTCGACTAATGTTTTAGGGTATAATTCCAAGCATATCAATGTTAAAACAAACAAAATCCGCTGTCAACACTGGAATTATAAATTTGTATAGATTTGTAAACCGCCAAATGTATAAAAAAGAAACTGACCTATTGGTCAGTTTCTTTTTTTTCATCTTCTACAGTTTCTTCATCATCATTCTCTTGAATTTCTACTTCATCGTCTGAATTTTCGTCTGCTTCTATTTCATCAGTATCATCAGAAACTTGTTCTTCCTCGACATCTTCGACAATATCATCGCATTCTTTTTCAGCATCTTCAGCCTCTAATGCAGCTTTTATTTCCTCTTCATCTTTTGCCCTGATTACAGGAATAGAAAGCATCAAGGCAACCTGTTCTCCGTCTTGTTCCAGACTTAAATCCAAAGCTTCTTTGTCCATCTCAACATATTTTGAAAGAAGTTCAACGAGTTCTCTGCGCATTCTATCCATTAATTCGGGAGTTAAATTCGTTCTGTCCTGCATCAAAACAACACGTAATCTATTACAAGCGGTGTCTTTTGCTGATTCCACTTCTTCCTGTTCTGCCTGACGGAAGAAACCCATAACTTTATTGTATAAATTAGCCAATATCATTATTTAGTTTCTCCTTTCAGATTCGAAAAGAATTTCTTCATCTTAGCCACAATACCTTTCGGTTCTTCTAAATCCAAGAATGGCACATCTTCACCGATAATTCTTCTTGCTACATTATTGTATGCTTTTCCTGCAAGCGATTTCTCATCGTTTACAATCGGTTCGCCTTTATTGGTTGATGTGATAATACCTGTATCCTCAGGAATTATACCGATTAAATCCGCTGAAAGAATTTCAACAACATCATCAACGCTCATCATATCATTTGACTTAATAAGGTTTGGACGAACTCTGTTAAGCAATAATTTATAAGATTTAATTTCTTCTTTAGCTTCCAAAAGTCCTATAATTCTATCAGCATCACGTACTGCAGACATTTCGGGAGTTGTAACAACAATAGCCTCTGACGCGCCGGCTACGGCATTTTGGAAACCTTGTTCAATACCTGCGGGACAGTCAACAAGAATAAAATCAAAATCTTTTTGTAATTTCTCGCAAATATCTTTTAATTGTTCTTCAGTAACTGCTGTTTTATCTCTTGTCTGAGCTGCCGCCAAAAGACAAAGGTTCGGGTTTTTCTTATCTTTTACAAGAGCTTGTTTAAGTTTGCAGCGTTCTTCAACAACATCTACAATAGTGTAAACAATTCTATTTTCCAAACCTAATAAAAGGTCTAAATTTCTTAATCCCAAATCGGTGTCAATCATAACGACTTTTTTGCCGGTTTTAGCAAGAGCCGTTCCTATGTTGGCATTGGTAGTAGTTTTACCGACACCGCCTTTTCCGGATGTTATTACAATAACTCGTCCGCTCATTATTTCTCCTTTTTATTCATGTATTTTGTGTATAAAAATCTGTTTCTTTCTTATGCAAGCCTCTTCGGGAACAAATGTATCCGATTTCTGGATATAAGGAATATTTGCACTGTCCGGACGTCTTGCAAAGACATCTGCAATCCTTAATTGAATAGCGTTCATTTTCAATGCTCTAATTCTTGCATATTGATTACCGGCACTTCCAGCATGAGCAATACCGCCAAGTACACCCCAAATTGTAATATCGCCTTTTGCAATAATTTCAGAGCCTGGATTTGCATCACCAATTATAACAATATTACCGTCAGAAGTTATACTCTGTCCTGAACGCAAAGTTCTTTGAATATACAAGGTAGGTAATTTTTCAGTTTCTCTCAATTGTTTTCTTACATCATCAAGGTTAAAATCAATTTCTTCAATTTCTTCACCTTCAATTTTATTTGCATTTTCAAGAGTATCATTGAAATTTTCTAAATCTTCATGAGTTTCTTCAACTGTGTGTTCAACAGGTGCTTCAATAGTTTCCATCCTGTCATTAATTTCTTGTTCAGTTTCACTCACATGTTCAGAAACATCCTTTGGTAAATCTTCGGCATGACCAAAAGTTTTGATTTCAGTGCCTTCATCACCAAAAATTTTATCTAAAGCTTTTTCCAATTCTTTATTAACTTGTTCCTGATCAGTATTAAATTCAGGTGTTGGGACTTTATTTTCAAGAACAGAGACCTGAATATCCATTTCTTGAGCCGATTTTGACGTTACATCAGAACTTGTACTTACAAACTCAATTTCAGAATTCATTGACTCAACAAGAGCTTTAATACTTGTAAGTTCTGTTGTACTCAAGTCAACAGAGCCGAGTTTTAAACAAACCCTTTTACTTTGCGCATCAGGCAAATCCAAAATTCTTGACAACTCATAAATAATTTCTGAAGTTTTGCTTGCATTGCTTACATCAACAATAAACCCGTTTTCAATGTATCCCTTATCCATACTTATCCCTTCTAAGTAAATTTTGTATAAGACCATGAATACATGAACATTTCAGAACATCAATGAAATATTTAGTTTAATTAAGCAAACTGATATTTTTATAATTGTAATAATTTTTAGATATTTCTTTAACGTATGTTTGAGTTTGTTTAAACGGCGGTATACCTCCGTATTTTTTTACATTTCCCTGTCCTGCATTGTATGCTGCAAGAGCTAATTTAACATTACCTTTATATTGTTTTAATAAATCTCTAATCAATCTTACACCGCCATCAATATTTTCTGCGGCATTCATAGGATTTTTAACACCTAAGGCTTTAGCTGTTGCCGGCATTAATTGCATTAACCCTTTTGCACCTGCATAAGAAGTCAGACCATTTTTAAATTTTGACTCCTGTTCTATAACAGCCAGCACGAGACGTTCGTCTACACCATATTTTTTTGCTGTTTCACACGCCAGTTTTGCAATCGCAATAACAGATTTTTTGTCTAAACGAAGACTTTTACAATTATACTTTTTAACTATACTATCAGCAAATTTCTTTAAATCACGGGTTGAAATTAATGTATTATTTAGTTTACCGGCTTGCTGTTTAGTTTCTGATGAAATTTCAAGAAGCCCGTTAAAAGAGCCCTCCCACCAAGATAAATTTTTAAGTGGAGGACGAACCCCATTCCCAAATACCGAGTTTGGGAAACTACAATTTCCAAAATTTGTCAGATTTTTCCATGAAAATAAATCTTTATTTGTTTTAAGTGATACACTAGTTGAAGTTTTTACATTTGTCAGTGCCATAATATCCTATATCCCCTTAAATACTCCTATTCATATAAAATATTTATGTTTTTAAAAATT
>CATNBA010000007.1 GCA_950096985.1 uncultured Candidatus Melainabacteria bacterium
AGAACACTGAATCTACATTCAAAACATTCGGGTAGCGCCAGAGAGCAAGACTGGAATGTAACACTTACTTAAAAACTTTTTGAAGCTTTAAGCTTCATTATATATTTTTGTTTCCTTTCCCTTTTTTACCTTAACGACTTGATGTCGTTTTTTTTTTGCTGTAAATTAATAAAAAAGGAGAATGGTTATGGGACAAACTTTAGCTGAAAAAATTATTTCAGAACATGCAGGAAAAAATGTTAAAGCTGGTGAATTAGTCATTGCGAATGTTGATGTTACGGCAGTTCAAGATGGTACAGGACCTTTAACCGTTCAGGAATTTAAAAAATTAGGCAAAGAAAAATTAAATAATCCGGAAAGAACAATTCTTTTTATTGACCATGCGTCACCAAGTCCTAGAAAAGAGTTATCAAATACACATACTGTTTTAAGAAATTTTTCAAAGGAATATGGTGCAATATTGTCTGATATTGGTGCCGGAGTTTGTCATCAGAGATTAGTTGAAACTTATGTAAATCCTTGTGAAATACTAGTCGGAGCTGATTCTCATACTTGTACATCAGGAGCATTAAGTGCTTTTGCAACAGGTATGGGGTCAACTGATATTGCTGTTGCAATGGCATTGGGCAAAACCTGGTTAAAAGTACCTGCGACATATAAAATTGAAGTTACAGGCAAATTCAAAGAAGGAATATGCTCTAAAGATTTAATGTTGCATTTAATCGGCATGATAGGTGCAGATGGAGCAACTTACAAAGCTTTAGAATTTTGCGGAGACACAATTGAAAACATGGAAATGTCTGAAAGATTTACTTTAGCCAATATGGCGGTAGAGGCGGGAGCTAAAGCTGGTTTATTTATTGCGGATGAAAAAACAAAAGAATTTTTAAAATCGCGCGGACGCGAAGATAAATTTAGGACTTTAAACCCTGATAGTGATGCCGTTTACGAAAGAGTGATCAAGATTAATGCTGAAGATGTAAAGCATACTGTTTCTTGTCCACATACAGTTGATAATACAAAAACAGTTGACGAATTAAATAATGTAAAAGTCAATCAGGTATTTGTAGGAACATGTACTAACGGCAGAATTGAGGATTTACGAGTTGTTGCAAAAATTTTAGAAGGTAAAAAAGTTCATTCAGATGTAAGAATGTTAATTTGTCCGGCATCTAAAGATGTTTATTTACAGGCACTTGAAGAAGGGTTAATAACAACTTTTGTTGAAGCAAATGCTGCAATATTGCCTCCGGGCTGCGGTCCTTGTGTAGGTGTTCATGCTGGAACTCTTGCGGATGGTGAAGTTTGTCTGGCTACTCAAAACAGAAATTTTCAAGGAAGAATGGGCAATGTTGAAGGTTTTATATACCTTGCATCTCCGTATGTTGCCGCATACACTGCATTAAACGGTTACATAAGCGCAAAATAAAGCTTTAAAATAAAAAATATAATCAATTGACTATGTAACAAAGTATGAGTATTTCTAATTAAACTTTACTTACTATAGATGTAAGGAGAAGTTTATGACAGATGCTAAACTGCTATATAAAAAAATGTCATTAGAAGAACTTGTAGTGCTTTCTCAACAAAATGATTATAAGGCACTGGAAGAACTTATAAAGCGTGAACAAAAAAATGTTTATGCATCATTTGCATATTTAAGCCAGAATAGTGAAAACATTTCAGATTTAACACAAGAGGCATTACTTCGAATTGCTAAAAATATCCAGCATTTAAAAAACCCAAAATTATATAAAAGCTGGCAAAATCAAATAGTTACTAATCTATTTTATGATGAACTGAGAAAAACGCAAAGAAAAGTTGATACAGTTTCATTAGATGAAGAAAAAGAAGATATGCCGCCGATTAGATTACAATTATTAGATAAAAAATGCAAACCGCATGAAAAATGCATTTCAACTGAATTAGAAAAAATTATTAAAAATGCAGTTCTTGCATTACCTGAGCAGTTCAGAATTGCAATAGTTTTAAGAGAATTTCAAGGCCTGAGTTATGAAGAAATAGCTGAAGCTACAAATTCCAGTATAGGTACTGTCAAATCTAGAATTGCACGAGCTAGAGGAAAGCTGCAAGAAGATTTAAAAGCTTACATTTAAGGAGAAAAAATATGCAATATAATTTATCATGTGAACAAGTTACAGCATTGCTTACATTTTATGTTGAGGATAAACTAAGTGCTAAATTATCAAACTATGTAAAAGAACATCTAGATAAATGCCCGGAATGCCGCGAAAAATTTTATCAATTACAAAGTATACTGCAACGCTTTAATGAAATTCAAAATGAAGAAATTGAAAATCCTTATGTAACAAAGCAATATGAAGATTTTAAATCAAACCTATCTGCATATGTAGATAATGAATTAGATGATTTGGAAAATATTAAGATAAAAAAAATAGCTATTTCAAACCCTCTGGCAAGACAAGATTTAGAAAATATTTATACATTTAAAAAACTTCTTCATTCTTCGTTTGAAAAAACAAAAAATGAGTTAAAAACAGATTATTCAAAATCTATTGTCTGCCAATTACAGAATGAATGCTCTGATGAAAAAAAATTAGACCCGTTTATCAAAATTACTGCAATATTTTTTGCAATGATAACTTGCATTGTAGCAGGGATAATATCTATTTTATACTTTTAATGAAGATGAAGATGAATATTTAATTGAAGATAATTTTTGGTATTGGCTCATTGAAATGCCGCGTGGAGCTGCCAATTCATAATTATTATGCATATTCGCAAGAGCTTGTTTTTGTTTTTTTGATGCATATTGGTTACGCAAAATAGGTGTTACGATATTACATGAAATAATTGATCCGATTGTACTTGCGACAACATCTACACCGTTTTTAAACGGCTTATAACTATCAGGCACATTATTAAGATTTCCAATGTTAAAATCAAGTTTGCCGATTTTTTTTACATCATCTTTTGAAAGAGCATTTTTAATACCTTTTGTTGTTAACTTTCCGGTTGAAACTAATTTTGATGCAATGTTTTTAAATGAACTTGTAATAAGATAAAAAGAGGCTATATTAATTCCTGCATCAGCAATTTCCTGAGGAATAAGAAAGCTCTTTTGTTCTGGTGAAATTTTATCATTGAATACTACCGCACTAACTTGTGCCAATGATGATAAAATCCAACCTAAAACGCCAGTATGCACAAGCATTTTACCAGGATTTTCTCCGTAATTTTTATATAATGATGATTTAAAACCGGAAAATAAATTACTCATCACTTATTCTCCTGTTTTTTTATCAAAGTATTTGTCAAAAATTTCGTCAACGGTGCATCTATTAAGAAATTTGTAAACATCATAACCACTAGTGCGACAATTGTACCCATAGCGTTACGATACTGCATAAAGGCATCTGTATTGGTTTTTGTGATATTTTTTGGTGTAAACAATGATTTCCATTTAGGTACATTAGCTCCTCGAGGCTGCGACATGGCTTTAATGCCTTTAATACAGGCTTTACGAATTATAAAACCTGTTGCTGTACCTGCAACAATTTTTGCTATAGTTCTTGCAACAGAAACTTTTCGTGTTTTTTCATCAACTTTTTTATTATTGGCATCAATAAATGGCTGGGTCATTAAAGCTGATGCTCCTAAAATAAGGCGTTGTTCAGCAGATGAAATTTTTTCACCTGCTTTATTAATCCAATTTATATTCCCTGATAATTCCAGATTAGGAACAGCACTAAGTGCACGCTGTTTTACTGAATTGCAAGCGCTTTTTATTCCACCCTGAAACTGCGGGGAAGATGTTTTTATTTTCATGTTAGACGCCATATTTCTACCCAAGTCAATAAAGACAATGAAGGTTAATAATTGCCCTTAACATGTAATATATTACAAAAATTTTACAAATTAAAGAATAGCACCTTTGGGTACAACCGTAACTCCGTTTGGAGAAACATGGAAACCTCGTTTTTCGTCTTCTTCTTTATTAAAACCTATTCTTGAATTAGGCGGTACTACGACATTTTTATCGATAATAGCACGCTTAATTTTCGAATATCTGCCAATTTCAACATTTTCCATCAAAATACTTTCAGAAATTTGAGAGAAACTGTTTACTTTAACCTTAGGCGAAAGAATACAACGAGACAACCCTGCACCTGAAACAATGCAACCCTCAGACACCATAGAATTTGTTGCCATACCTACACGTTCACCCTCTTCCCAGATGAATTTTGCGGGCGGATAGTTGTAATTGAAAGTTCTTAAAGGCCACTCTTGAGAATATAAATTCAGTTCAGGGTCATAATCCAATAAATCCATATTAGCTTGCCAGTATGCATCAATACTTCCAACATCCATCCAATAGCCACGTTCCTGCGGTGACATACCTGGGAAAGAGTTTTCATTAAAATTATAAATATATATTTTTTTACCTTCATTTAAAAGCATTGGTATAACATTCTTACCAAAATCATGGCTTGATTTTTCAATAGCTTCATCACGAGTCAGAGCATCCAGAAGAATACCTTTGTTAAAAATATAATTACCCATTGATGCAAGACACATATTCGGGTTGCCGGGAATAGATTTTGGTTTAAATTGAGGTTTTTCTACAAAGGCTGTTAATTTCCAGTCATCATCAACTTCAATTATACCGAATTCATGCGCATCTTCAATTGGAATGGGTATTGCAGAAATAGATAAATCAGCCCCCTTTGCTTTGTGATAATCAAGCATTTGCGACACATCCATTTTATAAATATGGTCACCGCCAAAAATACATACATAATCTGGATCTTCATCAGTAATATGAAAAACATTTTGATAAATAGCATCAGCTGTTCCTCTATACCAATCAGAACCTGTTCTCATCTGAGCAGGACACAAATCCACATATTGATTTAAAAACGGAGACAAAGCCCATCCGCGTGTTATATGCTTATTTAGAGAGTCAGATTTGTATTGTGTCAATACTTTAATTTTAAAAAATCCTGAATTTATAAAATTATTTAAAACAAAATCAATAATTCTATATCTGCCGCCAAAAGGAACTGCAGGTTTTGCCCTGTCTTTTGTTAATGGATATAACCTTTTACCTTCGCCGCCTGCTAAAATCATGACTAACGCATCATCAATTGACATCTCTTCTCCTTTACTAATAAACCATATAATTATTATATATTAATAAAAAAAATAATGCACTAATCCTTTATGATTATTTTTTCAAAAAAAAAGCTCCCTTTAGGGAGCTTTTTAACTTTTTCTTAATTGCATAAAGCAAGTAAAATACCTGCTGCAACACCTGAGCCGATTACACCGGCTACGTTTGGTCCCATAGCGTGCATTAATAAGTAGTTTTGAGGATTAGCCTCCAAGCCAACTTTGTTTGCAACACGGGCTGCCATAGGAACAGCAGAAACACCTGCTGCACCAATTAACGGATTAATTTTAGTTTTTGAGAACAAGTTCATTACCTTAGCAAATATAACACCCGCACCTGTTGCAAATGAGAAGGCCAATATACCTAAGATTAAGATGAATAATGTCTGCAATGTTAAGAATTGATCTGCTGACAACTTAGAACCAACAGAAAGTCCCAAGAAAATAGTTACAATGTTAATCAAAGCATTTTGCATTGTATCTGATAATCTGTCCACAACACCACATTCTTTACATAAGTTACCGAATGTCAAAGCTCCGATAAGAGGGCAAGCATCAGGCAGGAAAATTATACATAATCCCAATACAACAAGAGGGAATACAATTTTTTCTCTTTTAGTAACTTCTCTCAATTGAGACATTTGAATTTCACGTTCTTCTTTAGTTGTTAATAATTTCATAATTGGCGGTTGAATTACAGGAACCAATGCCATATATGAATAAGCCGCTACCGCAATTGCGCCTAACAATTCGGGAGCAAGTTTTGAAGTAACATAAATTGATGTAGGACCATCAGCGCCGCCGATAATACCAATTGCACCTGATTGCGGTAACGTAAATCCGAATACGCATAAAGCAAGCAGTAATGCTCCAAAAATACCAAATTGTGCAGCACCACCTAAAAGTGCAGTTTTAGGGTTTGCAATCAACGGACCAAAATCGGTCATAGCACCTACACCCATAAAGATAATCAACGGGAACAAACCCTGATGAATACCTGCTTCATAAATAATTCCCAAAAATCCATGAGGACCTGCAATATCAGCAACGGGAATATTTGATAACAAACCGCCGAAAGCAATCGGAACTAACAATAGCGGTTCATATTGTTTTTTAATACCTAACCACAAAAGAAAACAGCAGATTACAAGCATAATCGGTGAACCGAATTGATGCAGGAATTGCTCAAATCCGTTTGTGATATTAGGGTCCACAGGCTGCACAAAGTTTGCAATACCTGTAGATGCCCATAATTTCATTAAACTGTCTGTAATATTCATTTTCTTTTATACCTCTTAAGCAATTGTAACTAATACATCGCCTGTTTTAACTTTAGCGCCTAATTCAACTTCAACAGAGCTTACAGTACCTGATACGGGTGATTTAATTTCTGTTTCCATTTTCATAGCTTCAACAACAAGAAGTACATCGCCTTCTTCAATTTGATCACCTGCTGAAACTTCAACTTTTAAAACTACACCAGGTAAAGCCGCTTTAACAGGAGTACCTTCACCCTGAGGAGCATGTGTTGCTTCAATACCGTTTTTAACATCAAAGTCATAAAGTTTACCATTAACAGTAGCTTTTTTACCTTCAAGAGCAACTGAATATTTTTTACCGTTAACAGTGATAGTATAACCGTCTGATGAGTTTCCTGCAGAAACATCTTGAGCAGGTGCATCAGCTGATTTTTTGTTAACTGAAACAGTACCTTTACCCAACAAGAAGTCAATACCTTTATCAAGGTTGCCGTCTTTACAAGCAGCTGCAATGAATAAGTTTTCATCAGTTACAGGAAGACCTGCAGCTTTCAATCTTTCTTCAGCCGGTTTAAGACCTTTTTCAGGGTCTCTGTCATTCAGATCAACAACTTTTTCTGTAGTTGGCGCTAAGCCTGTTTTTTCTTCTGCCCATTTAACAAGTTCAGGATCAGGTTCACAAGGAGTTTTTCCAAAGTAGCCCAAAATCATTTTTGCATAACCGGGGTTTGCTTGATCCCACGGTTTTTCTGTAATTGCATTTAAGAATGATTGTTGAGCATAGAATTGAGAAACAGGAGTTACAGATGTTGCAAAACCGCCTCTTTCAACAACTTCTTTCATATTAGCAATAACTTTAGGGAATTTATCCAACATACCCATATCTTTCAACTGGTTAACAGTGGTTGCTGTAGCACCACCTGGTAACGGAGCTTGAATAAGAATTGGGTTTACAGCTAAAGAAATCGGAGAAAGCGGATAATCTTTCATACATTCTTTAAAGATTTCTTCTGTTTCCATAATTTTACCGATATCCAAGCCTAAATCGTAATCTGTACCTTTAAGAGCATGCCACATAGAAATAATATCCGGCTGACCTGTACCGCCAGAAACAGGTTTCATAGCAAGGTCAATTCCGTCAGCACCGCCCTCAAGAGCTGCCAAATAAGCTGCTAATCCTGTACCAGCAGTTTCATGAGAGTGGAATCTGATATGAGCATCAGGTCCTAAAATTTCTCTTGTACGTCTGATAGTTTCATAAACTTTTCTCGGATTTGAAGTACCTGATGCATCTTTAAATGCTAAGCTGTCAAACGGGATGCCAGCATCTAAAATATTTCTCAATACTCTTTCATAGAAATCAGCGTCATGAGCGCCCTCACAGCCGTATGGAAGTTCCATCATAGTGATTGTAACTTCGTGCTGAAGCCCGTGTTTTTTTATTGAATTAGCTGAATCAATCAAGTTATTAACATCATTTAAAGCGTCAAAGTTTCTGATAACATTAACACCATGTTTTGCAAACATTTTTGCGTGTAAATCAATAACGTCGCGAGGTTGTGAATTCAGACCTACAACATTTACACCGCGAGCTAATGATTGTAATTTTACATCAGGACCGACTGCTGCTCTGATTTTATCCATAGTTTCGAACGCATTTTCGTTACAGAAGAAAATCGGAGCTTGAAATCTTGCACCGCCTGCTGTTTCAAAATGGTTTAAACCTGCATTAACTGCTGCCTGCAAAGCAGGAATAAAGTCATCTACAAGAACTTTAGCTCCGTAGATTGATTGGAAACCGTCACGGAATGACGTATCCATTACCTTAATAAGTTTTTTACTCATTTTTTTACCCTTTCTTATAATTTTTTTGTTAATTATTTACGTGCCAAAATAGCGGCGATAGCAACTGCAATAGCCGCATCATCATTTGATGCTTTTGTTGATTTTTTCTCAACAATTTCAACTTTTTCGGGGAAAATTTTATTCAAATAACCCACAACTGCGGACATGCCAAACATTCCCGCAATAAGAATACATAAAAAGCTTAAAACAAAGCCCATACCAAGCCCCATAAGTGTTAGACCTGAAATTAATGTTTCATTCATAATATATCTCCCATTGTTACTGTAATTTCTTTTTCATTTTGTAATAACACGAGTTCTCCGGAGTGATTTACATTTTTGGCATACCCGGAAATAGTATTATTAAAACCTTTTACTGAGATTTCTTTTTCTAAAAAACAAGCTCGTTTTATATAATCATTTTCAATCATTGGAAATCCCTGCATTAAAAATTTATCATAATTTGAAAAGAATTTTTCTGCTAAACTGTTTAAGAAATTTTTTTTATCTATAAACTCTTTTATTTCAAGATTAAGAGCAGTGACCTCTTTATCTGTTACTATCGATAAATCTTCTTGTCTTGCATTCAAATTAATCCCTGCACCTAAAATAAGCCCCTTAAAATTATGTCCCTGCATAACGGTTTCGGATAATATTCCTGCAATTTTTTTACCGTTTACAAGGACATCATTAGGCCATTTAATTTTTGGTTCAAGCCCGTATTCTTCCAACATTTCACATAAAATAACCGAAAAATACTGCGTTAAATTTGCATATACAGCTTTAAAAGTATCAGAAGGTTTTAAAACAAGGGACATGAAAATATTTCCTTCGCCAAAATCAATCCATGCTCTTTCGAATCTTCCCCGCCCGTCGGTCTGTTTATTTGCATAAATAACAGTTCTGTCTGCAATTACAGCCAGATTAGACTTTGCGTAAAAATTGGTAGAATTAACCTCCTCCAACTCTGTAATATTTATTTTCTCCCTCTGAATTAAACTCATATATAACAATTGTAAAACAAACAAAAAAAATTTGCGATTTTTTTTTTAGTGCGTTAAAATAAGTTCACAGGGAGAGAAAATATGGAACATTGGATTTACAACACTAATATTTTAGGTCATGCTGTTTCATTAAACTTAGATACAATATTTACTATGTGGTTTGCAATGATTGTTGTAATTATTTTTGCATTGCTTACAACAAGAAACCTCTCACTTGTACCGGGAAAACTTCAGGCTATCTCAGAAAGCATTATGAAATTCTTCTACGGAACACTGGACACAATGATTGAAACCGAAAACAAAAAACATGTTCCTCTTGTTGCATCACTGTTTTTGTTCATCGTTACAGCAAATTTAATGGGGCAGCTGCCTTTAAGGATTATTCACTTAAAACAGGGCGGAGAACTTGCATCACCAACAAACGATATTAATTTAACAGCAGCAATGGCTGTAATTGTATTAATATATTATGTAGCAATGGGAATTAAAGCAAAGGGCAAAAAATTCCTCATACATGACTTTAGTTTTACAGGAATTGTAATGGCACTGGTTGAGATTTTGGAAATGTTTACAAGACCGCTAAGCCTTGCAATCCGACTTTTCGCAAATATTTTTGCGGGCGAAATTTTGGTTTCGATAGCCTTGGGAGCAATGGCATACTTCTTGCCATTACCGATTATGCTATTTGAAATTCTGGTAGCATTTATTCAGGCTACGGTATTTATGATGCTGACAATCGCTTATATCGGTTCGGCAGTAAAAGAAGAACACTAATTAACAAATTTACATAAAAAGGAGAAAATTATGGAAACAATTTCACAAATGGCACACTTGGGCGCAGGTATTGCAATCGGTTTTGGTGCAGTTGGCGCAGGATTAGGTATCGGATTTGCTACAAAAGGTTTGATGGATGCTGTTTCAAGACAACCTGAAGTTGCAGGTAAAGCATTCGGATTTTTCCTTCTTGGTGCTGCATTATCAGAAGCTTGTGCACTTTACGCATTTGTTATCGCATTTATGCTCTTGGGCAAGTAGTGCTACACACGTAGCCACCTGAGTTTTGTAATTATTTACAAGGTTATGGAAGGAAAATATGGAGTTCAATGCTACTTTTCTTATTTCGGCAATAAGCTTTATTTTATTCACAATTATTATGAATAAAATATTTTATAAACCGCTTGAAAGCGTCATGAATGAACGTGAAAAATTCATAAATGACAATCTTGTTGATGCAAAATTATCAATTGTCAAGGCTGATGAAATAACAAAAGACAGAGATGAAAAACTCAGCAAATCACTTGTTGATGCAAAAATGCTTGTTGCTAAAAAAATTAATCAGGCAAACGAAAATTCCAGAAACTTTACGGAGCAGGCTAAACAAAAATCAAAAGAGGATATAAAATCTGCAAAAGAAACCTTAACAAAAGAGGCAGAAAAAAATGAGCTTGAATTAAATATCGACGAACTTGCAGATGTAATATATTCTAAAGTATTGGAGTAATCATGAACTTTTGGAACGCAGTTGTACAATCAAATACTTTTAACTTTGCAGTTTTACTGCTCATTTTTGCCGTGCTGTATAAAAAATTAAATATTTCAAATACAGTTGAAAGATTAAAACAAGACATTATCAAGAAAATTGAAGATGCACAACTTGAAAGGGAGATGGCAAAAGAAAAACTCCATAAAGCTAAAAAATCAGTAGAGCATTTAGACGCAGATATAAAAGAACGCCTTAATGATGCAAATTCCCGTGCAGAGAGTCTTTCAGAGCAAATTATTAAAAATGCACAAGAACAGGTTAAACTCATTGAAAAAAATGTTCAAAATGTAATAGTAGGTGAAGAAAAAACTCTATCATCGCAAATGAGTGATAAGGCATTAAAAAAAGCTATTGAATTGGCAAGACAAAAAATTATAAAAACACTTGAAGAAAACCCGAAACTTCATGACAAATTTATTGAAGAAAGCATAGGTGAAATATAATGAACATCTCAACAACTGCTACAACTTATGCAAAATCACTTTTAGAAACAGATAATACAGCATTATCGGATTTAAAGACAGTTTCAGAGGTTATAAATACGTCAAATGATTTTGTTTTAACAATGGAAAATCCGACAATTTCGCAGGATACAAAATTTGAAATTATTGATGAAATTTTCAAAAAAGAAGTGAGCGAAAAAGTTCTTAATTTTATTAAAATTCTTGTTGAAAAAAACAGATTTAATGAATTTGACCAAATTTTTCAGGCGTATTCGGATGAAGTTGATAAAATTAATAATTTAAAAAGAGCTGAAGTTATATCTGCAACAGAACTTTCTGAAACTCAAAAACAAACAATTATTGAAAAACTACAAAAAAGACTGCAAAAAGATGTGAAAATCACTTGGACAATTAATAAAGATATTATAGGCGGACTTGTCATAAAAATTGATGATGATGTTATTGACACAAGCCTTAAAAATAAGTTATATAAACTAAGTAAAATATAGAGGTAAAAAATTATGGCACTTATAAAACCTGATGAAATCAGTTCTATAATTAAAAACAAAATAGAAAACTACGAAACTCAAACCGAAATTTCAAACACAGGTACTGTAATCGAGGTTGGTGACGGTATTGCAAGGGTTTACGGTTTAAGAAACGTAATGTCAAATGAGCTAGTTACATTTGATGACGGTAATGATACACTGGGCATTACAATGAACCTTGAAGAAGACAATGCTGGTATTGTAATTCTTGGTGATTATACACATATTAAAGAGGGAATGACTGTAAAAACAACAGGACGTATCGCATCAGTTCCCGTAGGCGATGCAATGATTGGCAGAATTGTTGACCCTACAGGCAAACCGCTTGACGGCAAAGGTGAAATTGTAACAGATAAAACCCGTCCGATTGAAAAAGTTGCCGCCGGTATTGTTGCAAGAAAATCAGTTCATCAGCCTTTACAAACAGGTTTGACCGCTATTGATGCATTAACACCAATCGGCAGAGGTCAGCGCGAATTGATTATCGGTGACAGACAAACAGGTAAAACTGCAATTGCAATTGATACAATCATCAACCAGAAAGGTCAAAATGTAATTTGTATCTATGTTGCAATCGGTCAAAAAGCATCAACTGTTGCACAAATTGCTAAAACATTGGAAGAAAAAGGCGCAATGGATTATTCAATTATAGTATCTGCGACAGCCAATGAACCTGCTCCCTTACAATATATCGCACCTTTTGCAGGTGTTGCAATAGGCGAGGAATTTATGGAACAGGGTAAAGATGTTTTGATAATTTATGATGATTTATCAAAACACGCTCAGGCATACCGCGCTATGAGTTTGCTTCTTAAAAGACCGCCCGGACGTGAAGCTTATCCGGGTGACGTATTCTATTTACACTCAAGATTACTTGAACGTGCCGTTAAATTAAATGATGAACTTGGCGGTGGCAGTATTACTGCACTACCAATTATCGAAACTCAAGCAGGTGATGTTTCTGCATATATTCCGACAAACGTAATCTCGATTACTGACGGTCAAATCTTCCTTGAAACAAATCTGTTCAACTCAGGTGTAAGACCCGCTATTAACGCAGGTATTTCCGTATCGCGAGTAGGCGGTGCGGCACAAACCAAAGCTATTAAACAAGTTGCAGGACAATTAAGACTTGACCTTGCTCAATATAACGAACTTGCCGCATTTGCACAATTTGCATCAGATTTGGATCAGGCTACAAAAAATCAGTTATTAAGAGGTGAAAAGCTTACAGAAGTTCTTAAACAGCCTCAATATAACCCGTTAAGCGTAGCAGAACAAGTAACAATACTTTTTGCGGCGAATAACGGTATGCTTGATGATGTTGCTAATTCTGATATTGCCAAATTCAAAAAAGAATGGTTTGCATATTTGAACTCAAATCTTTCGGATTTGGCTACAAGAATTAACGACGGTACAGCATTGTCCGACATTGATAAAGAGCAGTTAAAATCAGCATTAAATAATTTTAAAAATACTTTTTAGGTAAAAAATGGCAAATTTAAAAGACATTAAAAACAGAATACAGAGCGTACAGAGTACACAAAAAATTACACGTGCAATGAAAATGGTAGCCGCGGCAAAAGTTAAAAAAGCCGAAAATACCGTTAAAATGTCTCGTCCGTTTACTCGAGAACTTGTTTCAATGTTCAGAAAGCTTTTGAATTCTGTAGGAACATACAGTTCTCAAACCTTAAAGATAAAATCTGCGATTGATAACTATCCTGAACTCTTACAAGTCAGAGAGGTAAAATCAGTAGGTCTTCTTGTAATCACTTCAAACAAAGGACTTGCTGGGGCATATAATGCAAATGTTGTGAGAAAAACTCTTGAAACAATCAAAAACTACGAAACACAAGGAATAAAAACTATTCTTTTTGTAGTCGGTCAAAAAGGTGTTTCAACTTTAAAACGCAAATGCAAAGGAATGAATTGTGATATCGTAAAAACTTATTTAAGTGTTGCTAATGACCCTACCGGTGAAGGGGCAAAAATTATTATTGAAGATATAGCGGAATACTATGTTTCTCACCAAATCGATAAAATCGAAGTTATTACAACCCGCTTTAAAAATATGATGAGCTATTTTGTTGAAAGCTGGGAAATTCTTCCGTTAAAGGGGTTAAATGATGATTATGAAAGACTTCATGACAATATTCTTGAACCGCTTATGGAATTTACCCCTGACATGCATCATATTTTACAAAAAGTTGTTCCTATGTATATGACAAATATTCTTTTTCAATCGTTATTAGAGGCACAGGCAAGTGAACTTGCAAGCCGTATGACAGCAATGTCTGCGGCATCAAACAATGCTGAAAAAATGCTTAAAGAATTATCGGTACAATACAACAAAACACGTCAATTTGCTATCACACAGGAAATTATTGAAGTTGTGTCAGGTGCAAATGCACAAATGAACTAATAAGCTGCTTTCCCTTACATGTTTTTGCTTAAATATGCAAGGTTATCTGCATTAAGCATAGTATCGAATGATGTCTTTGGCTGTTGAATTTCTTTTTCTGCAAGTTTTGCTTTTCGTTTAGCTTCAGATTTATTTGTCATATAAATATTTAATTTTGGCACACCTACACCAAGAACAAGACCTGAATATAAGTATCCTGCAAGCTGAGCAATATTTAAAGCTCTTAATTTGCCTTTTGTAGATTTATCTGCCAGTTTAATAAGTTCTTTAAACGGAAGTTCTTTACCATTTTTAACAGTTTCAATACCTTTTTTCTTTAATTCAGAATATAAAACTTCGTCACGAGTTTTTAAAGATGAATTTGTAAGCCATTTAAAGAAGTTTTTAGAGCTTTCTTTACCAACATTTATCAAGGACTTGTCAAATGCTCTTGCAACACCTTTAGTAACAAGTGCACCTAAAACAAGCAAATTCATAAACCCAAGGGTATCTTTAACCATTGATTCTCTAAATTCATCTTTGTCACGCGCAGAAAGTATTCTAGAAGCAATTGTAAGCCCGTAAACAAATTTCAGTTGCGAAACAGTAGGTGTCATCCCTTTAAATTGCAATTTAGTCAAAAGCTTTTTAGGATTTGGAGTAATAGTAGATAATGCTGCTAATGAAAAAGCTGAAGCACCTGCCAGTTTAAGCATTTTAAAACCTGCTGACTTATCCTTTTCACGTCCTGCAACACCGACGAAACCGTCACTGCCGGTTTTCTTTTTAGTTAAATACATATTAACAGGCTGAGTTAGCATACCAATCGTAGTCGCAACCCCAAGTCCTATTACAGAACGGCTCAAATTCATGTGTTTCATAGATTTTAAGAAATCAGCAGAGGAAACACCTTTTGCCTCTTTGGCAATAACCGCTTTTGTAATATTATAAATATTTTCAATACCACTTGTAAGTGTAAATGTATTTCTGCTTCCTTTAAATCTGAATTCACTTTGCGAACCGGTAGCATTAGTAATAATTGCTTTTGAATAACTCATCAATTCTTTATTAATAAGTTCAGGTGTCTGCTTACTTATCATTGCAGAATTAAATTTGCCGACAAGTTTATTAACATCTTGTTCGGGAATTTCTCGCCATTGACCGTCAACTTGTGTTTCAAGCTGTGAAAACATATTTCTTAAATGCTGCTGATAGTCAGGGCCTTTATGAGTGTCAAATGATTTTGTAATCTTTTCAAATGTTGCATTATCTGCAAATATTTTATGAGCTTTAATTCCAAAACGGTTATTAAGAGCTGAAGCCAAGAAAGCTCCCGCAATTGAACCATATACACCAACCATAGAATGGTTAAATGTACCCATAGATTCGCGGCGTGCAGTTTCAGTACCCGCCTCTGGGCCTCGGTTTATGAAATCTACTGTAGTTCTTGGAATTACCATTGAACATAAATCTACGGCATTTGCTCCCCAAGCTTGATTGGTATCAAGAAATCTCAAAAAAGCACTTCCCATTTCAAAAGCACCTGTGAAATTTTGATTAATATTGTTTTTATTATTTTGATTATATTGGGGTATATTCGGCTGTATTTTCATTAATAATTATCTCCTTACGAATGGGTAAATGCGCTAAATGCTGTTTTATCTTTCAGTATAGATTTCGAAAAATCTTGAGTGGAAACGTCCGTCGACTGAGTATTTGCATTCATTTTCGCAAGTTCTTCCGCATGTTTTTTGTTTGTTTTTGCTCTTGTGTAGAGAGGTATGAATACCCCCAAAGCAAGTAGAGAGAATACAATGTTGCCAATTTGGCAAATAGTTCTCAATTTTTTATCTTTAGCTGTAACGAGTTCATCTGATGATTTAATAGAAGTATGTTTTGCCCAGTGCCAGAATTTTTCTAAAATATTGGCATTTTCTTTAGGTTTTTGCAAAGTATTAATCAAATGAACATCTTTATTTTTTTTCTCTAAAAATGTAGCTATGCCTTTTGCAACGTAATCACCAAGGAAATAGAAACTTGCAAAAGTTGCAATATCACGAACTGTAGCCTCACGTAATTCGTTTTTATCTTCAGCAGCTCCCATCCGGCTTGCAAAGGTTGCTGTTGAAATAATTCTTGCCTGATCCATTGTTGGGAACAATCCTTTGAATTGAAACATTTTCAAAGATGGCTTATCCATGAACATTGATAATCCGGCAACACCTACCATAGAACCGACAGAAATAAATTTCTGTGCAAGAAGTTCCCTTTTTTCTTTAGGTGTAAGCTCTTTATGTTCAGTTTCTTTACCGAAATCTTTATAAATAGGAGCACCTTTTTGTCCTGATGTTTTACGAGTAATCCATCGGTTTATAGGCTGCATTGATATAGCCAAAGGAATAATAATGCCAAGCCCGCCAACACTTTTCCAGTTAACAAGTTTTTTAGCTTTTTTAAAGTACTGAGCAAGTTGATTTTGGTCTGTAATATTTTCTTTTATAACACCTCTAAGCATTTTTACAGTATCATCACATACCGATTCCAAGTTGTTAGCAAAGAAACCTTTGTCATTTTTAAATTTAATATTTTCAGCAATATGAGTTTCGTTTATCAATGTCTCATAAGCACTTTTAACAGCTTTTCTATCAAATTTTTCTGAAACTACAGCTTCAGTCAAAGTTTGAACAGCCTTTTCAAATCTTGGATTATTTTTGAAAATTTCTGCAAAATCTTTAGTTTCAGAACCATCAACACCCGAAATGCTGTTTAGCATATTTCTGAATGTATTAGATACTCTTTCTTTAGGAGTTGCTCCATTAGCACTACCATAGAAATGGTGAATTTTATCGATAGAATCCCCGTTCGCCCAAGTGTTAACAAGACTTGACTTATTAAATGAACCCATCACAGGACGTTGTAAAAACTTAGCAAGACCCATTACAATAAAACTCGGTATTAAACAGTTTACAATCAATCCTGAAGATTCGCGTCTAAAAGCCTCAAAACCGGCATGTCCGTTTGATTCTTTTGTTTCAATAATAGTACGCGGAACAATTGCTGTAGACAAATCCAACGCAGATACATTTACCATTGGATATTTTTCACACAATTGAACAGCAGAAATTATACCTTCGCCCAAACCTGTAAAATTCGGATTTTGAGGATAGTTATCCCTCTGCGGGGTATATTGCTTTTTATTTACTACACTGATTTTATCAATCATAATTCTTTTGTCTGGTTTTCCACACACTATTATAACAATGACACAATCATATTAAAAGTCGGACAAAAAAAAAATTGCCCCCTTGAGGTAAAATGTTAAAGAGATATTAAGATGAATTTTTGAATTTTTTTCTAAAAAAACATAATTTTTAAAGCAAAAATTTAGATTTTTAATTGAAAATTACAAAAAATAAAAGAAAAACCGCTCAAAAACCTAAAAAAATTTATCAAAAATAAATGTAAATAATTGTAACAAGTACGTTTAAAATTAAAGTTCTCGCACAAAAATTACTGCCTGTTCGCGGGTCGTAACATCTCCTGACAGTTGTGCGTCATGCAGAGCATTCATGATTTCACCAAGCTTCGGGGACGGTTTTATGTTCAAAATTTCCATAACATCATTACCTGTCAAGAGTATCGGAAGCGGTTTAAGATTTTCTCTGGCTTCAAGATAAAACTTTAACAACATATTTAAAGAATTTATATTACACTCAACAATTTGCTCAGTAATCTCAGGTCCGCGCGCAGATAATCTGTCAGCCATTGCAAGAATTATATTATCAATACAATTTGTGTCCATTTTACGAACAAAACGCATCATTATTTTTTCGGTAATTTGGGGAGCACACATTACCTGCGATGGATAAATATGGTTTTTAATCATTATTGAGAGATATTCAATCTGTTTATTAGAAAAGTGCATAGATTTAAGCAGTTTTCCTGAAAGTTTTGCCCCAACATCATCATGTTTAATAAATCTATGCCTGCCGCCTTCTTCAATTGTCCAGGTCGAAAATTTGCCGATATCATGCAAAAATCCCGCAAACTTCAAATGCGCTAACCTTGAAAATCCGCCAAAATCAACTTTGTCTAAGTGCTCTTTAACATCATCTGAAGCATCATCATAAAGCATCTGTATTTGCTTGACCGTTTCAATTGAATGATGAAGTAAATCCAGATGGTGGTGAGAATTTGGAGGAACTTGTTTTAATTCTTTTACAAAAGAAAAAAGTTCTTCCAAAATCCAGGTTTTATTCATATTTTCCAAAGCTGTATGAGCATATTTCCCGCTAAAAAGTCTGAGAATTTCATAATTAATACGTTCAACTGCAGGTTTCTTAATTAAATCAGAATATTTGCATATTGAGTTAACCGTATCTGGCGCAATATCAAATCCGTATAAAGCCTGAAATCGATAAACCCTTAACAATCTCAAAGGATCATCTACAAAGTTTTGGTCATTAACACAATGTATGCACTTATTTTTTAAATCTGTCAAACCTCCGGAAATATCAATAATTTCGCCTGTTTTAATATTCATGGCAATTGCATTAATCGTCAAATCTCTTCGCATTAAATCTTTTTCTATAGTTCCACCTACAGGATTTGTAACATCAATATAATTAACCTTGTCGCGCATTACAAGCCTGTATATTTTATTTTCCTCATCCAGAGGAATAAATGTTGCATCAAAAAACTTTTGAAGCTTTAAGGAAAAATCTTTGGCATCCTCATCCATAACAATAATATCTCTGTCATGACTTTCAATTCCCATAAAATAATCGCGTACAGTTCCTCCGACAAGATAAATTTGATTGTCAAAATTTTCTTTTATTTTAACTAAAATATCATCTGTTATATTCATAAATAATATTCCCTAACGCAACAATCACCGCTGTTTCTGCCTTTAATATCAAATCACCCAGAGTAAGCATAGTCACATTATTTTCTCGCATAAGTTGAAATTCACGTTCTGAGAATCCACCCTCAGGACCAATAATTACAAGAATTTTATCACCTTTTTGTATCGGATTTTTTATACAGTAATCATGCAAAGTAACATCAGTACATCTTTCGCAAAATGCAATAACTTTATAGCCAAGCCCGAGTACTGACTTTAAATCTGTCAGTTCAAAACATCGTGGAACATACGCCCTTTCACACTGTTTAGAAGCTTCAAACATGCACCTTTGCCATTTGGGAATTTTTTTCTCAATAACACTTCTGCTAAGAGCACAATTATCAGTATAAACAGGGTATAATCCGTCTGCGCCGAGTTCTGTTGCTTTTTCGACGATGATGTTTTGTGCATCGCTCCTGAGCGGACTTTGCGCAAGATATAATCCAAAATCAAGCCTTCTGCAAGACTTATAAGAATTTTCAACATTAACCGTTATTTCCTTATTCGTAATTTCCTCAACAACAGTTTCGTATTGAATTTGATTTTCGTCAATTAAAAGAAGTTTTTCCCCAATTTTGATGCGCAAAGCTTTTGCGATATGGTTAAAGTTTTCTCTATCACTGATTAAAATTTTATTTTCATTAATATCTTTTGAATTTATAAAAAAGTGCGGCATAAACAAATATTACTATAAATAAATTTACAATGATAGCAAAAAATTAAATTTTGAAGTATTATAATAAAAGCAGCAAAGGGGATTTATAGTGGAAAACTCTAAGAACAACAAAGATATGACAATAGGCATCCCTAGAGGAATGTCATTTTATCATAATTATCCGTTTTATTATGGATTTTTTACAGACCTGGGAATTAAAATAGTACTATCAGATGTTACTACAAAGCAGACTATGTCTAGCGGTTCTTCGCTTGTAGTAACTGAAACCTGTCTTCCTATAAAAATTTATATCGGACATGTACTTAATCTTATAGACAAAGGGATTGATAAAATTTTTGTACCATCAATTCAATCTATAGCACCTAAAATTTACAACTGTTCTAAAATTCGAGGACTTCCCGATTTGGTTAGAAATGTTGTCAAAAAAGATTTTACAATGATTGAAGCAACACTTGATAAATCCGAAAAAAATCAGGGGCTATACGAATTCTTGGCAGAAATTGCAGGTCAATTCGGAATTACTGATATGGACAAGATCAAAAAAGCTTCAAAAGCCGGTTGGAGAACATATAATAATTTCTACATAATGTCAAAATCCGGAATGAGTTACAAAAAAGCCATGAATTATGCACTTCAGGGAAAAGTTTTTATTGAAAACCAGAATAAAGAATTTCCGATTTCGATAGCTCTTGTATCGCATGGATATAATATTTTCGATGAAAGAGCATCTATGAAAATTTTCGATAAACTTGAAGAGATGGATGTTCGTGTATACTCCTCACTACAACTTTCCAATGAACAAATGGATGACGGTATTGCAACTTTAGGTCAAGATATGTACTGGGCAAACGAACGTGAAATGACAGGTTGCGCGGGACATTTTATGAAAGATGCAAAAATCGATGGTATAATTACTCTTACAGCATTTGGCTGCGGTCCTGATTCGTTGATGATTGAAAGAATTACAAGAAAAGCTAAAAGATTTAATAAACCGCTTTTAAACCTTACAATTGATGAGCAGACTGGTGAAGCCGGATTTATTACACGTCTTGAAGCCTTTGTTGATATGCTTTTCCGCAAAAAACGTGCAAACATTATCAGCAACATGGATATGGAAAGCAACTATATTCCAAACACCAATTATATTGAAACAAAATAAGACAAATATTTTAAAGTTCATGCAATGTTATTGAATATGACTACGTGCGTAGCACCTCGTGTTGGAATGCCCATGCAGAATGATTGTGAATACTTTCAAATGCCTCACAATCCACTTCAAACTCTTTTATAATAGGATGATTTCTAAGGCTTACAACAACATCGCGTAAGATATCTTCGACAAACTTGGGGTTATCCCAAGCGCGTTCCGTAACAAACTTTTCATCTTCACGCTTTAAAAGAGTATATAAAGGACAAGACGCACAATTTTCAACTAATTCAATTAAATCCTCAAGCCAGATTTGTTCACTTTCATCATATGAAACTTTTACATCAATTATTGCGCGTTGATTATGAGCTCCGTTTTCGGAAATTTCTTTAGAACAAGGGCAAAGTGTAGTTACAGGTACTGCAACCCCAAGAATAAATTTATATTTATCTTCAATAATTCTACCCTCAAAAGAACATTCATAACTCATAGGTGCAGAAATTCCCGTAACCGGGGACTTTTTATCCAAAAAATAAGTAAATTTAAATTCCAACTCACCACTCTGTGCATCAAGATTTGTTATTATTTTTTCTATACATCCTTTTATATCAACACCAAGAAGATTTTTATGCTGCCACTCTGTCAAAACCTCAACAAATCTTGACATATGTGTACCTTTATAGTGTTTTGGCAGGGAAACACAAACTCTTGCATCAGCTGATACAACTTGATTTGAGCTGTTCTTTCTTTGAACAATAAGCGGTAATTTAAGATTTTTAATTCCAACTTTTTGAATATCTACATCTCTATTATCTTTTAAATTTTGAATATCTCTTAACATTTTTTAATATTTCTCTTAAAATTAGCAAATTTTTTTAATTGTAATACTTTATATAAATATAAAGCTCTCTCTTCTTATTTAAACGGATAGGCCTTGAAAAGATATCAAGGTCTTTTTTTTATTTCTTATCCAGTAATGATCTGATTCGTGAATATCTGTCCAATTCAACTCTAAATTTACCCAAATCCTGATAAATAGAATTTGCCAATAACACTCTGTTATCATATTTAGGGTCTAAAATATAAACAGTTGGAAAGCCGCCTATACCTATATTTTCTGCAAGTTTTCTATTTTCCTTACTTCTTTCAACATTAATCATTACAAAATTGTATTTATTACCATATATTTTGCTTAATAGGCTAAACTTTGGCATAAATTTTAAACAATATCCGCACCAGTCAACATAGAACACGGCAAGCATAGGTTTTTCAGATTTCAATGCTTCATCATAAGATATACCTATATGATAATCAGACGGATGTTTCGGCGCATTCATATTTGTAACAGCAATACCTGCAACAGA
This sequence comes from uncultured Candidatus Melainabacteria bacterium, assembly GCA_950096985.1. Lineage (GTDB taxonomy): Bacteria > Cyanobacteriota > Vampirovibrionia > Gastranaerophilales > Gastranaerophilaceae > Stercorousia. The sequence continues at coordinate 22,290 of CATNBA010000007.1, forward strand.
TGCACATATTAAAGTAATTAAAATTCCTAATGTTATAAATAATTTCTTCTTCATAATTCACTCTCCAATATCATTATACTACAAAATATTTATTATAGAATTTCATAAAACTTTACATATGACTTGAATTTTTATATACTATAGTATATACTAAGTATATATCGTTTTATTTTTGTATGTCTTTGTTTACCAAGAAGGAGTTTAAGAGGTATGAACAGTATTGTTAGAATGAAAAAAACTAACCCCGCAAAAAATGAAGTTATCGACGCATCAAATGACACAGTGCTTGCAAGTTACATTAGAGAAATCTCTGACTACAGACCATTAAGCATGGCTGAGGAGAAAGAACTTGCCAAAAGAGCTAAAGACGGTGATGAAAGCGCAAAACAAGAATTAATCAAAGCAAACTTGAAACTAGTAGTTACAATTGCAAAAAAAGCAATCCACATGTCAAATCTACCTATAATTGACTTAATTCAAGAAGGAAATGTAGGTTTGATGGTCGCAGTTGATAAATTTAACTACAAATTAGGATACAAGTTTGCCACATATGCAAGCTGGTGGGTAAAACAGGCTATGTTTAAAGCAATTTCAGAACAATCACACTGTATGAAAATTCCTGTTTATATTCAAGAAACACTATCAAAATTCTCCAAAATTAAACGCGAAATGGAGCGCGAAAATAATGGTCAGGTTAATACAGAAGAAGTTGCAAAAAAAATGAATATTGCACCGGATAAAATTGACACATTTTTGAATGCATATTCAAAAACAATTTCTATTGAAAGCGGTCTTGAAAACAATGACGGACGAGATATAAATGTCGCAGATATAATTGAAGATAAAAAAGCTTCAGCAACAGAGGAAGTTGAATTTGAAAACCTGCGTTCAGACATTCTGAATGTAATTTCAACTCTTAAAGAACGTGAACAAGAAGTTGTAAAAATGCGTTATGGTTTAGAAGACAATGTAAAAATGACACTTGAAGAAATTGGCAACATATATGGTGTAACAAAAGAATGTATTCGCCAGACAGAATTAAGAGCCTTGAAAAAAATGAGATTCTCCGTGTTAGGTCAGGAAGTGTTAGCAGGCTACGTAGGGTAAGTATATCGTGAAGTAAAAGCATTAAAAAAGGAACGTTTTCACGTTCCTTTTCTTTTATATATTAAACTTTTCTCTTACGAGCAACTTCTGATTTGCGTTTTCTTTTTACGCTTGGTTTTTCGTATCTTTCACGTTTTTTAACTTCTGAAAGAATACCGGCTTTTTGAATTTTTTTCTTGAAACGTCTTAATGCGCTTTCAATTGATTCGTTTTCGCCAACTTTAACTTCTGCCATTTTATTTTTCACCACCTTTATGGTCTTGTAATTACTTTGTAATAATAATTATAAATCGAAAGAAAATAAATTTCAAGTCTTGACAAATTTTTGAAGATAATGAATAATTAGTAAATAGAGGAGTTAAAATTATGTTTAAATTAAAAGCTGGAAACTGCCCCCCCCCCAAACGTCTCGTATAACGTGTCATAATGGATTTTGGAACAGTTTTAACAGTGCATTTACCTTAGCTGAAGTTTTGATTACTTTGGGGATTATAGGTGTTGTTGCTGCAATGACAATGCCTACATTAATATCTAATTATCAAAAAAAACTAACTGTTACCAGATTAAAAGAAGCTTACAGCCGTCTTTCTCAAGCAATTGAACATTCTCAGCTTGATAATTCTTCAACACAGTTCTGGACAAATGCATCTAATCAAGAAGTTGTTGAAGGTGCAGACCCAATAACACCATTTGTTGAAACTTATATTACACCATATTTAAAAAATGTCATCGTTCATGGGAGAAAATCACCCGCACAAATTGGGATTAAAGAATATTATAGATTTTTAAATGGTACTTTTCACAGTGGTATATGGTATACAAATCCATACATCGTTGAAATGAGCAATGGGCAAACTTTATTTTTCCTGTATAACACTTTTGAAGGCACGTATCGCGAAGTCTTAATATATATTGATATAAACGGTGCAAGAAATAAGCCCAATAAAGCAGGAAGAGATTTATTTTTGTTTTCACTAAATTTTAACAAAGGTTTTATCAGCCCTTGGGGAAAAGCTGATGCCGAAAATTGTAAAAATAAAAATAATGATGGACAAAGTTGTGCCGCAAAAATTATTAATGACGGCTGGCAAATTAAAGAAGATTATCCTTGGTAACATTAAGCTGTAAGTGTAAAAATTTGGTAAATTTCTTCGTCTGAAAGTTCTGTAATAATCTTTTCGCCTTCGTAAACCGCAAGATCTGCAAGTTCTTTTTTAGCTTTCAACATTTCGTCGATTTTTTCCTCAAATGTTCCGAGCGTAATCATTCTGTGAACCATTACATTTTTATCCTGACCGATACGATATGTTCTGTCGGTTGCCTGATCTTCAACGGCAGGATTCCACCATAAGTCGTAGTGGATAACATTAGTTGCACTGGTTAAGTTTAAACCTGTGCCGCCAGCCTTTAATGACAATATCATTACCTTTGCATCATCTTCATTCTGGAATTTATGAATTAATTCTTCACGTTGAGGAACTGTCAAAGAACCGTGGAAAAATAGCGGTAATGTATTACATTCATTTTCAATAACTCTGCATAAAATATCGCCCATTTCTTTATACTGTGTAAAGATAAGCGTTTTTTCATTGTTTTCCAATATGCTTTCCACTGTGGAAATACATTTATCAAGCTTGCCTGACATCTCTCTTGTCATCTCGCCGCCTTTTAAGAACTGATATGGATGATTACAAATTTGTTTTAATGCTGTGATAAGTTTGAAAATGTTACCACGCCTGTTAATTCCCGTAAATCCTGAAATCTTATCCATCATTTCGTTAAGAGTTTTTTCATATAATACAGCCTGCGGCTTAGCAAGGTAACAGTAATCATTGATAACCATTTTTTCAGGCAGGTCTGTAATAACATGTTTGTCGGTTTTCAAACGTCTTAATACAAATGGAGAAACAGACATTTTTAACTTAGCGGCACGTGAGTTTTCCTTAAAGCGCTCAATTGGAATAGCATAACTTTTTTGAAATTCTCTTAAACTACCAAGATATCCGTGATTAATAAAATCAAATATAGACCATAACTCAGTCAATCTGTTTTCAACAGGTGTACCTGTCATTGCTATTTTAACATCAGATTTAAGCATTTTGATAGCAAGAGTTTGGGCAGTATCAGGATTTTTGATATTTTGTGCCTCATCAACAATAATCATTCCCCAGGTATTTTTCTTCAATTCTTCAATATCTATACGCATAATCGCATATGTTGTCAAAATAACATCATGTTTTAAATCGAGTTGGCGTTCTGCACCATGGTAAATAACTGCATCCAAAGCCGGCGCAAACATTTGAAGTTCTTTCATCCAGTTACCCATCAATGTTGTAGGGCAGATTACAAGAACAGGCTTGTCAAGCTTGCCTTCTTCTTTCATCTTTAAAATAAGACTTATCACCTGAATAGTTTTACCAAGCCCCATATCATCCGCCATACAAGCGCCAAAGCCTTTTGTAATATTTGTCCATAACCATTTTAAACCTGTCATCTGATATGGTCTTAATTCACCTTTCAAGCCTTCTGGAGGTGTAACTTCAACAGGTTTATTAAAATCTTGTATAACTTTTGCAAATGCAGCATCATAATCAAAATCATACTGATCAATCTGACCTGACATAGCTGCATGAATAAGTTCCATTCTTGACATAGATTTAAAGTTGGCATTAGCAAGCTGTTCAAAAATCTTTTTAGTATCTTCTTTATCAACAAGTACGTATTTGTTTTTGTATTTGATTAATCCGTTTTGACCTTCAATAAGTTTGTTAAATTCTTCAATAGACAGTTTTTCATTACCAATAGCAACTTCGTAAGAGAAATCCAAAATATCATCAAGTGAAATTTTAGTAGATGAATTATTATTGAAGATATCTGCGAGTTCACCTGAGCGTGATGTTTTAACCTTTGCATTTATAGAAGCGCGAGGTACAACAATATTTGTTAATTCTTTTGGCAAAATAACTTCAATTTGCGCTTTTTGAAGGTAATATGCAGTTTGAGTAATAATTTTATAAACCTGATTTAAGTCCAAATCAAGAGCGAGTTTATTCTCATCCTCAAATAAGTCCTCAAGCTCAGGCATATATCTGATTGCGTAATTAAGTTGTTTTTCAACAATTCTTGCAATATCAGACGAGTTTGCGCCAAAAACTTCTTCATCTGTATAAAGTCTGTCAATTAAAACATCTTCATCTGTTTTACGATTTTTAATATGAACCTTAAGCCTGAAAATTTCTTCATTTTCAAGTTTTGTAATTTTAAAGAACGGTATTACATCGTATTTGCCTAAGTATAGCTCGTCAAACCATTGAGCAAGATTTTCTGCAACGTCATTACTTTTCATTACAGCACGTTGTTCTAAATCTTTTATCATATAAGTTCCGGACTTAACATCTTTAAACTTATATGCTTTAATTCCCAAAAATTTATAAATAACATAATTTAAATAGTTATAAATAAAATCATTTACAAAATTTTTCGGCTTTTCACCTTTTATAAACAAATCGTCAGGAATATTTTCTTCAAAAGTATTTATAATCCTTGCAAGCTGATTTGAATTAATAATAGGCTCATACACTACTCTGAACATAGAGCCGTGTTTTTTGATTGTGGGAATAAAATACAATTTTTCAATCAATTTCATCACAAAATATGTTAATTTATTTAAATAAACAAATGTTGGTGTCATTGCTTCCAAATCAACGATATTTCCAAACCCGCCAAAATAATCCATTACCAAATCAAGGCTCATGGCATATCCTACTTCATCACCCATAACTTCTGATTTAAAACGGAATAATGAGCCTTTTGATTTAAGGTAATACTGAAAATTATTTGTCGGAGTGACAAAAAAAGAAAGTTTATCATTATTATTAACGAGATAAAAATTAGTATTTCTTGCAGGCGGATTAGGGCTTAAAAACACACCCTCAAATTCATCTTCCACAGTTTGATAAATCAAACTTAAAGTATATCTGAAATCTTTATTCTTGAACCCTTCTGGATTTTCTGAAAGGTTAAAGAATAATTCGTCTACGTTATTTTTTTTGAATGAAAAATCAATATCTAAATTTTTTATCTCTGTCATTTTTTACTTTCTAATTAAAGAGCCGCAGCTCATTTCTTCGGGTAACTCTATATTCATTAAGTCTAAAACTGTAGGCGCAACATTACATAATGCTCCTTCGGATTTCAACTCAACACCTTGAGGTGCATTAATCATTACAAACGGAACTTCATTTGTAGTATGCGCAGTTTGGGGTTTGCCGGTTTCAGCGTTTACCATAACTTCAGAATTGCCGTGATCTGCCGTTAAAAGCATAACGATATTGTGCGCCTTGCAGGCATCAGCAATTTTACCGACACACTCGTCTACTACATGACAAGCTTTTGTTGCAGCCTCAACAACACCTGTATGTCCTACCATATCAGGGTTTGCAAAATTAACAAGGATAAATCCGTATTCAGGATTATCAATAGCTTTTAATACATTATCGCAAACTTCATAAGCACTCATTTCAGGCTGCAAATCATAAGTTGCAACTTTTGGAGATGCAACAAGAACTCTTGTTTCATCAGCTTGCGGTTCTTCCACACCGCCGTTAAAGAAAAATGTTACGTGCGCATATTTTTCTGTTTCAGCAGTTCTGAACTGTTTTATACCATGTGCTTGTAAAACGTCACCTAAAATATTTTCCATTTTTTCTTTTCCGTATGCTACAGGCAAATCAAATGTTTCATCATAAGGTGTCATACAAACATAGTATACGTTTTTCAAAACTTTTTTACGTTCAAAGCCGTCAAAATCTGTAAAATTAATTGCTCTTGTAATTTCTCTTGCTCTATCCGGTCTGTAGTTAAAGAAAATTACCGCATCATTATCGTGAATTCTTGATTCTTCACCGCCAATAACAGTCGGAAGCACAAATTCATCATTATCGCCGCGTTCGTAAGATGCTTTAACCCCTTCACAAGCAGAAGATGCTTTTTCACCTTCACCGAATAAAAGCGCATTATAACCTTTTTCAACACGTTCCCAACGGTTATCTCTATCCATAATATAATATCTTCCGATAACGGATGCAACAGGAGGAAGATTATATTTTTTTAATTCTTCTTCAACCTTTTCTAGGAATGTGCAAGCTGATTGCGGAGGTGTATCCCTTCCGTCTAAAAATGCGTGTACATAAAAGTTTTTAACACCTTGTTCACCTGCTAACTTAATCAAAGCTAAAACATGGTCTAAAGATGAATGCACACCACCTGTAGATACAAGACCGTAAATATGCAAAGCTGAATTATTCTTTTTAACATGCTCAATAGCATTAAGAAACTTTTCGTTCTGATAAAAAGAGCCGTCTTTAATAGCATTGTTTATTCTTGATAAATCCTGATAAACAATACGACCTGCACCCAAATTAAGGTGTCCGACTTCACTGTTGCCCATTTGACCAGCCGGAAGCCCGACATATTCGCCATCAGCGTGTAATTTTATAAATTTTTCTTCTTTTTCAAGTTTGTCAACATGAACGGGTTTAGCAAGTTTTGTTGCATCATTTTCGGGGTGATTTGTACTGATTCCCCAACCGTCCATAATACATAATAATACTCTTTGTGTCATATATTATATCCCTCTTTTATCTTATACAATAGTTTTAAGTTTAACAGGAACATAATTGAAATTCAAGAGCTAAAAAACTATCTGAACGTAAACAGTTCTTGTTCTTGCCTTATTATCAAAATCAATCAAAACAATTTGCTGCCACTGTCCTAATTGAAGTGCACCATCTATCAATGGCACTGTTGTATTATTACCGATTACAGATGCTCGAACATGTGAATACCCGTTACCATCGTGCCAAGTTGCATCATGATGATAAGAACCGTTTGCAGGCGCAAATTTTTCCAGTGCCTCAGGTAAATCAACAAGTAAACCCGGCTCAAATTCAATATTTGTAATTGATACTGTACTGCCCGCAACATACACATGTACAACAGCATTTTGCAAAGAATGAGAATACACAGCATGTTTAACTTTTTGCGTAATATCTATAATATCAGTAAAACCATGTGTATTTACATTAAATTTTTCATTAATTACTGTCATAAACTAAACCTTACTACTCCGCGTTTCACAAGTTTTCTGCCTTTTGAATAAGTAGAATACGGAAATTCCATATTAGCCAGTGCTCGGTAATCCTCGCCTTCTTCAAGTTTAAACACGTTAAAATCAGCATCTTTACCGATTTCAATTGAGCCAATAGAGTTTTCAAGACGCAAAATCTTTGCAGGATAAATTGTTAAATATTTTATAAGTTCCACAATGTCAAGTAAACCGTCTTTATTTAAACTATTTGCAAGTTTAAGAAGACTAAAACTTCTGTCAGTTGAAAAACTTTGCGTAGATAATCCGAAATTTCCTTCAAAATTTTCTAATACTGTTTTAAAATCAATTACAGAATTACAAATTTCTTCACTATATAACGGCTGATAAATATATTTAGCTCCCGTTTCAGCAAGTCTTGGCAGTTCTGCCACATCATAATTTGCATTTGCAACAAGTACTTTTTTGGTCAAAACTTTTAAATTATCCAGATATTCAACAGGAGTAATATCGGAAGTATATGGTGAAATTTTGCGCATGCCCATAAATTTATGGAGTAAATCAATATCTGAAAAACCGTGTTCAAGCCATTCCATCTCGTCCAAAGATTCTGCAAATCTTGTCATCATAAGCATGTTATGCTTACGGCAATATTTAGAGAATAATGCCCAGAGCTTTTTATGAACACCGGAAATAGAATTTAGCATAATCCCGATATGTGTATTTTCACCCTTATGCCAGATAAAATCTTCAACCTTACCTCGTAATTCTTTGAATGTCTTTTTACTGCTGTCTTTACTGTCAGCAAAAACTTCAAAAAACAAATAATTTTTTATCGGTAATTTATTTATAATTTCAAAATACTTAAATTCCTTTGATACTTGTGCAATACAAGTAGTCCCCGCAATAATAGATTGAACCGCACCATGCTTAAACGAATTAATTTTATGGGCTCTGTCAAGCGTAAAATAATTTGTTAAAATACCTGCCCATTTACGAGAATAATTGTCCTGTGCAACACCCGCAAATGTATATTTAAGGCTGAACATTTTGAATAATCTTTTAATTTTTGATTTAAAATCCTGGGGTCTTGCATCAAGAATATCAGTATATTGATACTGTGTCAGTAAATCAATAAATCCCGGTGTAATAACCGCATTACCAAGTTCTTTAACATATTTTTCTTCAAAATTAACTTGAGAATTTGGAATAATATCAATGATTTTTCCCTCATCAACCACAATTGCCATATCCTCTAACACTTCATTTGAAGTTAAAATCCATTTTGCCTTATAACATTTCATATATTTTATTATATATTATAAGATTTGAAAAGACAAGTCCGTTTAAAAAGTTTATACAAAACTCCCTGATGCGGGTAGAATGCCTACAATCCTTAGCCGTACATTTCATCAGAATAAAACGCAAACTCAAGATGTCCGATTATGATTGTATCACCGTCTTTTATGCCCATTTTAGAAAGTTGATCAAAAATACCCATAGCTTTCATAATATTTTGGAAACGAATTACCTGTTCAGAGTTGCGTTCATCCGTTACGCCTGCAATACGCTCAACTTTACCGCCTTGTATTATAAATACATCTTTTGCTGCTTTATAAATTTCAAATGAGCTGTCGTCATTGTTATATGCGCCCAAATCTTCTTCAACAACAATTTCTGTTTCTGATTTTGGAATTTCATCAACCATGTCACCCATAAAATCAAGAAGTTTATCAATGTTTTCACCAGTAACAGCAGAAATTTCAAACACGTCATCAGAAACTACCTTAAACTGGTTCAATAATTCCTCACGGCGTTCTTCATCAATAGCATCAATTTTATTTAACGCAATAATTTGATATAACCCTGCAAGATGTGCAGAATGTTTTTCAAGTTCAAGATTAATTTTTTTGTAATTTTCAAACGGATTTTCCTCTGTACAGTCAATCAAATGTACAAGGAAACGACATCTTTCAACGTGACGCAAAAAGTCGTGTCCCAAGCCGACACCTTCGGATGCCCCCTCAATTAACCCGGGGATATCAGCAACAACATAACCGTCACCGGAACGTTTTTTTACTACACCTAAATTCGGTATTAAAGTTGTAAACGGATAATCTGCAATTTTAGGTTTTGCAGAACTGATACGACTAATCAGAGTTGATTTTCCGGCGTTTGGCATTCCTAAAAGTCCGACATCGGCAATAAGTTTCAATTCTAAAAACAATTCACGTTCAATAGGCGGCTCTCCAGGTTCGCAAAACTGCGGAGCTCTTTTTTGTGAAGTTGCAAATCTGGCATTACCTCGTCCGCCGCGACCACCTTTGGCAACCATTACTACCTGTTCATGTTCTTTCAAATCTGCAATAATATTACCCGTTTTAATATCTTTTACAACAGTTCCGAGTGGAACTTTTATATACAAATCTTTTGCACAACGACCATGCATATTTTTTATGCCGCCGTTTTCGCCGCCTTCAGCTTTAAATACTGATTTGTGCTTAAAATCCATAAGAGTTGACATATTTTCATCTGCGATTAAATAAACATCACCGCCTCTACCGCCATCACCGCCTGCGGGTCCGCCTTTATCTACGTATTTTTCTCTGCGCCACGCAACCATTCCGTTGCCTCCACGCCCTGAAACTACTCTTATTTTAGATTTATCTATAAATTTCATTTTTATTCCTTTTTTATGTATAATAATAGCATGAAAAATACTAAATATAAATTATTCTCAAAAGAACAACTGGAAATCGGACCTGAAAGCGGTTACGACAATTATATTATGGCTATTGAATCGAGTTGCGATGAAACAGCCTGCGCAATTGTGAAAAACGGACGTGAAGTTATAGCAAACGTTGTGGCTTCACAAATTAAAACACACGCTCAATTCGGCGGTGTAATTCCGGAGATTGCAGCGCGAGAACACCTTGATGCAATAAATGTAGTAATTGATGAAGCGTTCAAACAAGCCGGGAATTTAAAACCTGAAGATATTACAGCATTTGCAGCAACCGTTGGTCCCGGGCTTGTCGGCTGTCTTTTGGTCGGTTTAAATGCGGCGAAAACACTTGCTCTCACTCACGACAAACCTTTTATAGGAGTTAACCACTTAAATGCGCATCTTTGCGGGAATTATATTGATACAGATTTAAAACCTCCATATATGGCACTTCTGGTAAGCGGAGGTCATACACAAATTATTGATGTTAAATCATATTCAGAACAAGAAATTTTAGGTGAAACAATCGATGATGCTGTCGGCGAAGCTTATGATAAAGTTGCAAGACTTATAGGACTTCCATATCCAGGAGGTCCAAGACTTGATAAACTCGCACAGGAAGGTAATCCGAAAGCTTTTAAACTACCGGAAGGGAAAGTCGACGGATATAATTTTAGTTTCAGTGGTCTCAAAACTGCAGTTTTACGTCTTGTAAAATCTTTTGACGGACAAGAATTGCCTGTAAATGATATTTGCGCAAGTTTTCAGGAAACCGTGTCAGCTACATTATTGAAAAAACTTAAAAAAGCACTGGAAGAAAAAGGATACAATCAAGTTGTGATTGCAGGCGGTGTTGCGGCAAATTCAGAAATACGCAAAAAAATATTTGCACTTGAAGATGAAGGTTATAAAGTTTTTGCGCCGCCAATGAAATATTGTACTGATAATGCTGCAATGGTTGCCTCTTGCGCATATTTCAACACAAACACCTTTGATGATGTAAACACAGAAGTTTTTTCTCGTGTAAAATAATTGTGTACAATTGTAAATTTTACACTTAAAAATAGCAAGAATGTTTTTTCAGACATTTTATGTAGTCATAAAATCTTGGGAACTATACTATGAAACCTTTATGCGGGACTGCAAGTTCCGCATTTTTTATATGAAATAATAAAATCAGTAATTTTCTTTTCTAATTCTACACCGTGGTGGTAATTTGTTTCTTTTATGAAATAACATGGACTTGTCACATTGATTTCAATTATTTTTTCATCAATTACATCTAAGCCAACCATAGGTAAACCGAGTTTATTAAGTTCTCTTGCAACAGGCAGAAACTTTTCTTTTTCACTTGTCGAAAGTTCAGCTTTTACGATATTACTGTCACAATGTTCATTAAATTTGAAATCATCATTTGAAGGCAATTTTTGAATACATACATCAAGAACATCATCACCGAGAAACATGACACGTTTATCTCCAAATTTTGCTTTTGGAATATATTTTTGCACCATAATAAGCTGTGATTGATTTTTTGTCATAGTATTTATTATAACAGAGGTATTTTTATCACCTTTTGACAAAGTCATAACACCTGCACCAAAGCATCCATTCAAAGGTTTTAGAACAATTTCTCCACATTCGTTTAAAAACTCAATAATATCAGACTTTGAAGAAGTTACTATATTTTCAGGCATTAAATGTAAAAATTTTACCGTATGCAATTTTTCATTAAAATCTCTGATAGCTTTAGGGTCATTAATTATAAGAGTTTTATTTCTGTCAACAAAATCAAATACATATGTTGCATTAATATAATCCAAATCCACAGGGGGATCCGGTCTGAACATTACAAGATTAAAATCATTTATACGAAAACTCTTTAGCTCTTTATTATAAAATATATTTCCTCCGCGCTCAAACACATCAAAACAACCGGCAAAAGCATTTCCATTTTTTAAACTTAAATTATCAATAGTGGTAATCCAAAGTTTAGCACCTCTATAAATTAATTCTCTAATTAACCAAAAATTAGTAACAAGATTATTAAATTCAAAATACTTTAGTTCAACTCTGTCAATAACAAATAAAATGTTCATAAATATCCCCTTCTACACATCACAATACAACCTAAATAATTTTGTGCAATAAGTAAGGCGAATAAAGTTTAAGTTAATATTTCTTAATGTTTATTCAAAAAAAAGCAATAAAATTTTTGTTCAAATGTTATTATTGATATAATAAGTGTGTAATTATAACAATTTAAGTGAAAGGTAGAATTTTATGTCAGTAAACGCAATTAATGCAGCAGAAGCTCAACAACCGCCTAAAAAGAGCAATGCGGGAGCTGCTGTCGGAACAGGTGTAGGTCTTGGCGCTGTGGGTGCAGCAGCAGGTTATTTTATAGGTAATAAAAGACCGGATTTAGAAACAGTATTTACACAAGCTCCCGATACTTTCTCATATCAGGCTGTTAAAGATGCTAACACAGATGGTGCAAAAGTTTTAGAAGATGCAGTAAAAGAATATAAAGCTGCCGGTGATGAAGCAGCAGTCACTACAGCTGCAAAAAACAAAGGCGCAAATATTCTTGCACAGCAACCAGAAAACATTGCAGAATTAAATACTGCGGTACAAACTGCTGAAACTAATTTAGCAAACAAAACGGTAAAAATTGAAAATACAGATTACAAATTAGCAGATATAGACGCAGACTTAAAAGCAAAAGCAAAAACATATAAAGATGCTAAAAATGAAGTAAAAACAGCAGGTGAAGCAGCTACAGATGCTCAAAAACAAGCTGTTACAACAGCAAAAGAAGAATTAGACAAAGCAGTTGCAAAACGTAACACCTTTGTCGAAGGTGCAAAAACAGAAGTTGATGCATTAACAACAGCAAGAAAAAATCGTTTTACTGCTCAACTAGAAAAATTTAATACTCAAGCTGCAGTTGAAGGCTCTACTGAAAAAGGTTTAGTAACAGCACTTGATACTGCAAAAACAGAATTAACAAATGCTAGAAACACTAAGAAAACAGAAATTCTTGGCAGAGATGCAGTAAAAGAAGCATTTGAAAAAATTAAATCAGCTATTCCAAAAGAAGGCGGTAAAAAGATGGCAATGTACGTCGGTATCGGAGCCGCAGTTGCTGGTTTACTTGCCGGTGCTATGTCCGGTAGTAAAAAAGATGCGTAATACTACATAAAATCACTTATATATAAAAAAGAGCGGTTATCACAACCGCTCTTTTAATTTTATTTTATTGTTGTGGATCTTTGTTCGGATCCATAACAACACAACTTGCATTGTTCAATTGAAGCAACTGCCCAAATTTTTCCAAATCTGCCTGAATTTCAGGAAAAGTTCCAAAATGCATAGGAATAATTGTTTGCGCTCCGAGCCAATCTGCTGCGACAGCGGCATGTTCAACATCCATAGTATAATGTCCGCCAATAGGAAGCATTGCAATATTCGGTCTGTACAATTCTTTTATTGTTTTCATTTCACCTGTTAAGGCAGTATCACCTGCATGGTAAAGTCTAACATTTTCAACATCAAAAACTATGCCTGCAGCAACACCTGCATATCTTCCATCCGGCAAAGAACTTGGATGAAACGCCGGCACAAATACCACTCTGCCCCAATCATAGTTAATCCAACCGCCAAGGCCCACTGATTTAACTTTGCAACCCTGTTCCCTGCAATAATTTGCAAGTTCAAAAACCGCAGTAATTGTTGCATCTTTTTCTTTTGCAATTTCAATTGCCTGTCCCAAGTGGTCACCATGGGCATGAGTTACAAAAATATCCGTAATATTAGCATCACGCCAGTTATAATTAGGATTAACCTGAACATAAGGGTCAATTAACAATGAATTATTTTCCAGTTTAACCTCAAATGCACTATGTCCGATATACCTTAAATCCATATTTTTCTCTCCTTTATTTCTCTTTTAATATAACAAATTTTATTGTAGAATGCAAATATGCAATATAATGATTTGATGAAAAAATGTATTACACTGGCTAGACAAGGAGAAGGATTTGTTTCTCCCAATCCGCTTGTCGGATGTGTTGTTTTGGATAGAAACGGAAATGAAATTTCTACAGGCTACCATTCAAAATACGGAGAAAACCATGCAGAACGTGATGCACTGCTAAAACTTACAAACGGAGAAGAAAAAGGCGGAACATTAATAGTAAATCTTGAACCTTGTTCTCACTACGGTAAGACCCCGCCTTGTACAGATATAATAATAGAACGCGGGATAAAACGTGTTGTTATAGGAATGCGCGACTGTAACCCCAAAGTAAATGGAGTTCAAAAGCTCAAAGATGCAGGGATTGAGGTTATAGAAGGAGTTCTTGACAAAGAATGCAAGCAACTTAACGAGATTTTTATCAAAAATATTACAAAGAATTTACCATTTATTGCAATAAAAACCGCAGCAACTCTTGATGGTAAAATAGCTACATCAAGCGGATCTTCCAAATGGATTACATCAGAAAAAGCCCGTGCTGAAGTCAAAAAAATAAGAAACCGCTATGATGCGATAATGACAACATCTTCAACAATTCTTGCTGACAATCCATCTATGGAGCATCGCAAAAAAATAATTCTTGACAGAGAATTAATAACTGACAGAACCACGAAAATTTACCAATCAGGAGAAATTCATATATTTAGCAAAAACAATACACCTGTTATAGATAATAAACTTGATTTAACATTTATATTTAATAAAGCCTATGAAGAAGGTATAAAAAGTATACTTATAGAAAGCGGCGGGCACTTAAACGGTTCAGCTTTGAAATATGCTGATAAAATCTACCATTTTATTGCACCAAAAATTACAGGCGACAACAACTCCCGTTCCTGCTTTGATTTTAGACATATTGACAATATCAACGACAGCTTAAAATTTAGATTTGATAGTATTCAAACCTTTGACCCTGATATTTTAACGACATATTATCCCGTTAAACAATAATGTCAATTCTATTTGCATCAAAAGTATTACCTAGCTGAGCCTTCATATTATCGTTGTTCATACCACGATTAAAGCTATTCAAAATCGCCATTGATGCGTTATCATTACAATTTTGTATTTTAAACTGGTTAAGCGATAAGGCGATTAAATCTTGTTTCTGTTCTTTTAACATTCCATAAATCACATCCAATTTATCATCTTCAGTGAATGTGTAAAAACTATTTGGATACTTTTTACATATATCAAAAGATTTATTATTCCCAAATATTTGATTGTTAATTTTTTGAATTTTCATTTTTTTCTCCTTAATCTATCAATTTCCCATCAAACAAGTCGATTACCATCTTTACATTATCTGAATAAATAGCAGTTTCGACCTTTTTAACTTCTTGTTTTTCTTCTTTAACTTCTTTTATAATCTCTTGAATTTCTTCCGATTCATTTTCAGAAATTTGTTTTTGTTGTTGTTCTTGTGCCGGTTTTACAGGTACCACCGTTACTTGCCTGACAGTATCATCACCTGCTTGCGGCAATCTTATAACAACATTTGAACTTGATTGACCGAAAAGATTATCTACAGCTTGTATAATAGATTGTTTTTTAGCACCGCTTTGAACTTGATTTAGAAAAATCTCATTTTTCATAGTCAAGATAGTTTCATCAGCAGAAATTTTTACAGGAGCTCCCCATTGTTTTAATAGTGCACGTGTAGGAGCACTTTGTACATTCTCCAATAATTGTCCCCATAAAGCCAGAACATCAGCCCCCTCAACAGGTTTTGATTTTGGCATTGGTAAGAACTCTTCCTGTTGAGGCTGTTCGACTTTCTGCTGTTCTGCCTGAACCGGCTTTGACGCAGGTTTTATTATTTCAGGTTTTGTAACAGGCGCAGGTGCAGTTTTGTAAGCAGCTACCTTAATCGTTTCAACTCCCGAACCTTCAAGACGGGCAATTCTATTTTGCAGTTCAACAAGTTTCGTATTTTCTGTCAAATTCGCAAAGTCAATTATTGCGACTTCTAACCATAAACGAGGATTGTTAGTCAATTTCAATTCTTTAATATATTCTGAGCATTTCTCAATCAAAAATACAATTTGATGTGTTTCCAGATGTTCAGCTTGCTTAGATAATGCATTTATTTGAATATCATTAGCTTGAGTAATTTCAAGTGCAATATCTTTTGTACAATTTTTTGCTATTAAAAGATTTTTCAAATAATCCATAAAGTTAGTCAAAATCTGAACAGGTTCATTACCGGAATTATAAATATTTTCCAAATCCCGTAAAGCTTCCTGCGGCTTTGAGCTAACAATTTTATCTGCAAGATTATTCAAAGTATCAAATGATAGTCTGCCAAGAAGATTATTGATATCATCAGTTGAAATTTCGCCGTCTAATACACTCAATTGATCCAAAAGTGCAATACTGTCACGCATTCCGCCTGCTGAGTTTTTGGCAATTGTAGAAAGTGCATCATCTGTTATATTAATCTTTTCACAATCAGAAATATATCTTAAATGTTTTATAATATCGTCTGTTGTAATCCTTTTAAAATCAAATCTTTGGCAGCGACTCTTGATTGTATCAAGAACTTTATGAACTTCTGTTGTTGCAAGAATAAAGATTACATTTTTCGGTGGTTCTTCAAGCGTTTTTAAAAGCGCGTTGAAAGCAGTAGTAGACAGCATATGAACCTCGTCTATAATATAGATTTTGTATCTGCTGTTAACCGGAGCATACATAACCTTTTCCAGAATATTTTGAGCATCTTCAACTTTTCTGTTGCTTGCCGCATCTATCTCGATAACATCCATAGGAGTTGAATTTGTAATATCAACACAATTTTCACAAGTTCCGCAAGGACTTATAGTCGGTCCTTCCTTACAATTTAAAGATTTAGCAAAAATCCTTGCGGTAGATGTTTTACCGGTACCGCGCGGACCTGTAAACAAATATGCGTGCGAAATTTTATCTAATTCAATTGCATTTTTTAATGCTTTTTTAATATGTTCCTGTCCTACTACTTCTTCAAGTTTTTGAGGGCGATATTTTCTGTACAAAGGTATATAATTCATAAAAATATTATAACAGAAAAATTAATTTTATATTAATTATGTATTCTCTAAGTTTTTTTTGCGTTAAAATGTAATAAATAATAAGGAGAAGAAATTCATGTGGGATTATTCAGATAAAGTTATAGACCATTACAGAAACCCCAGAAATGTGGGTAAAATTGATAATGCAGATGCAGTCGGGCTAGCAGGTTCACTAGCCTGCGGCGACCAGTTAAAAATATATTTAAAGATTGAAAATAATATTGTAACAGATGCTAAATTTCAAACTTTCGGATGCGGATCTGCCGTTGCAAGTTCAAGTATTTTAACAGAAATGATTATCGGCAAAACCGTTGATGAGGTTAAAAAAATTACCAATCAAGACATAGCAGACCAACTTGACGGTCTGCCGCCTGAAAAAATGCACTGTTCAGTTATGGGCTACGAAGCTCTTGAGGATGCTCTCAAAAACTGGGATAATTATCAGGATTTGGATGAAATAAGAAATGAAGCACCCGAAAAAATTGTTTGTACCTGTTTTGGCATAACAGAAAACCAAATTTGGGATGCTATAAAATCAAACGGATACAAAACTGTTGAAGAAATTACAGAACATACTCAAGCTGGCGGAGCTTGTGGCAGATGCAAGTCTTTAATTAAGGATATTATTGATACATATTATAAGAAAGAAACAGAAGAAAGCTCACTTTCTCCTGCACAAAAAATCTTAAAAATTAACAATATTATTGAAAATCAAATTTCGCTTGAATTAAAAAAAGACGGTGGAGATATTACACTTGTTGATATTCAAGATAACAAAGTTATGGTGAAACTTCGCGGAAAATGTTCCGGATGTAAAAATTCACATCTTACATTAAAAGCTTTTGTTGAAAGAACTTTGAAAGATGCAGTAGATCCTAACATTGAAGTTATAGAGGTATAAAATGAGCTTAATTTACTTAGATAATAATGCAACAACAAAAGTTGACCCGAAGGTACTTGATGCTATGATGCCATATTTTCAAGAAGAATATGCAAATCCGTCAAGTATTTATGACTTTGCAAAAGTTTCAAACAGAGCCGTGAAAGAAGCGCGCGGTGTTATGAAAGATTTCTTTAATGCCGAAAACGAAAAAGAAATCATTTATACATCCTGTGGTTCTGAAAGTGCAAATATGGCTGTACGCGGCGTTTTAAACATGAATAAAAATAAACGTCACGTTATAACAACAAAAGTAGAACATCCTTGTGTATTAAACCTTTATCAGGCACTTGAAAAAGAAGGTTATAAAGTTGACTATATCGGCGTAAATTCTAACGGTGAACTTGATTTGGAAGAACTTTATGAAAAAATCAACAGTGATACTGCAATTGTTTCAATAATGTATGCAAACAACGAAACCGGTGTAATTTTTCCTATTGAAAAAATTTCGGAAATTATAAAATCTAAAAATAAAGAAACAAAATTCTTTGTTGATGCCGTTCAAGTTTCAGGAAAAATTCCTATTGATGTTCAATCACTCGGCGTTGATTTGATGGGGATTTCAGGACATAAATTCCACGCACCTAAAGGTATCGGAGCACTTTACATAAATTCAAAAACCATCATTAAACCGTTAATTATCGGTGGTCACCAGGAGCGCGGCAAACGAGCAGGAACAGAAAATGTACCTTACATAGTCGGAATGGCAAAAGCAGCAGAACTTGCAGTTGATCATTTAAAATATGAGGCAACCGAAGTTAAAAGATTACGCGACAAACTTGAAACAAATCTGCTTAAAAATGTTTTTAATGCAAGGCTTAATACAGGTATTGTAAACAGAGTTCCAAACACAACCAATATTGGGTTCGAATATATTGAAGGCGAATTAATTCTGCTTCATTTGAGTGATTTAGGTATTTGTGCAAGTTCAGGCAGCGCATGCACATCAGGTTCACTGGAACCGTCACACGTTTTGCGGGCAATGAACGTACCGTTTACGTCAATTCACGGCAGTATTCGTTTTTCACTTAGCAAATATACAACAGAAAAAGAAATTGATTACGTTTGCGAAAAAATGCCCGGTATAATTGAAAAATTAACCAATCTTTCACCATTTCAGGATGAATTAGAGGCTTTAAGAAGATTAAAGCACTAATACTTTTTTCTTATATAATAAATCCTCGTAGTGCTAAAGTATTACGAGGATTTATTTATTTTTGATTTTTATTAAATAACATGCGTGTAGAATGTTTTAACATCTAAAAAATTATATTCTTTTAGTATGAAAAAATTTATTTTTATACTAGGAATAATATTAAGCATTAATTGCGCATTGGCAGCATCGCCAATACTTGATAATATTGAAAATTCATTGTATGGCTTTACATACACTACATCAAGTGATAGTGAAAGACTTGCACGTATCGAACAAAGCGTTTACGGACATGAAAAAAACGGTTCTGTAACAGAACGTTTAAATGCATTAAAAAGCGACATGGCAGCTGACTTAATCGGTCAGGAAATAGCTCCGAAAGAAGATACGTTTGCAGAAGAACAAGATAGTTATAAAGAAGAAAAACTTGCTCAGGAAAAACTGCCTCCTGCAGGTGCTAATGTTGACTATCCGTCAATTAATGAACTTGAAAAACAGATATTTAAAAAAGAATTTAAAGATAAAGATTTAAACAGCAGACTTGCCAGCCTTGAAAAACAATCGTTAGGTCAAACATTTGATAATGATCCGTTTGCAACAAGAGTAGATCGTTTGCAGGCAAAAATAAAACCTAAATCATTTATGGATAACAATATTGCACAATCTTCAAACGATTATTTTGATGATGATGTAATTCCACTTGAAAAAAACTATAAACTTGATGAATACAGAGCTTCTGACTTTGATTATGAAAGCTACAATGCCAAAAATACTCCGCCTTCAAAAGTTAATCTTGCATCTGTTGAGAAATCAATATTCAAACGAACATTTAGTAATGAAAGCAATGAAAACAGACTTTCACGTCTTGAATCAACGATGTTTGGCACAACATTTGCCTCTGATACGGAGCAGGCTAGAATAAATCGCGTATCAAGTGCTTATAAAGCTCAAAAAACCGCAAGCAAATATGATTCAAATAAATTCTCGCAAAATATGGCAACAGCAATGCAAATAGGAACAATGATACTTATGATACTTGCCTGTGTACTATAATCGTCAATCAATATCTACAGGTTCACGCTGAATTTTTTCAATTGCCTCACGTGCTGTGAATACTAATGCCTCTGGCACATTTGCAATAGTAGTAAATTGACGTAAAACATCAACAACACGTTTAAATGAGCGAACGATATCACCTTCACCCATATCAACCTGTTCTACAATTGTTTCCCAATCTGCCCCTTCTACCCAGAGCTCAATTAATGAACTAAAGTAAGGATTAATATACATAGGTGCATCAACCGAATATCGATTTTGTATTTTTTCAACTTTACGTCTGACATTCCTGATAAGATTCAAAGTTTTTCTAACGGGTTCTGAAATCGGAAGATACGGAATATCAATTCTCAAGTCTTCAGTAGTAATAGCACAAACAACCGCAGCTAATTGTGCAGGTGTAAGATTTTCAAGAACATTTGAAAATATAATTTCTGCAATAAATAATTCATTTTCAGAACGAACTTGTGCAGTTGTAACACCCTGCTCAGTCGGATAATCATCTTTCAAATAACCCATATCAATCAGTACACTTCTGTGGGCAAGAAATTTATTCCAAAAAATATCGCGCTGCTTTTCGATTTCTTTTTCAAGCTTTCTGTAACGCTGCGAAAAACGTTCCAAAACTTCAATATTTTTAGAATGTTTTTTATAAAGTTTACAATTATCACATGGAAAATTATGCATCTTTTCAAGCATAGCCTTTGTTTGCGCGCCGAATTCTCTAACCTCCGCCGATAACGGACGATTTTTAGAACGTTCCTGCTTGCATACTTTTTTATATGTTTGGCGGTTTTGAACATATATATGACGAAGTTTATCATACTCGTACATCTCTTTATCAGTTAAACGTGCAGGACAGACAAATTCACGTGATTTAATTTCACCTTCAATTTGTTTTTGAGCATTAATTAAAGGCTGCATTCTTGACCCTGAAGAAAAATATCCAAAACTTTTTAAAATGAGTTCTTTAGCTTCATCAAGACTAAACCGCTGCAAAAGGTTTAATACCATTGAATAAGATGGGGAAAAACGGCTTTCAAGCGGATTTGCATCACTCAGAACAAGTTCTGCAACTTCTTCAGGTGTCTGGAATTGAGTTCCGACAACCGTAACATAACCGATTTCATCCATTCCGCGTCGTCCCGCGCGACCCGACATCTGCAAAAACTCACTTGCAGTAAGCATTCTGTGACCGCAGTCTGTTCTTTTACTTGTTGAACTTATTACAGTAGACCGTGCAGGCATATTAATACCCGCGGCAAGTGTTTCTGTTGCAAATACGACTTTAATTAATCCTTTCTGAAATAATTTTTCAACAAGGCTTTTCCAAGCCGGCAACAGCCCAGCATGATGAGATGCTACACCGCAAAGGAGATGTTCAATGTGCTTGTTGTTATACAGATGTGGATTTTCTGCAATGTACTCATCAATAAACTGTTGTATCTGTGCTCTTTCACCGCGGGTAACCAAATCCAAAGATGCACAATTTTCCATCTGCTCATCACATTTCTTACGTGAAAATGTGAAATAAATAGCAGGCAGCATATCATTTTGCTCTAAATTACGAATAATTTCTTTTACATATGATTTTTTATTTTGCAATTTTTTACCGAATACGCGTTTTTCAGGTCTTATTTTCTTATTAAGCTGTCCGCTTGGAGTTAAAAGCGGTAAAAGCTTTGTCGGCTGCGAGCTGTCAAAATAAAAAAATCGCAAAGGAACAGGTCTGAAATCAGTATCAACAAGTTCAGTCTTAGAATGCACTGTATTAATCCAATCCGTCAATTCATCAGCATTTGCAACGGTTGCAGAAAGTGCAATAATCTGCACATTAGTCGGACAATAAATAATACTTTCTTCCCAAACTGTACCGCGTTGTTCATCATTCATGTAGTGAACTTCATCGAGAACAACATATTTAACGTCTTTCATGTTATCTGTTACAGAGCCGAAATTAGTACCGTAAAGCATATTTCTAAATACTTCTGTTGTCATTACAACAATCTGCCCATTACGGTTTAAAGACGTGTCACCAGTTAAAAGTCCGACTTTATCGTAACCGTATTTTTCACCAAAATCATAATATTTCTGGTTTGAAAGAGCTTTCAAAGGTGTTGTATAAAATATTCTTTTACCTTCTTTAAGTGCTCTGTGAACGGCATGCTGTGCGATAACAGTCTTACCCGCACCAGTCGGAGCACACACAACAACACTTTTTCCTTCATTTATAAAATTACAAGCATCTTTTTGAAATTCATCCAGCTCAAAAGGGAATTCGTACATTAATTTCTCCTCATATATATACATTATGCCCGAAATATTAATATTAGTAAACATGTTAAGCAAAAGTATATGCTATTTTTGTAAATAGCAAAAAAGCTCCCTTTCGGGAGCTTTTTATAAACTATATTTTGTCAAATCCGGTATATTTTCTGAGAACTTCAGGAATAATAATTGAACCGTCTTCTTGCTGATAATTTTCGACAATAGCAGCAAAAGTTCTTCCGACAGCCAATCCTGAGCCGTTAATTGTATGAACAAATTCTGTTTTACCTGTTTCTTTATTACGGTATCTGATATTTGCACGTCTTGCCTGATAATCACCGAAGTTTGAACAGCTTGAAATTTCTTTGTAAGCATTATATGAAGGCATCCAAACTTCCAAATCCCAGCATTTATTTGCAGAGAAGCCAATATCACCTGTAGATAAAGCCTCACGGCGGTATGGAAGTTCAAGTAATTGAAGCATTTTTTCAGCATCTTCCGTTAATTTTTCATGTTCATCTTTACTTGTTTGAGGTGTACAAAGTTTTACAAGCTCAACTTTATTAAATTGATGAACTCTAATAAGCCCTCTGGTATCACGACCTGCAGAACCTGATTCTCGTCTAAAACATGGAGTATAAGCTGTCATATATTTTGGCAAATCGTCTTCTGAAAGAATTTCGCCTGAATAAATATTTGTAACAGGAACTTCTGCTGTCGGAATTAAGTACAAATCTTCATCAACACATTTATACATATCTTCTTTAAATTTTGGAAGTTGTCCTGTACCTGTCATTGTATTTGCATTTGCCATAAATGGCGGCAAAATTTCTTCATACCCTTGTTCCTGTGTATGGTAATCCAAGAAGAAATTTATAATAGCTCGTTCAAGTCTTGCACCTTTACCGCGATATAATGTAAATCTACTTTGAGAAATTTTCACACCACGTTCAAAGTCAACAAGATTTTTTTCTTCACATAAATCCCAGTGAGCTTTAAATTCAAAGTCAAATTTACGCGGCTCGCCCCATTTGTAAACTTCCACATTATCATCCTCAGAAAGTCCAATAGGAGTTGTTTCGTCAGGAATATTCGGTGTATGTAAAAGGATATCTCTTTGTTTATTATCTAATTCAGTCTGTTTGTCTTCCAAAGCCTTGATATCATCGCCGAGTTTACGGACTTCTTCTTGAATTACATCAGTATTTTCACCGTTTTTTTTCATCATACCGATTTTTTGCGAATCATTTTTTCTTTTAGCACGCAGCTCATCAGCTTGTGCCTGAATTTTTCTTCTTTCTGCATCTATTTCAAGAACTTCATTTATTGAAAGTTCAGGATTTCTTCTTTGTAAAAGTTCGTTAACCTTATCAGGATTTTCTCTAATTAGTTTAATATCAAGCATCTTTTATCCTCCATGCAACGCAATTATAATTTAAATAAAAGCTATAATCAAGAAAAATTTATCAGTGTTAAGATTGTAAAGATTTGTAGCTTTATTTGACAAAGGGTGTATAATGAAATTATGGGGTATGTTTTTAGAAAATTAGCACAGAAATTAGTTCAAGAACGTGAAAGACAGACATCTGTCGCAACAAATCCGCTTGCAGTTGATTTTGACGACAGAAAAAAACTTTTCTTAAACAAAATGACACACTCTGCACTTGATATGTACGAACGTAAATGTGATGTAAATAATTTTTCAAAGCTTGTTCTTTCAGATCCTGAAAACACATCTCACGATAGAATTATGAACGAATTATTTGCAAGCGGAGTAAAAGACCCGTTTGAGACAAAAAATTTAACTAAACTTTCCGAAAACAAAAGTTTTTTACATGATTTAGGTATATTGGATTAGAGATTTTTAATTATAGCATCAGCAAATTGTGTAGTTGATGCCATTCCGCCCAAATCACATGTACATATACCGCTTTTTAAAGTTTTAAATAAAGCTGCTTCAATTCTTTCTGCATAAATATTTTCACCAATATAACGAAGCATTTCAATTGCAGATAACAAAAGAGCTGTGGGATTTGCTTTATTTTGCCCTTTAATATCAGGAGCAGAACCGTGTACCGGTTCAAAAACCGCACAATCCAAACCTATATTTGCACCCTGAGCGACACCCAGCCCGCCTATAAGACCAGCACACAAATCTGAAACAATATCACCATAAAGGTTTGGTAACACTAAAACATCAAACTGTCTCGGATTTTGAACTAATTGCATACATAAATTATCAACAAGAATTTCACGAGTATTTATTTGCGTATAATTTTGCGCAACTTTTCTAAAACATTCCAAAAATAAACCGTCTGAAAGTTTCATTATATTGGCTTTTGTAACACAGCAAACCTCTTTACGATTATTTTTAAGCGCATACTCAAACGCAAATTGAGCTATACGCTCAGATGCATTACGTGTAATTATTTTGATACTTTCTGCTGTATTTTCATCAACCTGCCTTTCGATACCGGCATATAAATCTTCTGTATTTTCTCGAACAACAACAATATCAACATTATCAAATTTTGTTTTTATATTGGGTAAATTTTTACAAGGACGCAAATTGGCATATAAATCCAAATCTTTTCGCAATTGTACATTTACAGAACGAAAACCTTTTCCTATTGGGGTTGTAACAGGTGCTTTCAACGCAATTTTATTTTTTTTAATTGAATTCAAAACACGTTCCGGCAATGGCACACCTTCTGCCTCTATAACATCAGCCCCTGCGGTTTGAAGATCCCAATCTATTTTTAACCCTGCAGCTTCAATAATTTTCACAACTGCATCAGAAATTTCAGGTCCTATACCATCTCCGTTAATTAACGTTATTGTTCGCATTATTCCTCACTATATCAATATAAATCCGTCCGTTATCACAGTACATAAACTGATTATACTACTTTCACCAATATTTGTAAATATTAATAAAACTTAACAATAGGTATTACAAAAGCAATTTCCAATAAAACAAAAACTTTATATATGTAAGGTAGGTTAAAAATAGGTTAGAATTATGGTTAGTATCAGTAAAATTGCTAATGCTACAGGCAGATTATTATTTGACCCTGTATTTACAGAAAAAGCAACACAAACACTTAAACTTTCAAGAAAAGCACAAGGCTGGAACAATATTCATAAACAAGTCTGTGATAGCTTTATAAAAGCAGAAAAAGAGGCTGTCAGACAAAATCCCAACTTGTGGAAAGGTATGAAAAAATCCTTAACAACACTCCCCCAAGGTATGAAAGATGCCTGGAAAGGTGCAAAAGGATTCGGAAAACTTAAAGCTGTAGGCGGACAATTTATGAAGCGAATGCCTCTTATCGGCGGTATTATGATGGTGGCTTTTGAACTTCCGAATATCTTCTCAGCTTTTAAAGATAAAGGTTTGGTTGGTGGTTTAACAGAAATAGTTAAATCAGGCAGCAGGTTAGTCGGCAGTATGGCAGGTTTTGCAGTAGGTCAGGCATTAATTCCTATACCATTTGTTGGCGGTTTAATAGGTGCAATAGCAGGCGATTGGCTTGTAAGTAAAATTACAGGTAAGAGTCACAGCGAGAAAAAAGCCGAAAAAGAAGAAACACTTGCACAGGCAGATACATCAGAACAGCAAGCACAATTATTACAACAAGAATTAGCGCAGCAGCAAATGATGGCAAATAATCCATATACAAACAATACACTTGGAACAAATCCATATGGACAGGGAAATTTTAATATTTCGCAGGCAACAATGACACCTCAGCAAGCAATGGCTATGCAACAGATGCTTTATAGCGGCGGCTTAAATCAAAGTCCGATTAATCAAGATTTTATGGCAATGGCATCAGGGCTAAACAGGATGAATTATATGTGTTAAATAAAAGTACTTTGTTAACAATTCTTAACAAAGTACTTTTATTTAGCAATTATTACATATAGATATCGTTTATATATATACACGGGGAAAATATTATAATTTAAGGGAAATAAATATGACAAACGGTTATACATATTTTGATGCTTTGAATACATCACGAGCAATATACGGTTTAGGACCTTTAGGAGCCGGAGTTGGCGGTGGATTAACTGACGATTTTGGCACATACGTTGGCGGCGGTACTGCAATGTGTGTGGGTTTACCATTAGCATTCAAAGGTGTCAAAAAAGCAGTTTGGGATGCTCCAAAATGGGCATATCAAAATTTTGGCAACTATGGTGGAGCTTTTAACACATCTTTAAGCAACTGGAAAGAAACTAATTTTGGTTCAGCTGTAAAAGAGCAAAGACAATTTTTTACAAAAGGAGTAAAAGGCAGTGGCTTTTTAGGTGGCTTCAGAAACGCATATAACATAACAACATTACAAGAACTTGAAAAAGCGATTCCGACTAATGTTAGTACCGGCTTTAATAAAGGTAAATATTACGAGCTGAGAAAAGCTGGCAAAGTTGAAGAAGCAGAAACTTATCTGAAAAAATTCCAAGAGGCTAAAAAAGCTAAATTGGAAAAAGTTAAAGTATACAAAGATGCTAAAAACAAAGTTAAAGCTATTCAAGAAGGCATAAAAAACGGAAACCTTAAAGGTAAGGCGCTACAAAATGCAGTAGCTGAACTGGATAAAGCTGTCGCTGAGGCTGATAAAACAGCATTAAGCATTAAAGCAAAACCAACATCAAAACTAGCTAAATTCAAAGCTGCATTTAGCAAATATTCAGGAGCAAAAAGCGTAAACAGCGTGTTGACTAAAGGTGCAGCAAGTGAAACAGCTGCAATTAGGGGTGCTAGCAAAGCTGCTAAGAACTTTGTAAAAGGCGGCGGAGCTTTAAGCGCAGGTATAGAATTTGCAATTGAAACACCTGAAATTATTGAAACATGGAGAACATTAGGCACAGGCGCAGGTTTAAAACAAGCAGGCAAAGCCGCAACAGTAGCTGTAGCATCAGGTGTAGGCTATGCCGCCGGAGCCTGGGCAGGTGGTAAGTTAGGAGCGGCAATAGGAACTTGTATTGGCGGACCAATAGGCACAGTAGTTGGCGGAGCAATAGGTGTTGCTTGCGGTTTATTGGGAAGCTGGTTGTTCAATAAAGGTGCAAAAGCAGTTGTAGGCAAATCAGAACTTCAAAAGGCAAATGAACAGGAAGCACAAAAGACTGCAATTGAAGCTTATAATGATCCTGAAAAAATGAAAGAATTGGTTGCAGCATATGAACAAATGCTTAATGAAAGAGATGAAATGGTTCAAGAAGGAATTGTTGAGACTCCAGAACAGGCAGATATTACAGAGCAAAAATATATCCAAGAAGACGTATTACTCAGAAATTTATGTGTTGCATAATAAAAAACCTCCTTTAAAGGAGGTTTTAAATTGCAGGAAGATTAAATTCCCTCTCTGATTTGAATGTCGTACATTCAAGAACATTTTTCAGAAAACGTTCAATTGTACTTTCCATTGAGGAAATTTCCTCTCTTAGAGCTTTATAGCTCTCCTCTTTTACATCTTTCAATGCATTTTCAAAGATTTCGTCATGATACATCAGATATACTCCTTTTTTTACTATTTCAAACTACCTCATATATTCCCATATCGGTAAATTTTGAAAATTTCTTTAATAAAAATCACAATATTGTTACAAAATTTATTATTAATGCAAAATTTAATTATTTTAATGTAGAATGTTTAAATACAGGGGAATATAGAATGGTGACAGATTTTTTAACAAGTTATGATTATTATTCAAGCAGACGCGACATGGAAGTAATTTCAACAATAGTTGATGCCCTGAAAAAAATCTTGGAAGAAGATAAATTACAGCCACAGCCGTTGTTTTTAAAAACTTCGGAAAATCTTATACTTAATATTGCAAGAAAAGTTGTTCAAGAAAAAAAGAAAATTTTCTTAATAGGTATTACAGGCGAAAGTGCATCCGGAAAAACTGTATTTGTTGATAACACTATCAAAGCTTGTGTTAAAGATAAAAAAGAAGGTATTTACACTGTAATCAGATGCGATGATTACTATAAAGATACATCTAAAGAACTTCAAGAAGCAGGAAGTTATGAAGAATTATTCAAAACAGGTTTCAGTTTTGACACTCCTGATGTTATTGATTTAGACTTAATGAAATATCATCTTATTGAATTAAAAAAAGGCAACGCAATTACATCACCTCGATATGACTTTGTTACTTGCGTTTCAAACCCAAACGGTGAAATTAAAAAACCGTCAAAAGTTATTTTGACAGAAGGTTTATATGTATTAAACGAAGGCATAAGAGAAGTAATGGATGTCAAAGTTTATGTATACACTCCGCTTGATGTTATAAAAGACAGATGGTATAAACGTGCTGCTCTCAGAGGTAAAACTGGAACTGCCGCTGATTTACAATTTGCAGACGTAAACAGAACTGCACAGCAATATATTCGACCTGCCTATCAAATCTCTGATGCAGTAATTAACGGTATGGTTTCTCAAGAATATATTCAGGAAATTACAGATAAAATATTTAAAACATTAAGAGATATTATACAGCAATAAAAAGAGCCCTAAAGGGCTCTTTTTTAATGTCCACAAGAGGTACATTTAGGTGTTACCGGCTGAACATATATCCACTCAGGCTGGTCATTAAATGCTTTTTGACAAGTCGGACAAGGTTTAATTTTAACTCTTGTACATTCATCACATTTTTTCACTTTAGCTCTGTTACAGTTTTTAAAACCGTTAAACGGATTTAAACTAAAACTAGAGTAATTATTGCCTATACCCAAATACTGTAATGGGTTTAGGTAATAATAGAAAGGTGTTTTAGCTGTTGTTTGTTGTGCCATATCAGCGCAACCGCATGCTGCAAAAGAGTTTTGTCCTGCAAATACTACTGCACCAACAAGTGCCATTGAGATAAATAATTTTTTCATAAGAAATACTCCCATTTAATTTACATATCCATATTAAAAATTTTTTTAAAACTTTACGACATCTAATCGGGTAAGTAATATTATCTTTTAAGGGAAGTCCGAAAGTATAAAAAAAACGGACTGAAAATTATTCAGTCCGTTTTTATAATATTTAATACACTCTATTTTGCAATAGTTGCATCATCTAATAAGATAACATAGATATCTTCTCCTGCTTTTGCATGGTATTTAAGCCCGGGAGTTACAAGTCCTGTTATTAAACCTACAGCAGCACCTACAGGAGCACCAATAGCGATACCTGTACCAATTTTCTGAGGATCAGGAATAAACGCAACGCCTGTACCGATACCGCCGCCAATAACTGCACCAGATGCAGTGTAAGCTAATAATTTACCAGCAGTCATCCAAGGACCTTCTTTTAATGAATAGTCTTTAGAGAAAGGTTTAGCATTGAATGCCATTTGTCTTCCGTCCGGTAAAATAATTTTTGTTAATTGAGGATAAACTCTTGCATTTTTGTTAAACCATATTTCTGATTTAATATCACAGATAGTTGCAACAAATTTAGTACCAGCAGGAATTACAAGAGAACCTTCTTCTGTACAAATATCTTCTTGAGCAAAGAAAGTAACAATGTCACCAGGTTGGTGTTCTTCTGATTTAAATTTATCTTCAAAAGATACAACTAACACATTGCCTTCTGCAACAATACTTTGAATATTGTTAACTGTAACTTCGTTGTTAGGAGCATTTCTTTTAACATTTAAGTGTTCAACTCTTGTAACCCCAATATATTGAGCTTTTACAAGATCTAATTTTTCTTTTAATCTTGCTAAAAGAACAGCAGCCTCTGCTCTTGAAAGGTTATCATTAGGTCTTAATTCCCTTGAATCAGGATAGTTAACATAAATGCCGTAGTTGATAGTTTTAGCATAAACACCTAGTGCCCAAGCCGGGATTTCATCAGCATCTTTAAATTGATCTAAAACAGCCTTGTCAGCATCCATATCTTTTGTAATATGGCTGACTACAGATTGAGCTTCAGCTCTCAAAACAGTTCTGTTAGGTTGGAAAGTACCGTTTGGGTACCCGTATACTAAACCTAATTGTTGAGAACGTAAAATATTGTCATAATTAGGGTTAGCTTTAGAAACATCCGAGAATTTATTAGTAATGCTTACATTCAAATTATCGTTTGATAAAACTTTTAGTAATGCATTTACAAATTCTACTCTTGTCATGTTACCTTCGGGATTGAAACGGTTTGATGACAATGTCATAATGTTGTCTGTAACAACGCTGTTAATTTCTTTAGATGCCCAGTAATTAGCACTAACATCAGAAATAGAAACAGCAAGTACAGGAACAGCATTTAGAGCTAACAAGCAAAGTGCCATAACTCCTGAAATAAATTTTTTCATTTTCAAATTCCTCATATTTACTAGTAAACCTTTTTCATGTATTATTATAAAGTACATAAAAATTTTTGTAAATATATTATAATAAATGTTAAGATTTACCCGAAAGGACTCCACACATGGAAAATTACACAATGACTAAAATAGTTGCAACACTAGGACCTGCAACAGCATCAAAAGATAAAATAAGAGAACTTTTTAAAGCCGGCGTAACAATGTTCAGGCTTAATTCTTCCCATGAAGATGTTGAAGTTCATAAAAGAAATTTGAATTGGATAAGAGAAATTGAACAGGAAGAAAATACTCTTATTCCTGTATTACTTGATTTGCAAGGACCTAAAATCAGGATAGGTAATTTACCTCACACAATCGAAATTCATAAAGGTCAAATATTAAAATTTCGCAGCCAATCCGAAATTACTGGGGATATTTTACCTGTAGATTATAAAGGAATGGCAGATGACGTTGCAACAGGCGAAATGATAATGATTGATGACGGAAAAATTCAGCTTGAAGTTCAAAAAGTTGAAGATGCAATTATTTATGCAAAAGTTCTTACCGATGGTATTTTAAAACAGAGAAAAGGTATTAATATACCCGGTTCACAAGGCAGCCTTGATGTATTAACAGAACGTGACAAAATGTTTGTTGAATTTGCAGTTGCTCATGATATTGACTACTTAGGACTTTCATTTGTAAGAAATGCTGATGACGTTCTAAAATTAAGACAACTTTTAGCAAGTTACAATGACAGAACTACAAAAATCATCTCAAAAATAGAAAAACCGCAGGCTGTAGAAAATATAGATGAAATCATTAATGTTTCTGATGGTATTATGGTTGCCAGAGGTGATTTAGGTATAGAAATTTCTACAGAAAAAGTACCTATTGTTCAAAAAACTATTATCAGAAAAGCAAATTCAAACAGAAAAGTTGTAATAGTTGCAACTCAAATGCTTGAAAGCATGATTGAAAATCCAATTCCGACACGCGCAGAAACCTCTGATGTTGCAAATGCAATTTTGGATGGAACAGATGCAATTATGCTTTCGGGAGAAACTGCTGCCGGAGCATATCCTAAAGAAGCAGTTGCTATGATGAAAAAAATTGCCGATACGGTTGAAGAATCACCATTTATGAGAAAAAACAAATTTCCTCGTAAAATGATTGATGAAGAAAGAGATTCTCAAGCTATGGCGATAGGTATGTCAATTGCAGATATGGCAAGAAAAATGAAAGTAAAAGCAGTTATTGCATTAACAGCAAGCGGATATACTCCTGCTATGCTTTCACAGGCTAAATTAAGTGTACCAATATTTGCGTGCTGCCCATGTAAAAACATTTGCCGAAGCATAAAATTATATAGAGGAGTTTATCCAATACCGCTAGATTTTGATAATACAATTGATAAAAAATCTTTAGCGATAATGGATAAATTTTTAACAGATAAACTTGGACTTACAAATGGTGATTATGTAGTTATTACCGGCTCAGTACCTGAACTTTTAGTGGGCGGTACTAACTTCATTAAAGTACACCAGATAATTAATGACCAAAGAATTTAATAGGCATAACTGTTTTTAATCTACAGTCATGATTTTGGAGTGCACATTGAGCATTAATGCCAACTGCCGGAGCTGTATTACAGTATGGAGTTGATGCTTTAATAAGTCCCATTGCGCAAGCACTTTCTTTGAATGCCTTGCTTTTAGTAATCCAAGATACATGACGTCCGTTTCCATCTGCAAATTCGTCAAGTACACTAGTCTGTAAATGAAGTTTGCTGTCACCGCCTGACAGTTCCGGATTATTCAAATCATAAGCAGGCACTAATGTTCCTGACAAAGTTACATAAAACGGATATACATCTTCCCAAAGCCTGCTGTTGCCGCTAGCTCCGTCAATATCAATATAAAACGTATAACCATACTCATCTATATCAACTTCATTGTCATCAGCATCAATATATGTATTGCCTTTTGAATTACCGGCTAAAACCGGAATTTTTGCAGGGTTTTGGTGTACATTATACAAACGCATTCCGTTACGTAAAATAAAATCAGGTTCTTTATCAAAAAATTCTCTTTCATTCGTATCTATAATACTACCGTTACATTCAGCTCCTTCAGCCAGCTGAGAAGTATTTGCATAGCTTACGAATAATTTGCAAAAGCCCTCTCCATTTCTGGAAATTGTTTGAGCAACAGGAATGCAGGCACATTGTTCCTCGCTCCACTGTTGATGTTGATTTTCACAAGTTCTTGAAAAATTCGGGATATCTTGTAGTACATATCCTGTAGCTGCACTGCATTGTTTCCCGCAAGGAATAACAGAAGGACAGCTTGCATCATCAGAACCCGAATCCAATTTTGGGATACACTTACATTCTTCAGGACTCCATACATAATTTAAATTACAAATCTGTTCAACACACTGAGTATCTGAATCATTAGGGCGGACACACATACAATTCTCAGCATCCCAAATAAAACCAACCATACAAATTTTTTCCAAACATGACTGCGGAGGATAAGGAGTGTCATCATAAACACATTTACATGTTACCGGATCCCATCTGGTACCGGAAGCACAATCATATGTATGGTCACATGGCATAGGCATAGGCGTGTCAAGTTGCGAATCGCCCCCTCCCGGAGTCTGCGGTGCCACACAAGTTGACCCGACACATCGCCAACCGCTAGGACAGGAGCCGCATGCTGCTAATGCATATGGCACAAATGGTTTATACGAAATAAAAAAGTATTTAATTTTAGATATTAAATTATTATTATCGACAGCTTGAACAACACCGTAATCTTCTTCATCTGCATCAAAATCTTTTAACATTTCCGAAGTAACAGACTTTAATGTTGTATAAGCAGTATAGTAAGTATATGAAGTAATATTATCAAGCTTAGATTTTGTTATTTTAATACTAATACTTACCACAACAGCAATAATTAGCATTACTATAACTACTTCTGCAAGTGTATAAGCAAATTTTAATTTATTTTTCATAATCCCAAACTCCTATATCTATTATTTTAACAGATTTTTCAGATTTTTCAACCCTTGCTTTGCATCTTGCATCTGTTGACGTGCAGCTTGAGCTTCCTCTCTCTGCTGCTGAAGTTTATTTTGAAACTCCTGTGTTTTTTGCTTATAAGCATCTTGAACAGCCTGTTTAGTTGTTTCTACCTGCTCTTTTACACTAACACTTTCAATCGCAGATGTATCGCACTTTGAAAGCCATTTAAATGATTTTACTGAGCTTTTACTTTCAACACCGCCGTTAAACAAAACTTTAAAATCTTTATAATTTTTACTGCCGGAAGACAATTCCGGAATAGCCGAAACTTTTTCATTTTTAGGATCTGTTGTTAACGCATTAATCAACTTACCTGTCAAATTTCCGAATTTAGGGATAAATGACGTTAATTTATCTACTGACAAATCACCGAGAGGTCCAAGCAGTTTAACAACTTCCGCAGATAACCTTCCTAAAACCACGACATTTGCAGTACCGTTTAACAGATTATATTTGCCTGTAATATAATAAGCCATTGAAGGGCCTGTTGTTTTTACGGGATTTAAATTTGCCCATCCGTTATTGAATGTTAAATCCCCTGAAACTGATTTAAATTCAGCGGTATTTTTTATAGCAGGCAAAGCTGAAATAGAACTTACTGCTGCTTTCAAAACAGAATTTGATGAAATATTATCTGCAAATAAGAAATTTTCAAAACGACCGATGTTTCCAAAAGCACCGTCAATAATTTCAAAAGACACTTTGCCTTTCAAATTTTTCATCATTTCAACATCAGTTGCGCCGTGTAAAGTTACATCCGCGTTAAAACCAAGCCTGCCCGATAAAGCATTTTTAATTCCTGCAGCACCCGCAACAGCTTTTTCTGCATCCATGCCTGAACCTTTAAACTTAACGCCCGTGTACCCATTCACAATATTATATGAAATATCACCGTTAACCTTTCCTGCAAACGCATCGCCTGTAAGGTTTCTTAAATAAAATACGTTATCCGTTAAATCAAAATCAGCTCCTAAATTTTCAGCAACAATACCTCCGGATACAAATTTTTTCAAACTGCCTTTGCCTTTTACGATTGGTCCGTTTAAATTGATATCCATATTTTCCATAGAAATAAGCATATCAGGAATTTTAAGCGTTGGAACAGCTGCCGTGCCTTTCAATATAGGATTCAAAGCACTGCCGCCTATATGTATATTAAAATTTGTGTTTATATTTGATTTAGGCAAACCCGGAATTTCCATAGAAACTGTTTCTAATGATGACAAATTCATATCAAGTTTTTGAGATTTATAAACATCGATTATAGCCCCTTTTAAGCAAATTTTACCTAATCCGTCCGCAATAAAATCAAGTTTTAAAGTATCTGTTAAATAATCTGAAATTTTGCCGTTAATAGTAAGTTTAATGGTGTCATACAGCATTTTAGCATTTTTAATATCAATTTCTTTTTCGTTTAAGACAATTTGTGCTGTCGGGAAA
Source organism: uncultured Candidatus Melainabacteria bacterium (assembly GCA_950096985.1). Lineage (GTDB taxonomy): Bacteria > Cyanobacteriota > Vampirovibrionia > Gastranaerophilales > Gastranaerophilaceae > Stercorousia. The sequence continues at coordinate 57,578 of CATNBA010000007.1, forward strand.
GAAACATTTGCCGCAGGATTTAAAACTTTTGCATTAGAAATATTAATAATATTTTTTACAAGATTTACACCTGCAATATTCAAAGTTGTATTTGATGGTATATCTTTGTAATTTACGCCAGATAAATTAACATTGAATACAGGAGCGTTATTTGAAAAATCTATATCAGCATTAATACCTGTTATTGCAAAATTGTACAATTTGTAAGCAAGAGAAGCGGAAGGTACTTTTAAATATCCTGAGGATTGTGTTTTTTTAAGATTTGATTTAAGAGTAAAATCCGCATCAATTCCGCCTGTTGCGTTTAATGTTTCCAAATCTTTATACCCGAATGTTTTTGCAATACTGTCAAGCATATCAATAATGCTTTTAAATTTTGCCTTTGATTTACAGTTCAAATCAACACTCGGATGTTTTCCCGTTTTAAAATTTCCTATAAGCTCTGTTATTTCTTTTTCAGATGTAAATAACTTTGTATATAGATTAATAGTGTTACCTTTCAACTTTAAATCAACGTTACTCGGCGGAAGTTTTTTGCCGTCGACCGCAATACCAAGATTAGAAACATTTATGCTTCCGTCAAAATTCATATCCTCAAATGTACCGGATGTGACAATGCTTCCTTTCACATCGGCTGTTAACTGATTATCATGAATTGATTTAAAAATCGGTATAATATCAAAAGGCTGCGGCTGTGGTTTTGGTTGGTCTTCCTGAGGTTGTGCAAAAACAAGTTCGTTTAAGTCCATATCAGGCATGACTTTATTTAAAACTTTAATATCATAGCTGAACTGCTCTTTATCCTGAAGCATAAATTTACCATCTGCAGATATCTTTATTTTTTTATTAAGTATAAAATCAGTAATTTGTGCTTGTTCACCGTATATAGAATAAGTTTTATCAGTAGGTAAATCAATAAACGATATATTGTAATTATTAACTGCAATATTTGGCAGATGATTTGAAAGTCTAATACCTAAAGGCAATTCTGTCATTGGTTCAGCAGGCTGAGCTGAATGTTCTGACTCAGGAATAAAATCTTCAATCAGAAACTTGCCGCCTTTTTTTATCTTTAAATTAAGATTAACATTTTCAGCCCCAATGACGTCAAGTTCAATTTTTCTTACAAACAAAGGCAGAAGTGAAAGTTTTCCGCCTGCATTATCAGCTGTTAAAAATGTTTCTCCAGTAGGCAATGCAGCTTCAATATGTCCGACACCTGCTCCTATAGTAAGTTTAGGAGTTGTAAGAACTCTTATATTTTCAAGTTTAACCTTAAACCCGGAAGTTTCTTCAACTAATTTTGATATTTCATCACTGTATGAATTAACTATTCCGTTGACAAAAAACGGAACAATCAAAAATAATATATATAACGCAATAAAAAATATTCCTAATCCTATACCAAACTTTTTCAACATTTTTTTAAACCCACTATAACGATTTTGTAATAAATTTAGTGCAAACATAAGTTACTTATTCTTCCTTTCAGGATAACAATTCCATTTTATATTTTCATTTTTTCTAAACCACGTAAGCTGACGCTTAGCATAATTTCTTGTGTTTTGTTTAAGTTTATCAACAGCCTCATCCATAGTTATCAGACCGTCAAGTGCCATAATAATCTCGCGGTAACCTATTGTATCTACAATATTTGCAATACGTCCGTATTGTGCCAGTAAATTTCTGGTTTCGTCGATAAGTCCTTGCTCTATCATCAAATCAACGCGCTTATTAATTCTGTTATAAAGTTCTTCACGGGGAAAATTCAAACCAATCCATTCAATATTATATTCAATTTCGTTAATGCCGCGCGACATATGAATAGGTTTGCCGGTAGTTTTTAAAATTTCAATATATCTTATTGCTTTTTTCTTATCATTTTTTTCAACAAACGCATTTTTATCAAGTTCATAAAGCATATGTTCCAATTCTTCATAAGAAAGTTCAGACAACCTATGACGAAGCTCCCAATCGGGCTCAATTTCCGGTAAACTATAATTATTCAGCAAAACATTGAAATATAATCCCGTTCCGCCCGCAATTATAGGAGTTTTACCTCGCGACAAAATATCATTAATACATTTTTTTGCTTCTCTTGTATACAAGCCCGCAGAATAATTAATATCAGGATCTACAATATCAATCATATGATGAGGAATTCCCTGCCGTTCTTCAAGTGTTGGTTTTGCAGTTCCAATATCAAACCCTTTATAAACAAGTCTGGAATCCGCCGAAACTATTTCTCCGTCGATTTGTTTTGCAAGCTCCACTGAATACGCGGTCTTACCGCTTGCTGTCGCTCCAACTATTGCAATAACTTTATTGTTCATAACCTTCCGCATACTTTTTGTCATAATACAAGAATATCAATACAGCCATATATACTATAAAATAATACATAATAATGCTTACAAGTATGTAAAATATCGGATTTATTACAGCAAATGTATAAATAAATAAAAGCACAAACCCCATAAACCACAGCGATAAAAATATACCGAGTGTATTAAAAAAATCTTTAAACAATTTACCAATTGAGTTCAATAAAGCTAAAAAAGGATTATGAGTGTTATACATAATTTCAGGCACCCACAACATTAAAAGATACATGATAATTGAAGTTGCAACCATAAACAGTAAACTCCATTTACCAAAAAACACAATTTGAGCAGGAGTTAACTGTTCAATGAAAGCCGCCATTCCTGTATTTGATGCAATAGCAGGATCGGATGCTAATTGCAATAATTGCTGCGTTGAAATTTCATCAAGACTGCCGATTATATTTATACCAAGCAAATAAACTATAGGGGTCGATAAAATTTGTATAAGAAATAATATTATATATACCCCGACAAAAGACATAAAGTATTTACCAATTCCTTCAGGAATTGTTTTAAATAGTGCCAAAGAAGCATTAGCCCTATCTGCATCTAGTACAAAAATTTTCTTTGATAATCCCACAGCGCCCTTAACCATATAAAACCAAGCAGCGCAAAATACTCCACTCATAAATAATATAGTTATTGATGCAAGTATGATTTTATGATTTGAGTCCATATGAGCTCTTGAAAAAAAAGTATATAAATCTAACATTTTAATACCAAATATCAATGGTATGGCAAGAATAATATTAGAATTTGTTACCTTACAAGCTTGTTTAAACAGTTCTCGCATAATGTATAATACCCTCAAATCTTAAAATAAATATATTAACCGACTGTCTCTTTTTCTTTAGCCAATTTTCGTTTTCTTCTGCGCATCAAGTCAACAAAAGCCTCAAGCCTTGTTAAATATCCGGCTTTACCTGTTTGCTCATCCATAATTAACGGTAAAATAGGAATATCACAGTTTTCTCTCATAGCAGGGAAAATATTTTGTGACATAATTTCAGGCATACAAGTGAATGGACTTATATGAATAATACCATCTATACCGCGCTCATCAGCATATGCAACGTCAGAAACACATTCCAGACTGTCACCACCAATATCACGCATAAGATAAGGCTTTGCCATTCTAAAAGCACGCTGCAAATGCGTTTCACCTTTTCTAAACGCCTCCGGAATAATAGCATCTTTGATAAATCCGCTTATAGTAAGGCTTCTTCTTGTTTGAACACCCATTTTACCAAGTTCACGTGTAATATCCTGATTTGAAAATTTGTCACAAACAAGATAAATTTCACCGGTCAAATCAACATGCAAAACTTCCCTTTTTGGGTCAATCTGAACTTTTTTCATTTCAGCCATCGCGTCTTTTTTAGCTTTTTTAAGCTGTCTTGTATTATCAGCATCTTTAATATATTGCAAAGCTTTAAGAAAATGTTTTTCAGCTTCGCCGAAATTAATCTCCCTGGCTCTGTAATAAGAAAGAGTATTTTCCAAATCATCAAGAACAAACATTTTTCTGATAGCAATATTTATAGCTCTCGCAAACAAAACAGGGTCATTTTTACCGCTAATTTTTTTTAAAAAATCATACATACCCTTAATACCGTCATAAAGAGTTAATTCAATATATTTGGCATCATAGCCTAAATCTATCAAAGCACTGTGAATACAATTTCCATATTCGCCCAAACGACAGCAGCCGGGAGAAGTAATCATAGCAACATAATCCGTACCACCTTCAATTGCCTCAATAAAATTACCTAAAATTAATTTATATGGCAAACATATAGCCTCAGGGGAATGCTTCGTGCCTAATGATAATGTTTTTTTACTTGTATAAGGCGGAATAAACGGTTCAACGCCGATTTTTTTCAACGCTGCCGCCCATGCTATACTTACTGTTCCCATATGGGGAAATGCAACCTTAATTTTTGTATTTTTTCTACTCATTTTTTTACCTATTGTACAAATTTTAAATCCGGTTTTCTTGCCGCTAAAGTTTCATCCAAACGTTTCACAGGTGTGGTATGCGGCGCTGATATAAGTTTTTCGGGATTGATTTTTGCATCTTCTGATATTTTCAACATTACATTAACAAAATCATCCAAAACCTGTTTTGTTTCACTTTCAGTAGGCTCAATCATAATTGCCTCATGAACAATAAGCGGAAAATAAACTGTTGGCGGATGGGTGTTTTCATCCATTAATGATTTTGCAATATTCAAAGTTGACACCCCGTTTTCATGTTTTTGTTTTTCTCCCGAAAGAACAAATTCATGCATGCAAGGCTCATCATATGGCAATAAATATGCGCCTTTCAACTTTTCTTTTAAATAATTTGCGTTTAAAACGGCATTTTCACTTGCTTCTTGTAAGTTTTTACCCATCATCAAAATATAAGCATAAGCTCTTACAAGTACGCCGAAATTACCGAAAAACCCCTTAACGCTGCCAATTGAGTGTTTGAAATTGTAATTTCTAAAATATTTTTCACCGTCAAATTCAACAATAGGAACTGGCAAAAATTGTTTTAAACTTTCTACAACACCGACAGGTCCGGCCCCCGGGCCGCCGCCGCCATGAGGGGTTGAAAATGTTTTATGTAAGTTTAAATGAACAACATCAAAGCCCATAAGTGCAGGATTAGAATAGCCCATTACAGCATTGAAATTTGCACCGTCATAGTACAATAATGACCCGTTATCATGCATTAATTTAGAAATTTCAAGAACATTCTCTTCATAAATACCAAGCGTATTCGGATTTGTCATCATAATGGCAGCAACATCACTGTCTAAAAGGTTTTTTAAAGCTTCAACATCAACCTGTCCTTTTTCATTTGATTTTACGGGAACAATATCAAATCCGCAAAGACGTGCACTCGCAGGGTTTGTACCGTGAGCTGAATCAGGAATGATAACTTTTTTTCGGTTTTCACCTTTAACTTCAAAATATTTTTTAATAACCATCATGCCCGTAAGTTCACCATGTGCACCGGCTGCAGGTTGTAAAGTAACTGCATCCATACCAGTCACAACTTTTAATGCATTTTGCAGTTTATACATTAATTCCAAAGCACCCTGACAGTCTTCATCCGCGCTACAAGGATGTAAATTTGTAAAACCCTCAAGAGACGCTAAAAGCTCATTGACTTTCGGATTGTATTTCATTGTACAAGATCCTAACGGATAAAAACCTTTTTCAATACAAAAATTCAAATCTGAAAGTTCTTTGTAGTGACGCATTGCTTCCAATTCGCTAACCTCAGGTAAACCAACAGAAGTTTTTCTCAATTCTGTACCTTCAAGAAAACTCAAATCCTCTATTTCATCCGTCAAACTAATCCCTGATACACCATTGCTTTTTTCAAAAATAGTTTTCACTAAATAATCCCCTGTCTTTTTAAATCCCTTTTAATTTTATCTAACCCTGATTGGATAATTCTTGATATTCTTGATTGTGAAATATTATATTCTTCTGCAATCTCTCTCAATTTTTTCTCTTTAAAGAATTTTTGTTCTATCAATTCTTTTTCTCTTGGCGGAAGCTTTTTCATAGATTCAATAATTTCAGCTTTAAGTTCTGATAATTCAATGCTTTCCTCAGGAGTTTTATCATCTGCCTTAATTTGCGTAGGCACTTCTGCATCCTGCATTTCATCAATAGAAAGAATTGTTTTATAAACTTCTTCTCTTAAATTGCCATCTTCTTCAACCTGCTGCTTTTTATTTTTCAAAGAATACCATTTATATCGTCTTCTAACTTCATTTCGGACTGCCCATTTAATAGCAGTTGATAAATAAGTGTTATTAAAAGTATTTTTTGGATTGTTCTTAAATAAAATATACAACGTATGATTTCCGATATTTATAAGTTCCGGTAAATCAATCAAGTGTGAACTTGAAAACTTTTGGTATTCCACTTTTGCAATCGTTTCAACTAAATCTTTATAATCCCTTAGATTAATTTTTTGTTTTGTATTTTGTTCTGCCGCCATGACTATAACATTATTCCTATAAAAACATTTCCCTAAAATAATAATACCAGAAAAAAATATAGAATACCAGACAATGTAATTTTCCTTAACATATTTTATATTATTCAGAAATAAGGAGAAAATTATGAGAATATTATTCTGCACAGACGGATCAAAAATAAGTTTTAACTCACTAAAAAACATTTCCCACTGGGTTAAAAACGCAATCATTGATACTGTATGCGTTATCGATTGGAGCTTTTTACCTGATGAAATAAGCATTGAAGAAGAAAATTTTTCTTACTCGTGTGCAAATGTAGCTGATACAATCCTTGATTATGCTCAAGAAGAAATTGAAAAACTTGGCTTGGAATGCGGTGCCAGAATAAAAAATTGCGGTTCAGCAATTGAAAGTATCCTTGAGCAAGCTGACAAACAAGAGTATGATTTAATCCTAATGGGGTCACATGGCAAAAAAGGCATCCAAAAATGGCTCGGCTCAGTTTCTCAGGAAATAATTAATTCAAGCGCGATATCGTGTTATATCGCAAAAGAAGAAAATAAAACCCGAAAACTTCTTATTACAACAGACGGCACATCGTGTTCAACAGGGATTATAAAAAAAATTATACCTGATTTAAAATCGGATAACAAAGAAATTCATATTTGTATGGTAAATGATGATCCAAATTTATTATTTCTTGACGGAACTCTTGACACAAATTGGCTTTTAGATATACAAAAACAACAACAGATTTTTGCATCAAGAGCTGTTAATGATATACAAAATATTTTAAAAGAACATGACATAACAGTTCATAAAACAACTGTAATGACCGGTAATCCTGCCGAAAAAATTATTGAATATTCCCGAGAACATAATATTGATTTAATAATAATGGGTTCAAGAAATAAATCACGTATAGACAGATTTTTAACAGGTTCTGTAAGCAAACGTGTACTTGAAAATGTTGTCAGCGATATTTGGCTTGCAAGATGTAAAAAAATTGACCTTTGATAAAAATAATGCGATAATCAGCGTATGTATAACAGTAAATATGCTCCGTATTTATTTTTACTGCCTGCCGGAATTGTTCTTGCAGTATTCTTTTTCATACCGTTTTTTCAAACAGTCGGTTTAAGTTTTCTTGATTATTCATCAGACATATATAATCCATCTTTTGCAGGATTTCAGAATTACATAAAACTTTTCCATAACCCTGTGTTTTATAAAGTCTTATGGAATACATTTATATATTTGTTTGTGGCAGTTCCTATACTTGCAATATTTCCGCTATTTCTGGCTGTTTTAATCAATCAGAAAATCAGAGGCGCAACTTTATACAAAATTTTAATTTACTTGCCTGTAATTGTTTCAATAGTTGTTGCAGCAATTGCATTTAAATGGCTTTATGCAGAACAAGGGATTTTAAATTACCTTGTTACAAGCCTCGGATTTAACTCAATCGGCTGGCTAACAGACCCGAAATATGCCCTATATTCGGTAATTATCGTTACAATATGGAAGGGTATCGGATATTACATGATAATTTATCTTGCCGCATTAATGAGTGTACCCAATGAACTTTATGAGGCATGCGATATAGATGGTGCAAATTTCTTAACCAAACATTTAACCGTAACAGTTCCGCACATAATGCCGACAATTGCTCTTGTAACAACAATAAGCGCAATTTCTGCAATGAAAGTTTTCACGGAGATTTATGTAATGACAAAAGGCGGGCCTCTAAACTCCAGCAAAACTATTGTTTATTATATATATGAAAGAGCTTTTGAAAATCTGGATTTAGGCTTTGCATCCGCTATGGCAGTAGTTCTGCTTGTGATTGTAATGATATTTTCGCTAATTAATATTTTTTGTTTTGAAAGGAATAAATATCAATTATGAAAAAATTACCAACACATTTAATACTAATTTTTGTTTCATTATTGTCAATTTTTCCTTTTATTTGGTTAATTTCAACATCTTTAAAGGGAAATGCGGAAAACATTTTTGCCTACCCTCCGCAAATTATTCCGACAGATTTTACATGGTCAAATTATAGTGGCGTTTGGGATAAGGTTAATTTCATCGGATATTTTCTAAACAGTATGATTGTAGCTGGCGGTACGGTATTATTAAACCTTATTCTGTCTGCAATGGCAGGTTATCCGCTTGCAAGAATGGAATTCAAAGGCAAAAAGGTGACATTTTTTGCAATTCTTGCAACAATTATGATTCCGTTTCAAGCAATAATGCTGCCAGTTTATTTGATTACACTCAAACTTCACCTTGTGGACAGTGTAAATAATTTTGCGGGATTTATCGGCTTAATAATGCCTTTTGCAGTAAGTGCATTCGGAATATTTTTAATGCGTCAGGCATTTTTGGGAATTCCGAAAGAAATGGAAGAGGCTGGAATTGTTGATGGATGCAATTCTTTTCAAATATTTTGGAAAATATTACTTCCTATGGTAAAACCATCACTTGCCGTACTTGCAATATTTACGTTTATCGGGTCTTGGGGAGAATTTTTGTGGCCGAGTATTGTTTTAACCAAAGAGGCAATGTACACACTCCCTGTAGGTGTAAATAATTTACAGGGAATGTTCAGTTCTAACTGGAGATTTATTGCTGCAGGCTCAATTCTCTCAACAATCCCCATTTTAATCTTCTTTTTATCAATGCAGAGATATTTTATCTCAGGTGAAAATGAAGGAGCAGTAAAAGGTTAATAATTCATCTCCCAACCATCATGCATTATTTTGGTAAAACATAAATTAGCTGCACCATAAGGTGAAAATTGTATAGCATCAAACTCATCCTTAGAATACTCTGGTGATGATGTTAAATTAACCATATTAACACATCCATTCCTATTATCCTCAGTATCGAGTGACATATGATCAACTCCATTATTAGTAATATAAAACAGAAATCTGTCTATACCACCTCTATTAGGACCTTTATCAGCATTTATATCCAAAAACACAAGCTCATCACTAAAAGCTAAATATGCTCCATCCTTTGTTGCTAAAATATCATCAGAAACACCAAACACATTAAGAGTTTTTTGCATTTTGGAATTTTTAGGAGCATTTGATAAACCAAAGTACTGTTTATATTTATGTGCATCAATTATTAAAGCTCCATTATTATCAGAAATTACAATAGGAGAATCTTTCAAGTTATCATTACCCTCATCTGCTTTTACTCGTATTAAATTATTATTCATAACACTAATTTGTTTTTTCAGTTGGGTAACATAAACTTTTTTCTGATAATTCGCAATCAAAGATGGCAGAGTAAGCGCCGCTACTACTCCAATAATACCTAAGGTAATTAAAACTTCTGCAAGAGTAAATGCAGTTTTAGGAGCTACAGAATTGCCCCCCCCCCGAAACTCTGATTAAATCTGTTTTTCATATTCCAAGCTCCTTTCATATACTTTTTTTTATTATAAACTATTTTTTCAGATTATTCAACCCCGGGGACATGTATGTTATATCTTACATCATCAAATTCATTTGTTTCATCTTCAATATCTTCTTTAATAAGTTTTTTAGCACCGCATACTTTCAAGTTTTTTATGATTGCTTTATCCAAATCATCCGTAAAAACCATTTTACATGGTCAAATTATAGTGGCGTTTGGGATAAGGTTAATTTCATCGGATATTTTCTAAACAGTATGATTGTAGCTGGCGGTACGGTATTATTAAACCTTATTCTGTCTGCAATGGCAGGTTA
>CATNBA010000008.1 GCA_950096985.1 uncultured Candidatus Melainabacteria bacterium
AAACAAATATATTATGCAATCATACATCTTGATATAAATTCAAAAATAGTTTATAATAAAAAAGTAAATTAAAAGGAGCTTGATATGAAAGATTTAAATTATAGATACGTTCGGGGGGGGGGGCACTCTAAGTAACTTTCCTTATTTTGAAAGTTTATGCAAAACCGGTATTGGGGTAAAACCCGCACGCTTGGCATTTACTCTTGCTGAAGTTTTAATAACCTTAGGCATAATCGGTGTTGTTGCAGCTCTTACAATACCTTCGCTTGTACAAAAACATCAAGAACAAGTAACTGTTACAAAATTGAAGAAATTTTATAGTGCTTTTTCTCAAGCTTATACAATGGCAGTATTAGAACACGGAACTCTTGATAATTGGGGATTAGAAAGCTCTGAACTTGTTGAAGATGAAGATGGAAATTCAATACATTCTGAACAGTCATTTGAACAATATGATAAATTTTTTAATATTATTGATAAATATTTGCAAAAAGGGGATTATAAAAAACTTCATAGTACCACAGGTAAAAATGATATAGAAAATTCTGGTTATATTCTTTCTGATGGTACAAGAATTGTTGGTTTATGGTTATCAGATCCTAGCGGCTGTGTTACCAGTAAACCGACATACTATTGCGGAGATTTTTATGTAGTAACTGATAATAAAAATTATTATGATAAAGACAAGAATTTTAAAAAAAATGCGTTTGCGTTTAAAATTAACCCTGAGCGTATTTTCCCTCTTGGTAATGACGAAAACAGTTTTAAAAATTATTGCCTGAACGGTAAAAATTATGCAAGATGCACAGGTTGGGTTATAACTCATGGTAATATGGATTATTTGCATTGTAATGATTTAAGCTGGAATGGTAAAACTAAATGTAAATAGTGTTTAATTAAATTTATTCTGTGCTTTTTCAATGCCGTATTCAAGATAAAATTCAACCGCTTCAATTGATTTTTTCAGAACTTCTTTTAAAAGGTCATGCTGTTCTTTTGGAAAATTTCCTAATACATAATTTTCTGACGGAATATTTGGCTGTGGACCTATACCGACTTTTAACCTGTCAAAGTTCTTTGTCCCAACATGCTGAATGATTGATTTAATGCCATTATGACCGCCGTCTGAGCCGTTTGCTCTAAATCTTATTTTGCCTAAATCAAGTGAAATGTCGTCATAAATTATTAGAATGTCATCAATTTTGTAATAGTCCATCACTGCACGTACGGCTTCTCCTGATAAGTTCATAAATGTTGTGGGTTTAATAAAGACAATATCACCTTGTTTTGCAATATAACATTTAAGTTTTTTATCTTCTTTAAATGAAAATCCGCTATTATATGCCCATTTGTCCAATACCATAAAACCCGCGTTATGACGAGTAAAACAGTATTTTTCACCTATATTGCCAAGTCCTGCAATTAATTTTGTTTTTCCCATATTATTATTTTAACCTAAATAAATATTACCGTCCCTGCTTACCATACTTTCGCTTAACAAAATGATAAGAAACATTTATTTTGTGAATACAAAATGATGATTTACAAAGAGGATAAAGAAATGAAAAATAAACCTATAGTTCAAGAAAAAAGTTCCGAAAAAGTTGCTAAATTTTTAGAAAAAAACGCTTTGCACAAAAAAGATTTTGCAGAAATGATAGGTGTTACACTTTCCTATGTCTATAACTTAATTGATAATTCAATACCTTTTTCAACACGTGGTACTACATTAGAACGTATTGCAACAGTAATGGAAATTGAACCTGAAGAATTTGAGGAGTATAAAATTCCACAAGAACCTATTTTAATTGATGATTCTGTAGAGTTTTTCAAAGATGTCATGAAAGAAAAAGGCATGACTACAGTTAATTTTTTAAAGTCTTTTCCAAGAAAAAAACGACTTGATATTGTAGATATGCTAAGAGGTACGCTGCCTGTTCCAATTGATTTTAAAGAATTAACCATGATAGCTCAGGTATTGGATTTAAATAAAGATGATGTTTATTCAATGTGGGAAAAGAGGGTTAAACAGGTGCTTGAAAGTAACGGAATGAACATATATTCTAATGCAGCCCTTATAAATGCAATGTTTGATTGCGCTAAGAAGTATATTAATTTGAAATAAAAAAAATTACGGCATAAGCCGTAATTTTTTTTTAATAAAACTGTTGACATTAAAATTTGTTCTTGCTAAGATAATATCACTGACGAAATGAATAGCACATAAGCGCTTGTAGCTCAGCTGGTAGAGCACTCCCCTTTTAAGGGATAGGTCGCGCGTTCGAATCGCGCCAAGCGCAAAATAAAAGAGAGGTTAAAACCTCTCTTTTATTTTATAGTATAATTATACTATGGATGATAAAAAGCAACTTTATTATCAATATTTTGAAGACAAAATTCTTCCTGTTATTAAACCTCTTGAACTGGAGCGGGTTAAAACTGTCCGTAAAGTTGTCTTGACTTCATTTTTATTCTTTTTAACGGGTGTTATTTTTGCAGGTTTGTTTATTATTAATGCAATGTATAACATATTTAATCCGCTTATTTTACCAATTTTATTATTTTTGATGTATGCATTTATTATAAAAAGTATTATTAATGTTATGCTTGCGGGCAGATTATATCAAAATCAACTTGTTGAGAAGGTTTTACCATTATTTTTAGAGCCTGTTGCAAGATTTACGAAATGGCCTGAAAAAGATTGTGATAGCATTTTAAACTCTAAACTTTTCGGTAATTTTGATGAAATTGAAGAAAAATTTTGTATATTTGGATTTTACAATAACACAGCCATAAGGATTTCCGATACAAGATTGACTCTGCCGGTTAGAAGTTCAGATAAATCTTATCTATTTAAGGGTACTATGATAAGGCTTGAACTGCCAAAATCTATTGATAACCATGTTATTTTGCAGTCCAAAAACTTGAAAAAAACTAATAATTTTAACCAATTCAATCCGCATATTAATGATTTAAACAATTATTTATATTGTTTTTCAAACAAAAATACTAATATCATAACGGAAGATTTTTGGAAAATAATTAAAAATTTTGGTGAAATATATACTGCAAAAAGTTTTTCTATGTCATATAAAGATAATGTTGTACTTATTGCATTAAAACAAAAAAAGCCTTTTCAATTTGGATTTTTGTTTAAAACTCTTTTAAAAGCCAAAAACTACGACGAACTGATTGAAAGGTTTGTCATAGTTTTTGATTTAGTAGATATTTTAAATATTTAAGCTATTTTGTCTACTCCTGTTTTAGTTTGCGGTTTATCGCGTTTTACATACGAATATCCAGCTATACCCGCTGCCGCAATACATGCTCCTGTAATAAGCATGCCTTTAACCCATTTATTTCTGAGTTTGCCAATATTTTCCTGAATTGCATCTGCTATACCAAATTTTTCACCGACAAGGCGTTTCAGACGCCCTTTATTTCTTGCGGCAATACCTTTATCAACCTCAAAAACTTCAGTCATATACCGCTCATTTGCAGATTTTCCGCCGTTAAATGCTCCGTTTTCATGCCAATCCATTTTTTGAGTAATAGCATCTTTAACCATTTTGGCATATGTTTCTTTTCCATAATCTGTTGTTGCAGCAATTATGCATTCGCGAACTTCTGATGCATTTGAAAACATTCTTCTGGCATCAATCATGTTACCAATTTCTTCGCCGGATTTACCCGCTAATTCCGCAGCATCCGTCCCAAGTTCCTCAACACTTCTCAGATAAGCATGTTTTGTTAAATAACCTCTTGTTGAAGTAATAAAATCAGGTGCTCCGCCTGTTTTTGTAGATGCGACAGGTGTTCCTGATGCAAAAGATTCAAGCGGAGTAATTCCGCATGGTTCATATCTTGAAGTAAAGATTGAATATGTTGCGCAGCCTACAAGTCTGTTTGGGAAGAAACCGTTTACATAGCAGGCATTACCTTTATAAATACCACCGTCGAGTTCTTCAATCTGTCGGATAATGTCTTTTATCCAGCCGTAATCCCGAGCACCTTCGTCCCAAACACCTGCGCCTACAATTAATTTTGTATGCTGTTTAGTGTCTTTAGATACATTCGGGTCTTTCAAGAAGTCTAAAAATGCCTGGAATGTTGACGGATAACCTTTCTGTCTGTCCGGTCTGCCCCATCCCATAAATAGCATATCTCCTTCTTTATATCCTGAAAGATTTCCAAGTACGGTTGCACCTTTGGAAATTTGAGCATCGCTGAAAAACATCTTTATAACGCCGTTTTGACCGCCTTTTTCATGTGCTCCGGCAAGCGAATTTAAAAACCACTGTGTATTGGCTTTTTTCGCATTAAGTACTTCTTGTATATTATCAGAAATTAGTTTGCCGTCTTCAATAACTGCTTTATATTCATATGGCGTAAATCCCTGTTTAGAAAGAGTTAAACCATTAATCTCACTACCTTGGCAAAAGTTTGCAGTCGGATCATTCAGTCTTAAATTGGCAGGTGTACTGCCGTTAGTTATGTCAATAGTGGGGATTTCTGCAAGTTTTTTAGTTAAGAATTGTGCAATATCAGGTGTTGATGCTGATTTCATTTCTTTACCGTAATTCACAGAAACAGTTCCGGCTGTCATATTTTGCGGGTTTAATCTTGTTGCAGTTATCGGCGACATTGTAATATTAAATGTTCTTAAATCGCCATCAACAAAATCGTCAAGGAAATTTTCCATGAAAGGTCGCATAACCTGATTTACAAAGCGTTTTTCTTCGGCTGTTGCAGAATGCCATCTGCCTTCAATTTCTCTTAATTTTTCGATTTGCGGATGTTGATTTAAAAGTGCAATATCCTGTTTTTCGGCAACCATTTTGAAAAAATCAAACGGATTACTTTCTGCCCCTTGATAATCTCTGCCCGGGTTATGGAATGTTCCGTGAACTTTTAAACCATCATAATATGTATTGCCAAAGTGTGACTTGTCTGCAATGGCATTCATTACCATAAATGCAGGGCGGTCATGCAGCCACCAGTTTGCAGGGTTATAATTCCCATGTTCCGCTGTATTTAAGTGTGGCATAATTTCAACGAGTGCTCGGTTATTATCTGCATAAGCTAAGTTTGTACTCATAGTATGTATTCCGCCATTTGTACCGTATGCGCCGGTTGTACCATAAGTCCCATAAGTGCCGTATGTACCATATGTTCCGTAAGTACCGTATCCGCCAGCTTGACCTGCACCGTAAGCTGTACTTAATCTTGCCAGCCCTTCAGTGTGAACAAAGTAAGCGGCATTACGTTCACCTGAAAAATCTGAAATTTGAGGTGCT
Organism: uncultured Candidatus Melainabacteria bacterium; assembly: GCA_950096985.1. Classification (GTDB taxonomy): domain Bacteria; phylum Cyanobacteriota; class Vampirovibrionia; order Gastranaerophilales; family Gastranaerophilaceae; genus Stercorousia. The sequence continues at coordinate 5,298 of CATNBA010000008.1, forward strand.
TTGAATAACCTGTATGTAATTCTTTGCTCTTTAGCTATGGAGGAGTCTGATGGTCTTATAAAAGAACCTTGTACTCCGGCATCTGCAAGTCTTATAAATTGAGAATTCCCTTTTGCATCTGGAGGCATTTGAATTGCGTAGTGAAGTTCTTCACCTATGTCTAAATTAATCCTTTTTGCAATATCTTCTAAAGTTTCGTTCTGTTTAGCGGAAAAAAAGTTTGTTTCAGGCAGTTTGTCGGGGTAGTGCCCTTGTTTTATTTTTACAACTCTAACACCACCATCATCATTAGCATAACTATGATATGGCACAAAATCTCTTACATCAGCATCATTATGATTACGCCAACTTTCCGGTGCTTCTTTTGCTACAACACCAAGACCTCCCTGATCATACATTTTGGCTTTTAATCTTTTATTTTCTGGAGCATAAGATACAAATTGGTTAATATTTTTTTCAGTACCCGTAAAGTTAATTATTACTCCGTGTCGGGGGGGGGGAACACTCAGTGATAACGGTACAGTTTTGTTTGAAATGTTTACCGATTGTGTTTTGTTTAAATAATTTGCCTGTATAGCAGGCATAACTGAATTAATTCTCATAAATTTACACCCTTACCCTTTGATGCAGATACTATTTCTCCATCTTTTATAATAAAGCGCGGGCAAAAATTTTTTCAACAATATGAAGATGTTTTGTTAAGAAATGTTAAGTAAAGTTTTTTCAATATTTTAAGTATTTTTATCTGGTTTACAGTAAGATAAAATCAAAAGGGGAATAGATGGAAAGATTTTTTGGAATTTTTGGGATTATATTAGTATTTGGTATAGCTTTTTTAATGTCTAATAACAGGAAAGCAATCAATTATAAAACTGTGGGTACAGGGTTTTTGTTACAAATTTTGCTTGCGGTTTTTATATTTAAAGTGCCTTTAGGCAGGGCAATTGTTTTTAACATCGGATTATTTATTCAAAAAATTCTTGAATTCGCAAAAGAAGGCGGGTCTTTTGTATTTGGTCCGTTAATGACTGAGCATAAAATTACTGCTGTTTTTGGAGAGGGTGCGCAGGTGTTTGCTTTGCAGTTAATTGCATCACTTATATTCATGATGATTTTAGTTAATATTCTTTATTATTATGGAATAATGCAAAGAGTTGTTCCTCTTTTCGGTAAGGCTATGAATAAGCTTATGGGAGTTAGTGGAGCAGAGGCTCTATCTAATGTTGCGAGTGCATTTGTGGGACAAATTGCTGCGCAGATTATGATTAGACCATATCTTGCAAAACTTACACGCTCTGAGCTTCTTGCTTCTATGGCAGGAAGCATGGCATGTATTTCGGGGGCTACGATGCCTATTTATATAGGCATGGGAATTCCTGCACAATATTTGCTTGCCTCATCTGTTATGGCAGTTCCGGGGGCACTTATACTCGCAAAAATTATTTATCCTGAAACTGGTCTGCCGGAAACAAGTGAAGATATTAAAATTACTTACAGTAAACGCAGAAAACCTTATATAAATGTTTTTGATGCAATTTCAGCAGGTGCATCAGAAGGTATGAAAGTTGCAATAAATGTTGTTGCAATGATTTTAGCGCTCGTTGCACTTGTTGCAATGATTGATTGGATGCTTGGAGGATTAGGGTCTTTAATAGTTAAATATTTGCATATAAATTTTGCGGTATTTGATTTGAATGACCTTTCATTAAAAATGATATTGGGAAAAATATTTTCTTTATTTGCGTTCTTTATGGGTGTACCTTTGGAGGAGGCAACTACAGTTGGAAGTTTGATGGGAACTAAACTTGTTCTAAATGAAATGGTTGCATATTTTGATTTAACAACTTTACCTCAAGCTTTATCAGAAAAAAGTTTCTTAATAGCAAGTTTTGCATTGTGCAGTTTCGGTAACTTAGGCTCTATTGCAATTCAATTAGGTGGTATTGGTGAATTAGCTCCTAACCAGCGTAAAAATCTTGCTCGTCTAGGGGTAAGAGCATTAGTTTGCGGTACATTAACCTGCTATTTATCAGCATCAATTGCAGGAATACTATTTAAGGGTTAATATATTTACTCCAGCTGCCATCAAGATTTTTAATAAATCTGTGAGCATCAATTACATCATCATAGGTTATCGGGTCAGGACCTTCTTGAACTTCCAGTGGTTCGTATGTTTTAATATCGATATCTGAAAAACCCAGGAAAGCAACACCGAAATTTTTACCGCAATGATTGCATGTTAGACTTATAACAGTCAAACCTTCTTCCTCTCTTTTGATTGTAATTGAATTTTCGTCAAAGCTATTTCTACAATGTGAACAGCACAGATTATTAAACAATTTTTCTATTTTCTTTTTCATATCGTCCTCAATAATATTATAATATAATTTTGTTAAAAAATGTTAAATTTAGTTCCATAATGGGAATAATATAGTATAGTAAACATGTCGTTTTTATTATAGGAGTGTTTATCATGGAAGCTATCAACCTAATCCTTTTCGGTTTTATCGTCTACACAGCGTTAATCGTTGTTCCAAGCATTTGGGAAGAATTAACAACTGAAGGATAAGTTTAAAATTTAAGACGTGCAGATTGTTAAAGAGTTCCTTTTTTGACAAAAAACTCGAGGTTTGTAGAGCTATTTTAATTAAAAAGTGTTAGTTGTACATTAATTAAGTAAAATTTCATTCACACATTCAAGTGCAATATCAGTTACAAAATCCATGTCTTTTCGTTCCATAATCAACGGAGGATTAAAATAAATTACATCTCCGAGAGGACGAAGTATTACGCCTTTTTTTAATGCTTTTTTGTAAATTTGATATCCTGTCCTTAAACTGCTTTCTATAGGTTCTTTTGTATCTTTGTTTTTAACAAGTTCTATTGCATTGATTAGACCGATATTTCGAACTTCTCCTACGTTTGGATGTGAAAGGAATTTCTCTTTAATAATATTGTTAAAGTATATAGCATTTTCCTGAGCTTTTTGTAAAATTTTACCGTCTTCAAACAAATCAAGTACTGCATTTGCACATGAACAAGCAAGGGGATTGCCACTATATGTATGACTGTGCATAAAGGCTTTTCCCGTGCCGTAATCGTCATAAAATGCGTCATAAATCTTTTGTGTTGTGACAAATAAAGCCATAGGCATATAACCGCCTGTAAGTCCTTTTGAAAGGCACATTATGTCAGGCGAAACTCCTGCATGCTCAAAGGCAAACATTTTACCTGTTCTGCCGTATCCTGTTGCGATTTCATCAGCAATCAAGTGGACATTATATTGGTCACACAATTCACGTAATTTTTTTAAATATAAAGGCGGATAAATTTTCATACCTGCTGATCCTTGTAATAACGGTTCAACCAGAAGTGCACATGTTTCGTTTCCGTATTTTGCAAAAGTATCAACGGCTTTTTCTGCGCATTCGCAATTGCAGTTGTCACGACATTTGCCATAAGGGCATCTGTAACAATCAGGAGCTTCGATTTTTATAACATCCATTAAAATAGGTTTATAAAGCTTGGTATAAAGGTCGCAGTCGCCGACAGACAGTGCTCCGATAGTTTCTCCGTGGTATGCTTCTGTTAGTGCCATAAATCGAGTTTTTTGAGGATTACCGGTCTGTTCATGATATTGGAAACTTACTTTCATTGCAGCTTCTATGGCTGATGAACCGTTATCAGTAAAATTAAATTTGCATAACCCGGCAGGCAATAGCTTTGATAATCTTTCACATAGTCTTATAGCCTGTTCATGTGTAAAGTTTGCAAAAATTACGTGTTCTAATTTTTCAGTCTGTTTTTTTAGTTCTTCCGAAATATGCGGGTTACAGTGTCCTAAAAGATTGCACCACCATGAACTTATTACATCTACATATCTGTTATTGTTGATATCATATAGATAAACTCCTTTACCATGGTCAATAACAATAGGTTTTAGTTCTTCATAATCTTTCATTTGAGAACAAGGATGCCATATATATTTTAAATCCTTTTCAACTAAATCGCTCATATTATCTCCTTTGTACAAATATCTTTGTCATCGGTTTTGACTGTTGCTATAACTTTAATTCCTGTTAGTTTTTCAATCATATTCTTATTATCAGCATGCATAAAATCATTTTCGTCGTAATTATTCAAAATTATACCTTTAACGTTTAATCCATGGTTTTTTGCATATTCTACGGTCAAAACCGTTGAATTTATTGTTCCGAGACTTGCTGATGTGACAATTATAATATCAAGTCCGAGAGCTTTTATAACATCAGGTAACAGCAAATCATCTCCAAACGGACAGACAATTCCTCCGGCTCCTTCTACTACCATAAAATCAAAATCTTTTTGAATCCTTTCAAAATCAGATTTAATCTTGTCAAGTTTTATCGGGTTGTTTTCAAGCTGTGATGCAAGATGTGGGGAAACTGCCGGTTTGAATTTATATGATACGTAATCACCTTTTTTAATCCCTGAAGTTTCTATTACATATTCGCAATCGTTCGGGTACACATCACCGCTCAGTGCGGGTTTGTAATATCCGCAGTTTGGTATTGATTTTACAATAAGTGCTGATACATAAGTTTTTCCGACATCCGTACCTGTCGCTGTTATAAATATCCCTTTTGTCATATTCTATCCTCATAAAAAATTCCCTCGCAATCAGCGAGGGAAATAAATTTATTAAAGTGCTCCGCCGCCGCCGTCGCGGAAGTAATCATAGTGTCTGATATCATCATAGTTGTTGACGTATTCGGCTTCAACATTCTTTTGGAATTTTGTTTGAGGTACAACAGGCTGAGCTTTTGTACTTCTTGAAGCAAGTAATGCATCAATGTTTGGTGATAATGTCATTTCAAAGTGGAAACGACCCATTTTGCTTTCAGGTTCGTGGTAATTGCGGATTAAAGGGAAACCCCAGTATAATCTTGCACTTAAATCAGCAGGTAGTTGAACTCTTAACCCCATACCTAATGATGCTGCAAAATAGCTGCCATCCATATAATCTTCGCTCGCTGCCGGGAAAATACCTGCAGTATCTGCAAAGATTGCACCTTTAACCCATTTGCCGATAAACGGTATTTTTTCACCTGTTCTAGGGCTTGTTATTTGTCTTGGTAATAACGGGAACATCAATTCTCCGCTGATAAAGTAACCGTTTTTACCAATCATTAAACCTTCGTTATAACCTCTTACAGTTACCAAACCACCTGTTTGCATTTGGTCAAGGTAAGGGATTTGTTTGTCACCGGGAACAACCTGGTAATTACTTCTCAAGTGACCGATTACACCATGTGAAAAGTCATGTAATCTTGTAACACTTCCGCTGTATTTAAAATAATTATTATCTCTTACGCTGTTTAAAAGCGGGAATGAATAATAAGCATTCTGGCTTAAATACCAAATACCGTATTTTGTATCTTTTCTTGCCATCAATGCAACTTCAGCAGAAGTTACGTTATCAACACTTACTTGATCTTCAAGTTGCGGGAATGGCTTTAAACCGATAGAAGTTCTGGCTCTTTTATAGTTAATACCAGCGTAAGATTTTAACTCAAAACCAGGTTTTCTGATTAAAGGTTGTGAGTAATAAAGTGAATATTGGTAAGCTCTACTGCCGATATCAAATAAGTCTACATAAGGACCGTATTTTACATTTGCAAATGTTGATGAAAACATTACGCCCACACGTCCATCTTTTTTGTTAACAGGGAAGTTATAATCAAAGAATGGGCTTTGAGCTCCTCTTGAAAAATAGGAACCTAAAGACATTCTGTCGCGGTGACCGGTTAAGCTGTCTGCGTATAACATTGCACCGCCTCTGATACTGCCTGTATTATATCTTCCAGCATTATCCATTACACCCATCAAGTGGAATGGGAAACTTTCATCTGCAACAAGTTCAATATCTGTTGTGCCAGCTTTTTCACCTGCTTTTAAGTTAGCAGATAATCTGATACCTTCATTATATCTGTTAAAATCAAGTACATCTTTTTCGAGTTCTACGATATCAAAAAGCTGCCCTTCTTTTTCAGGCATTCTTCTTGTAACATAGCCGTCTTTAGTCCATTTGTTTTGTTGAACTGTAATATTACCGATTTTACTTTCAGTTAATGCAATATAAATATTGCCGTTTTGGACTGTTTGTTCAGGCAGGAAGGCTCTTGCAGTTACAAAACCTTTTTCTGCGTATAAATTGTTAATGTCATCAATAACTTTTTGGATATCTTCAATGAAAACATTACGTCCTACAAGGGGTTGTACAAGTTTATTTATTTCTTCTTTAGTTAAGATTTCAGAAGGTGCAACTTCAATTGTATTTACATAAACCCCTTTAGTATCAAGTTCTTCAACTGTAGCGCGATGAAAAGCATCTACAGGGTTGTTATTTTTAATAACCTGATTACCTTCATTAGGATCTGCATCTAGTCTTCTGCGTTGTTCATATTGCTTATAATCAACATTATGTTCTTTTTGTTGATATCTGTCTTTTAAGAAGTTTGTATCGTGCATCTGGTTCATACCAGCCTCTGAATACATTTTATTCACTTCTCGTTGACCCTGCTGCATTGCATTATCTATTGTATTTTGCAAGCCGCCGTATATATCAGCTTGGGCAGGAGTAAATGATGCAGCTAAAGTTAAGCAGAATACTGCACTCAAAATACTTTTTTTGGAATTTATCTTTTTCATTGATTCACCTTTGAATTTATAATTACAATTTATTATAATAAGTCCGGTCATGTTTATTTTTGCGCATATGAACCAAAATATAAATTATTTTTTAATTTTTATTAAGAATTAGTAACAAAAATTAATTTTTTGCAAAAATGCAGTTTGACCTGCTATCATTATATATGATACGTGGTTACTTGTAAAGACGTTAAGCGAAAAATACGTTTTTTGAAGTATGATAAAAGGAGAGAATATGAATAACAAGTTTAAATTTTTAGCAATCGGGATTTCAGCTTTTGTAATCGGTTTATCTTTAAATAATATTGCGGTATCCGGTGTACCTTCAAAGATAGCTGTTGTAGATGTTTCTGCTGTCGTTAATTCTTCAGCACAAGTTCAGGCTTTGAAAAAAGAACAGCAAGCTAAAGCTAAAGAATTAGTCGCATTTGTTGAAAAAGCTAGAAAAGATGTTGCAGCGACAACTGATGTTAAGAAAAAACAAGCTTTGGAAGACAAATACAATAAAGAATTAAATGCTAAAAGAACTGCTATAGATAAAAACTATGCTACTAAACTGGATGCAATTGATAAAGCTATTTCAGCTCAAATCTCAACTCAGGCAAAAGCAGGAAATTACGATGTAGTTCTTGCAAAAGGTGTAGTTTTATACGGCGGTACAGATATCACCGAAGCGGTTAAAAAGGCTGTTAAGTAATTAATTTACTTTTCAAATAAAAAAGCTCCCGATTGGGAGCTTTTTCTATACATCTTTATAAGAACCTGTAAATTTGTCCTTATAAATAGTGTGTAACAATTCATGTGCTTTATGTGAATTAGGCTCTACAAGGAATTCATTATAAAGTTTTCTTATTGATTCATTATAATGCGATTTTCTTAAAGGAAGTTCACTGTCCTCTTTATAAAGTCCTTGTGCACGTTCTTCTTTTATTTTTGAATTATCGCAAGAACGTGGTTGCCCGCCGCCATTGATACAGCCGCCAGGGCATGCCATAACCTCCAGCATTGCAAATTGAGCTTTACCTGATTTGATTTCTTGAATGGATTTTTCAGCCTCATTAAGAGTTGATACAACGCGTACAATAAGTTTTGTACCTTTTAGGTCGAGTTCAATGTCGCGGCATCTGTTAGACGTTCCGCGAAGTTCTTTAATATCGACATTTTCAAGACTTTCACCTGTTGCAAATTCATATGCAGTTCTAACAGCAGCCTCTGCAACACCGCCAGATGCTCCGAAAATTGTTCCAGCACCGGAATATTCTCCAAAAGGATTGTCGTTTGGTTCGGGTTCAAGCGCGTTGAAATTAATGCCTGCTTCTTTAATCATTCTGCCGAGTTCTTGAGTTGTCAAAACATAATCAGTATCAGGCAGTTCAGGTCGTTTGCACTCATATTTTTTAGCAGTACAAGGCATAATTCCGACAATCACAAGGTTTTCTCTTGCAATACCTAGTTTTTCGGGTACGAACTTTGCAAGAACTGGTGACAGCATACTCATAGGTGATTTACAGCTGGATAAGTGATGCAGCATATCAGGATGCTGTTCTTCCAAATATTTTATCCATGCAGGACAGCAGGAAGTGAATATTGGTAAGTTTTGACCTGATTTTAATCTGCCCAAAAATTCTGTTGCTTCTTCCATTATAGTTAAGTCAGCAGAGAAGTTTGTATCAAAGATTAGATCAAACCCAATTCTTCTTAATGCCGCATTCATTTTACCGATAGAGTTTTCGCCTGGAGGTAATCCGAACATTTCACCTATTGCAACTCGGGTTGCAGGCGCCATTTGAACTACGACTTTTTTATCCTTATTTGTAATTTCTTTCCAAACATTTTCAATATCTGATTTGATTGTTAAAGCACCTGTCGGACAAACTGCCGCACATTGACCGCAGTTAACGCAGTCAACCTGCCCTAAAGGTCTGCCGTTCATCGGCTGAACAACTGTTTTTGAACCTCTGTTAGCAAAGCCCAAAACGGAATGTCCTTGAAACTCAGTACAAGCTCTGACACAAGCCCCGCACAGAATACATTTGTTCGGGTCGCGTACAATTGACGGCGAACTGTCGTCTACGGGTAGGTAATCGTCTAAACTTTTATCCGGATATCTGATTTTTCTGATACCGTATTCTTCTGCGTATTGTTGAAGTTCGCAGTTACCTGATTTATCGCAGGTTAAACAGCTTTTGTCGTGGTTTGCGAGAAGAAGTTCAAGAACTGTTTTTCTTATTCTTCTTGTTTTATCTGTATTTAAATAAATTTTTAAACCTGCCTCAGGCGGCATTGTACAAGAAGATTGAATACCTCTGCCTTCAACTTCAACAACGCACATTCTGCATGCGCCAAATGATGTTAAATCAGGACGATAGCAGAAAGTCGGAACATTCATCCCTGCTTTTCTGATAACTTCAAGCAAATTAGGTTCATCTGTAAATTCAACTTCTTTACCGTCTATAAATAATGTTTTTATCTCGTTAGTCATTTTTACCTCACTCTAATACTATTGCCTTGAACGGACAATTTGTTAAACAAGCCTCGCATTTAATACATTTATCCTGATTAATGTGGTGAGGATTTTTAACCGTACCGTCAATTGCGCCTACAGGGCAAGTTCTTGCACATTTTGTACAGCCTTTGCATAAAGCCTCGTTAATAACGATTTTTTTCATCGCCGTACAAACACCTGCAGGACATTTTTTGTCCTTAATGTGAGAAATATATTCATCTCTAAAGTATTTTAAAGTTGAAAGTACCGGATTTGGTGCGGTTTTGCCTAATCCGCATAAAGAACCGTCTTTAACTGATTGAGCAAGTTCTTCCAAAAGTTCCAAATCTTCCATTGTGCCTTTGCCTGCGACGATTTTTTCAAGGATTTTTAACATGTTTTTAGTACCCTCGCGACACGGAACACATTTGCCGCAGCTTTCATTCTGCGTAAAGTTCATGAAAAATCTTGCAACTTCAACGATACAAGTTTTGTCACTCATAACTACAAGACCGCCTGAGCCGACCATTGCACCTGCTTTTATGAGGTTATCGTAATCCATTGGGATATCAAGATGTTCTTCTGTTAAACAACCACCTGACGGACCACCTATTTGAACAGCTTTAAATTTTTTACCGTCACGCATTCCGCCGCCGATATCAAAAACGATTTCGCGTAATGTTGTACCCATTGGAACTTCAATTAAACCTGTATTATTAACATCACCTGTTAGCGCAAATGTTTTTGTACCTTTAGAAGTTTCAGTCCCCATTGATGCAAACCAATCAGCGCCGTTTAACATAATAACAGGTACATTTGCAAGAGTTTCAACGTTATTAATTAATGTTGGGCGTCCGAACAAACCTTTGTTAGCAGGGAAAGGCGGTTTAGGTCTGGGCATTCCTCGTTCACCTTCAATTGATGCAATAAGTGCTGTTTCTTCACCGCAAACAAATGCTCCTGCGCCTTCTTTAATGTGCAAATCAAGTGAGAAGCTGCTTCCCATAATGTTTTTACCTAAGAAATGTTTTTCTTCCGCATCTTTGATTGCTTTTCTTAAACGTTTAATTGCAAGCGGATATTCTGCACGAACATAGATGTAGCCTTCATCTGCGCCTATTGCAAATGCGGCAATTGCCATACCCTCAAGAAGTTTGTGCGGGTCGCCTTCCATAACACTTCTGTCCATAAATGCGCCGGGATCACCCTCGTCACCGTTGCAAACTATATAGGATTTTCCGCCTTTGTTTGCAGCCGTAAATCTCCATTTTCTGCCTGTCGGGAAACCGCCGCCACCGCGTCCGCGTAATCCTGATTTTTCGATTTGTTCAATTACTGCGTCAGGATTATTTTCTTCAATTACTTTTGCTAAAGCCTCATAACCTCTTACTGCAATTGCCTCTTCAATACTTTCTGCATTAATATTTCCGCAATTTGCAAGTGCTGTACGAGTCTGCTTTGCGTAGAAATTGATATGCTCATCATCCATCACGTGTTCATGAGTTTTCGGATCAACATACAAAAGTCTTTCAACGGGCTGACCGTTTTTAATATGGCTTTCATAAATTTCTTCAACATCTTTTTCTTTAACTTTTACATAAGTTACGTGCTTGTCAGGGATTACAACCAGTACGCCCTGTTCGCAAAAACCGTGACATCCTGTAGGCACAATTGTCATTTTGTCATAATCCGATAAAACAGCAACATCAGCGCCAAGTTCTTTAAATTTTTCAATAACTTTCATTGCGCCATTTGCAACACATCCTGTTCCAGCGCAAACCAGAACCCTCAATCCTTGTTCTTTAATGTGCTCCTGAGCAAGTTTTTGCTGTTCTTGTATATCAATATTTAAACTAATTCTTTCCATTAAGCCTCCTCTTTCATCAATGTATCAAGTACTATTGTAATAGCATCTGATGTCATTTGAGGATAAACTTTGTCATTTATAACCACAACCGGAGCAAGTCCGCAAGCTCCCAGGCAACTTACGGTTTCAAGTGAAAATAATCCGTTATCACTTGTTAATTGACCTTCAGGTACATTAAGTTTTGCTCTGATGGCATTAAGTACCGGCATTGACCCTCTAACGTGGCAGGCTGTACCGTCGCAAACTTTAATTTCATATTTACCTTTTGGTTCTAATGAAAATTGTGCATAAAAAGTTGCTACACCAAAAACAGTTGCAGGTGAAAGCCCTTCTATTTTTGTCCCGATATAAATCATTGCATCTTCAGGCAGATACCGGTAAACTTCCTGTACTTTTTGTAAAATCGCAATAAGGTTGGATTTTTTAGCACCATAAGATGCTATAATCTCATCCAACTTTGATACGTCGATTTTATGAGGGTTTTCTACACTCATTCTCGAAACTCCTATTAAATTGTCTGATTAACCCCGATTGCAGAATACAATCTTATAAAATATTATTGCATATTTTTCTTATTAAATCAAGTTTTTCTTATTAAAATTCGCATTATAGAGTGCTTTGATAAACTTAACAACTTTTGTAAAAAAGCTTTGTGGAGGGTTCAGTTTGTAACGAGGATGAAAGTTAGGTATACCAGAATATCTTCCTTTCATTGAAGTTGAATATGAGTTATAGTGATTCGAGTTATTAAAATTAACATTAGATACTTTTAAAAGCATATTCTTTTTCCTTTCCTTATGTGTAAATAAGATGTCTTTGTTTTTTATACTTTATAAATTTTTATTACATAATTCGGAAATCGGGCATTCATTACATTTTGGTTTAATTGGTTTGCATATATTTTGTCCGTGAGTTACAAGCAGTGTATTTATATCCAACCAATATTTTTGGGGTAATTTTTCTCTTAATGCAAATTCTGTTTCTTCCGGATTTTTAGTTTTAATATATCCCAATCTGTTGCAAATTCTATGGACGTGAACATCCACACATATTGCGGGTATATTATAACCCTTAGCCAGTACGAGATTAGCAGTCTTTCTTCCTACTCCCTTAAATTTTATTAAATCTTCTATTGTATCAGGAACTTTATTATCAAGTTCTTCTACGATAATTTTTGATAGTTCTATTATTTGTTTTGCCTTATTTTGGTAAAAACCTACAGGGTATATTGCTTTGCTGAGTTTGTCAATGTCACAATATGCGAAATCTTTAGGTTCTGTGCCAATCTCAAGCATTCTTAATGTTGCAGGGTATGTTGTTAAATCATTTGTCCTTAAACTTAAAATGCAGGCAATTAACACAAGATATGGATTTTGGAATTCTTCCATCAACTGAACAAATTCTCTGCGTGGCTGTTTTGCTTCAATAAGTTTTTCGATGATTTTGTCAATGTTATTGTTCATTAAGCAATTCCTCTACATCAATGGTTGTTTTAAGTTTTAATGTATAAATATTATTGCGCTTAAAGTTAAGCATTTTAACAGCATCTTTTTCTGTTGTAACAATTACCCCTTGTGGAATTTCATCTTCTGAATATAGATGGTGATCGTCAAAGTCTATTGTTTCTTTGATTTTGTAATTGTTTAAAAATGCATAAAATTGGTTTGGCTGCCCGATTGCGCATAAGGCAGTAATTTCCGAGTCTTCTTGCAGATGTTCGCCTGTTTTTATGTTATATACAAAATCCGGTTCTGTACGGCATACAAAAGCAGGCACTTTCATTTTTTTACCCATAATTTTTGCAAGTTTTTCTGCTCTGGTATGGTCAATATCTTTGCTTACAACAACAAGTCTGTCTATTCTTGAAAAAGCCTCCATGCCTTCTCGTAACGGACCTGCGGGCAGTAATTTTTCGTTACCAAACCCCATTTTGCTGTCCATCAGTACAATATCTAAATCTCTGTGAAGTTTTCTGTGCTGAAACCCGTCATCAAGAATAATTTTTGTTACTCCTAATTTTTCTATTGCAAATTTTGCGCCTGCATATCTGTTTTTGCAAGTAATAACTATTGCGCCTTTTGTATTTTCAGCAAGCCAGAAAGGTTCATCGCCTGCCATTTTAGCATCGTAAAATATTTTTTCCCCGTCAGAAATTACGTTAATATTTTTATTGCAAAGTTTTCCTCCATAGCCGCGTGACACAATTGCGGTTTTTTCACCTTGATTGATTAAATAAGTTGCAATTTCCGAAACAACAGGAGTTTTTCCCACACCGCCAGTTGTAATATTTCCTACAGAAATTACATAAGCGTTAACTTTTTTAGGTTTTATTATATTTTTATCGTAAAGTTTGTTTTTTAAACCGCTTGCAAATCCATAAAATATTGAAGCGAAATCCAATAAAAACATTCCCTTAGCATTTTTATCGTAATGGATTTTTGTTATTTGTGTTTTTAAGTTCATTAAAACATTAATCTCCAGATTAAAAATCTCTTGTTTAATTTTTCAGAGAATTTTCTCAAATTGCATGTAGTTGCTTTAGTATCTTCCAGTATGGTTTGCAATTGAGTTTTCTTTTCCGGTGTAAGTTTATTTACAGTATTTAGAGTTGTTGAAACATCTATCATTGCTGTATTTACACTTGCAACAGCTCGGTTTATATCCTTTTTAAGTTGGTCATCTTTTGTTAAAGAGTTTACATAGCCGCTGATTTCATTTACATTATGAGTAATTGCCCTGAAATCTTCAGCCATTGCCTGTGCTTCTTCTTCGTTACCTACAAGTTTATTGATATTTTGTGCGAGTTTGTCAAATGAATCTGCTGTTGAATACATTGTTGTCTTGAATTGCGGGTCGCCGATGACAGAATTTAGGTTATATGCAAGCATGTTAAAGTCTGTTGTTGCTCTATCCATCATCACCATTAACTGTCTGATGTCACCTTTTGAAGTATCCAACAAGTCATTTAATTTAACCATTGTGGTACTTGTTTGACCTGTTAATGCATTTATGTTTTGAACAGACATTTTTAACTCTGCAATAACCTGATCTGAAAGCAAATCATTAATCTTTTTGTTAGTTTCAGTCAAAGATTCGGCAGCTCTGTATTGCCAATCCATAAAATCCGCAATTCTCATTGGTTCAATAATTGTATATGGAGATTGTTGTTGCGGGTAGGGCAAAACTACATCATCAAGAGTTGAGATTATAAGTTTGTTTTTAACTGCTTTACCTTTTAAAAATTCAGGTAAAACAAGCCCGGGTAAATTTATTACGTAATCAACTTTATATGCAAAATTTGTTTTAATATTGTCTTTAATTGCAAATGGAATAACATCTTTTGAAACTACTTCTATACTTGTAATTTTACCGACATCATAAATTTGCTTATCCAGTCTCATTTGGACATCATCATCTTTATAAAGAATATCTTTTGTCGCCATTGGGATATAAACCGTTCTTGTTTTTGGCGGGGTAATCTCTAAAAATAACTCACCGATTAGACCCGATTGCTGAATTGAAAGCATAGAAGCTTTAGGGATTTCTATGTTCGGCTCGGTAATAACAAATTTAACTTTAACAAAGCTGTTTTCACCGTCAATAACAGGTGTAATTTCTTCAACTTGTCCGACGCGAAGCCCCATCATCTGAACACCTGCACCCGGACGAAGTCCATTTACATCTTTAAACTCTACGTTAACTCTGTCTGCTGAAGAAAAAGTTCTTCCTTTTACTTTAAAAACAACACCGATTAAAAGCACAAGTGCCAGTAATGTTAAAAGTCCAACCTTAAAAGATGATGAAAATTTCATTTGCAGCCTTTCTATGTTGTCTTTATTGTAGCAAAAACAACAAAATAGTGCAAATTACAAATAGTTAGCCAAAATATTTCTTACGTAGTTTTGAGTTTCTTTGTACGGTGGAACTCCGGAATACTTATCTACAGCTCCCGGACCTGCATTATAAGCGGCAAGTGCTAAAATTACATTACCATTATACTTGTTAAGCATGGATTTTAAATACTTAACTCCGCCTTCTACATTTTGAACAGTATTGTAGGGGTCTTTAATTCCAAGAGTTTTTGCGGTAGCAGGCATCAGCTGCATTAAACCCATAGCTCCTGCCTTAGATTTTGCTTTAGGATTGAAACCTGATTCTTGTTTGATTAATGCTTGTACAAGTTTTTCGTCAACACCGTGTTTTTTAGAAATTTGAGAAACAACATTTAAAATCTGAGCTTTACTTGTCTGTTGAGTATTTGCCTGAACTGCTGTCGCTTCTGTCAAGGCTTGCTGTAAGCTTATTTGAGGGGTTTGCGTTATAATATTTGCATTAACTTGTTTTAATCTCGGGTCTAAAAGAAGTGTACCGAAATTTGATTTTGCAGATGATTGCAAAACTTCTTCAAAAGGAGTTGTTTTTGTAACTTTATTTTGAGGGTAAATTGTATCAAGCGGATTTTGAGGCTGCTGTGGATTAAGGTTGTTCACACGATTATTGATTTGAGCATACCTTTGCATAGCCTGAGTTTCTCCGCCAGTATTTAAAAGATTTTGAATAAAGCCTGAAAACATTTTTTTACCCTTATCTGATACAATTATATATTATATCAAATTACATACCTTCGTATCATATAAATTAATGATTTTGAGGCAAATGTCAAGATATAAACATGCAATCACCGTATGAGAAAAATCGGTAATTGTTTTCAATAGCTTCTTTGTATGCTTCAAATATAAAATCTTTTTCTGCTAATGCACTAACCAGCATTAATAAGGTTGATTTGGGCAGGTGGAAATTTGTAATTAATTTATCTATAACTTTGAAATCATATGGCGGATAAATAAATAATTCAGATGCACTATTGCATTCACAAATCTTACCGAACTGCTGATAGGCAGTTTCTAATGTTCGAACAGTTGTAGTTCCGACTGCTATTATCGGTCTGCCTTCATTTTTTGCACGTGTTATTTGTTCGGCTGCATGTGCTGAAATTTCAAAAGTCTCAGAATGCATTTTGTGTTCTAAAACATTTTCGCATTGGACGGGGCGGAAAGTTCCTAGTCCTACATTCAATGTGACTTCGCAAAGTTCAACACCTTTATCTTTTAGTTTTTGCAAAATTTCTTTTGTAAAATGTAATCCCGCTGTCGGTGCAGCAACTGAGCCTTCATCCTTTGCGTAAACAGTCTGGTAGCGTTCAAAGTCTAATTTTTTCAAATCATCATTCGGGATTTTTCTTTCAATATACGGAGGCAGAGGAATATTACCGTTTCTGTGCAATATATCAAGTATATTATCCCCATCATAAATAAGTTCGCAAAGCCATTCCCCGTTTTCTTCCAGGCGTTTTATTGCACGGACACTTAATTCATCGCTTATTTTTATTATTGTGTCAGGTTTAACTCTTTTTGATGGTTTTATGAGTACATCCCAGCTGTCACCGTCTTTTTGTGATAATAAAAAGACTTCAACCTTAGCTCCTGTATCTTTGTGACCGATAAGTCGCGCAGGCAAAACTTTTGTATTATTCATAACCAAAAGTGAATTCGACTCAATCAAATCTACGATATCATAAAAATGCTTATGACAAATGGTTCTGTTTTTTCTATTCAGAACCATCATTTTCGAATTTTCACGTTTATCGGCAGGCATCTGCGCAATTAATTCTTCAGGTAAATTGTAATCATAATCAGAAAGTTTCATATTATTCTTTCGGTTCAATTTTTTTTGCCCCTGATATGTCAGCATCTGTGGCAATGTTTCTTGTGCGAGCTTGTTCCATATCAATTTGTTTATTTACTAATACTGTTTGAACTATTTGGATAATGTTGCTTGTTACAAGATATAACAGCACACCTGCCGGTATCGGAATTATTACAAATGTACCGATAATCATAATAGGCATGAATGTTCCCATTGATTTTTGAATAGCTTCCTGTGTGGGGTCAACTGCACCGTTTTTAGGTTTGTTTGTTGCCATCATAATTTTTTGTGATGCAAACATCGTAATCGCAAATAAAGCAATTAATGCAAATACATCCCAGTGGAAAGCTCTTGTTGCAGCTGTGGTCGGTACTGATGCCATAAGAATATTTCCATGTTTTTCGAAAGTTACGTTTTCGATTTCCTTATTAGTCATATCAGTTACTGCGATTTCAGCTTTTTGAATTTCATTTAACTGTGCGAATTTTAAATCTAAATGATCTAAGTCGATTTTAAAATCAACGCTTTCTCCAGGCTTAAATTCGCCTTGAATTTCTACAGCTTTATTAGGGTTTTTAATTTTTACGTTTTCAAGAACTTCATCAGGAAGATAAACTTTTGCAGTCTTACCTAATGTAAATGTATCACCCTGTGATACTCCAAAAGCTCCATCATAAGAGCGTCCTGCAGTAGCTCGAAGTGTAGTATCAAGTCTGCTTAAAAAGCCGAATGATGTATCACCTGCAATTTGAATAAACTGCGGGCTCATTAAAGCTGAATATAAAAGAATGAAAATAGGTAACTGAATTAATAGTGGCAAACATCCGCCCATCGGATTAAACTTATGTTCTTTGTAAAATTCCATAAGCTTTTGCTGCATTTTTTGCGGGTCGCTTTTGTATCTGTCTTGAATTGCTTTGATTTTAGGCTGTAATGTCTGCATCATTTTCATAGAACGTTGTTGAGAAACATTCAATGGCCACATTGCAAGTCTTATAACGACAGTTAATAATATAATAGCAAGACCATAGTTACCAACTAATGATGCCAAGCCTTTTAATAATTCAATGGTTAATGTTGTAAAATCCAATTTCCCTAATCCTCATTTTATAGTGTAAAATCTCTCTTTTGAAATTTTATTATAAAAGAAAGGGCAAGTCAACTTTAAACAAAAAAGAACTCCTTTAAGGAGTTCTTTTTTAAATGGTCGGGATGACACGATTTGAACGTGCGACCCCCTCGTCCCAAGCGAGGTGCGCTACCAAGCTGCGCCACATCCCGATTTTCAATGGGGTACAAATCAATTATATTGCAAAAATTTTTATAGTCAAGTTATTGTTTTTTATTTTCCAAAAGGGCCTGCTTTGCTGCAACTCCAAGCCCTAAACCGGCTATAACATAAGTCATCCACGCAAAGAAATAGTTGCGTTTCAACGGGGTTAAATTTACTCCTTTTAGCTTTTTGGCATATTTTAATCCTCTCAGTGAGGCAAGCCCTTCTTCGATAATTGTGGGTAAAAATGCCATAAATCCTATTTTACCGGCATGTTTTTCTATAAAATTCGCTTTATCGTCTTTACGGGCAAAAAGTCCGTTTGCAAGAAGCAAAGCTGTTGGAACGGCTGAAACATAACCGCGTGATTTTTGCAGAAACCTCATTAATTTGCCTTTGCCTGCATTAATAGCATGTCCAAGTTCATGTAGTATCAATGAAGGTTTACTTTTTGGTGCAACAGCTAATTTTAGTTTGTCGGCGTAAAATGCATTTTCACCTCGTGCAACGGGGGAAAGAATTTCTCTCATTTGTGAAGGGTACTGTCTGATATTATTATTGTCAATGTAATCAACACTTACTTTAAGGTTATTATCCCTGACCATTTCTTCGGCGGTTAAATGTATATTCTCACTCGAAGTAAATTCTTTTCCCTGCATAAGTTTGCTGCTGCAATATTCAGATGCCTTATGTAAAAACATTGCGATAGCCTGTAAGATACCTGCTGTTGCTACTGTTTTTACGCTCGTGTCTTCAGGTGCAGAAGTTTGTATGCGAACAACATTATTATTTGGTGTCAAATAATAATTATTATTGTTATTATGATTTATTGATACACTACTTAAACTGTTCACATTATTTATAAAACATAATCAGTTTAAAAATTGCGTTTATTCTTCAATAAGTGTAAACAAATCTTTTGGAGCATTACAAACTGGACATAGAAAATCCGGCGGTAAATCTTCAAATTTTGTGCCTTCTTTTTCTTCATCATATATCCATTGGCAAATTTCACATTTGTATTTCATTATTTAATCTCCTTTTTATGTTATAATTTTTATTATGAAACATACATTTGAAACAAAAGTTTATTATGCAGATACGGATGCTTATGGAGTTGTATGGCATGGCTCATATTTGAGATGGCTTGAAAAAGGGCGTGTTGAGCTTTGTGATGCTTTGGGGTTGGACTTAATTGCTATGAAAAAAGTTGATGTCCTTTTGCCCGTAACAAATATGAATGTCAGATATAAAGCATCTGCACGTCTTAATGACAGTATTATTATTGAAACATGGCTTGAAAAATGCAACGGTCTATCGGTTACCTTCAAGCAGACTATTAAGTCAAAAGAAACTCAAAAAACCTTTATAGAAGCTGTATTTGATGTTGTTGCAATTAATGAGGCAGGTAAATTATACAGAAGAATGCCTGTAGAGTTGGTAGAAAAATTAACAAAAGGAATTGAACAATGTCCTGTATGCGTTTAAACAAATATATAGCTTCATCCGGCTTGTGTTCGCGAAGGAAAGCAGATGAGCTGATTGAGCAGGGTGTTGTAACTGTTAATGGTAAAACCATAAAAGAATTGGGGTATTCAGTTCAGCCTAAAGATAAAGTTTTTGTGAACCAAAAACTTATACGTCCTGTAAAACATGAATACTACAGGTTTTATAAACCGGCAGGATATATAACAACTTGTGATGATGAAAAGGGACGTAAAACAATTTATGATTTGCTGCCGGAAAACTTAGCGGGTTTAAAACCGGTTGGAAGATTAGATAAAGATTCTACAGGTCTTTTAATTTTAACTAATGACGGTGATTTGATTAACGCATTAACACATCCGTCAATAAAAGTTCCTAAAATTTATCTCGTTACTGTGAATTCTGTTCTGACCCGTGCTGAACTTGAAAAACTTGCAAATGGGGTGGAAATTGAAACCGGCAAAATTGCTTATGCTGACATTCAGGTGCTTGAAATGGATAATAAGCATACATCTATGCGAATAACACTTTATCAGGGGATGAACAGACAAATAAGAAAGATGTTTGAACATATCGGGCATGAAGTTAAGATATTGAAACGTATACAACATGCAACGCTTACTATTGACGGGTTAAAACGTGGTGATGTAAAGCCTATAAAACCTATTCAAATCCGTGAGTTAAAAAACTTTTTAAACAGGATTAAAAATGACTAGAACTGCCTTGATCGGAAATATTGCAAGTGGAAAATCTGCGGTATCAAAGATTTTACAAGAAAAAGGCTATAAAGTTCTTGATACGGATGAAGTTTCGCATAAACTTTTAACGGTTAATAATAAGGAATTATATGAGGCATTTAAGGATTATGACGTACTTGAAAACGGCGAATTTTCGCGTACTAAACTTGGAAAGATTATTTTTGATGATGAAGTTTTGCGCAAAAAACTTGAAACAATTTTGCATCCCAAAATCGCTGAAAAAATTGAAAAGTTTGACGGTATAGTTGCAATACCGTTATTGTTTGAGGCAAAAATGGAATATCTTTTTGACAAAATCATAATGGTTTATACTGATGATGAAATCAGACTTAAACGCTTGATTAAACGCAATAATTTTACCGTTGAAGATGCAAAAAAACGTATTAATTCTCAAATGACTCAGGAAGAAAAAATTCCATTATGCGATTATGTTATAAATAATAATGGGACAATTGAGGAATTAAAAAAACAGGTTGACCTTTTTTTTAAACAGGGATAAATACCCTTGCACCCGGTCTGATATTATTTGTTTTTCCATCACTGTTTGCAGACCCGTTGCCATCTGTAATTTCAATATGTCCGTAAGCTTTGCTGTATCCAGCAACACCTCTGCCATATACAAGTACACAACCTGCCGGAAGTTTCTTTAAATCTAGTCCTTTTGTTGATATTTCTTTGAAATTCGGGTTTTTTGACAAAATATTTCCGCATTGATATGCATGTCCGTATTCATATTTGCCAAGTCCGGCTCTTTCGATATCTCTTTTTGCATATCTTGCACAATTACCGGTAAATCCGACAGTATTTCTTACTGCAATATTAGCAAGTTTTTGACCTTTTTCCGCATTATATCCCAATGCTTTTAAAGTTCCGCTTGGAAGATTTCGTGCTGTTTTTGTGTTTTGTCTGAATTCTTCTGCATAGTCTTTTATGTAATATTGGTTTGTAGAACTTAAAGTATTGTTTGAAAAATAATTATTAAAAATATTATATAGACTATTATTGGGCTGAGCCGACTGATTTGAACTCATAAATATTGAAGGATTATCAAATAAAGGAATGGGCGGCAATTCTGAAAAAAATGCCTGTGAGTTGTTTGTAACTGTATTTAAATTTACTAAACTCATTATTATCCCCTGATAATCCCCTATATATAAATAAAGTTTTTTGCAGTAATATAATTGCTTATTTGGTTAAGAAATATTAAACAGGAATAAATGTATGAGCTTTGCTTGAATATGCAATTTCGTTTTCAATAATATCACTGCAACCTTTACCGTCTTTAAGAGCTATAAGAGTATGTCCGTGTTTGCCTATTTCCCCTTCTTTTCCGTCTTGAAATGTTACTTTATCAAACGCATCATAAACTACTAAAGTACCTGTTGGAAGTTTTGAAAAATCTTTGTACTTTACTTCTTTAAAATTCGGGTTTGCGCGGAATATATTTTTACAATATGCGGCATTTCCTTTTACATATTCACCTAAGCCGCAATCCTGAATTGCTTTTTTTACATATTTTGCACATAAAGGATTATTAGGGTCTCTGTCTGTTGGAAGATTTTGTACTACTTTTTGAGCAAGTTTTTCTCCGTTAACTTTATTGTATGTTTTTTGAGGTTTGGGGTTAACTATTTTATAGTTATGTGAAACTTTTTCAGGTCGACCTTGTTTTTTACTGAAAATTGATACAGACGGGCTGGTATTCAATGAATTATAATAATTCACAGGCGCAAAGATATTAAAATCCGGCATTATAAATGGTGAATAAAAATTTCTTGCAGGCATATTGAATGACATGAAAAAATTAATAAACGGATTGAAATTATTCTGAAATGGATAATATAAATTGAACAATTTTACCTAAACCCTTATAAACCTAACCTTGTTTATATAAAGTAATTTTGTTTTTAATTATTGCTATTTTGTAAAATATTGTAAAATTGTTTAGTGGGATGTTGGCTCTGAAGAATAAATAAAACCGGCTTCAGCTTTACCCATATCAACCATTTCAAAAGGTTTATTAATGTCCGTAGTTATTTCGTAATCATTTTCTGCAAATTGGAATATTTTATCAATATCTGCAATCCCTTCAAACACATAGAAGTTGTTTACGTTTTTCATATATAAACCTGTTGAACTTTTCAGATTTTTTAAAAATTCTTTTTTTATATCATTTTTGGAAAAACCATCGAAAGTATAAACTTTTACAAGATTATGATGTTTTTTTAATGTTTCTAAAAGCACATAAGGCTCTATCCATTTGGTTAAAATTTTATGCAATGGCTGTATTCCCCTGTTTTTTAAACTGCATTTCATATAAATATTTATACTTACCGTTTTCAATTGTCATAAGTTTTTCATGTGTACCAAGTTCGGCAAGTTCTCCCTCATTTATAACCGCAATTCTGTCTGCATTTTGAATTGTTGATAATCTGTGAGCGATTACAAATACTGTTTTATTTTGGATTAAGTTATCAAGAGCTTTTTGAACAATAGCTTCTGATTTGTTATCAAGGGCTGATGTTGCCTCATCTAAGATAACAATCGGTGCATCTTTAAGCATTGCTCTTGCAATTGCAACTCGCTGTCTTTGTCCGCCTGATAGTGTTGTTCCGCGTTCTCCGACAAATGTATCAAGACCGTTTTCAAGTGTTGATATAAATTCATCAAGATGTGCCATTTCAATAACTTTTT
Source organism: uncultured Candidatus Melainabacteria bacterium (assembly GCA_950096985.1). Classification (GTDB taxonomy): domain Bacteria; phylum Cyanobacteriota; class Vampirovibrionia; order Gastranaerophilales; family Gastranaerophilaceae; genus Stercorousia. The sequence continues at coordinate 28,256 of CATNBA010000008.1, forward strand.
TTAGTTGTTCTGATGATGCATTTTCATTACCCATCATAATATTATCTCTTATTGTTCCTGAAAATAAAAAATTATCCTGAAATACGAATGAAATATTGTTTCGTAAGCTGTCAAGATCAAAGTTTCTGATATCAACTCCGTCAAATTTTATAGCACCTGATTTAATATCGTAAAATCTTGGCAGTAAACTCACGACTGTACTTTTGCCGCCGCCGGAATTACCAACAAGTGCTATTGTTTCATTTTTATTGACATGCAGATTTAAATTTTTCAAAATGGGTGTATTTTTTTCATATTCAAAATTAACATTTTCAAAGTCGATAGAACTGTTTAATCCTTCCAATCTCTCGGCATTTTCGGGAGATTTAATTTGAGGGTTCATGTCAAATAGTTCAAATACACGGCTCATTGCAACAAATACGCCTTGAAGGTTTGTTAATGTATTACCAAGAGTTTTTGTGGGTTTATAAAGTAATAAGAGTGAAGTTACGAATGATGCAAAACTACCTGCCGTCATTTGTCCAGATAAAATTAGGTGGTTGCCGTATGCCATAACAAGTGCAATACCTATTGAGCATACAAAATACATAATAGGTGACATCCAGCCTACACGTTTTGTTAATGACATCGCAAGTGTAAATTGGGTATGTATCTGGTTATCAAATTTTTCATTCTGATCTTTTTGCAGGTTATATGCAGTCATAATTTTATTTCCAGCAAAAGTTTCATTGAAGTTAGTTGTCATGTTTCCTCCGACAACCATGCTTGCATTTGATACTTTTTTAATTCTTTTTCTGATTAGGGTAACCGGTGTAATCGCAATTGCCATAATTGTTACACCTATAATCGCCAATTTCCAAGAGTTATAAAGCAAAACTCCGACAAGCCCTACAAGACCGAAAAATGTCGCAATAAATGATTTTAACATTTCAATAATATTTTTAGATGCAGTATCAGGGTCAGATAAGAACCTTGTTAATACAATTCCCGATGAATTTACATCAAAGAATTGCGGATCCATTGAAGTTAATTTTCTGAATAAATCCTTCTTCAATGACATGGAAATTTTTTGACCTGTCCAATCTGTTAAGTAGTTGCTCACATATTTTAATACACCCTGAAACAAAGCAAAGCCTACAATACCGAACGGTATTATCATTGCAAGAAATGCCTGAGAATGAACAGTTATTCCTAAAAATGACCATGTATGTTCAGGATTGCCGTTAACTACAAAATCAAGATAAGGCTTTAACGAAAGAGCGACAACACCGTCTAACAGTCCTAAAGGTATTGCTATTGTAAGGTTTGTTAAAGCTCTTGGTAAAACCGGTTTTATGTAAGGAAAAATTTTTCCCAACAGATATTTATAATTAAAGGCATCTTTAGATGCAGTATTTTGTAATTTATAATCCATGTGTCTATCCCCTTATTTTATTATATTATCTCATAAAAATTTTATTTGTGATACTATAAAGAAAAAGGAGTAGGATTGGAAAGGGTAAAAAAATGAAAATTTGTGTGATTGGGACAGGATATGTCGGATTAGTTGCGGGTACTTGTCTTGCAGATATGGGAAATGATGTTATTTGTGTTGATAATGATTTAGAAAAATTAAAAAAACTGGAAGAAGGTATTGTACCCATATACGAGCCGGGATTGGAAGAATTAATAAAAGCCAATGTCATGGAAGGCAGACTTCATTTTTCTTCAGATTTAGATGATGCTGTAAAAAAATCGCTGGTATGTTTTATTGCCGTCGGAACTCCTCAAAGCGAGGACGGTTCTGCTGATATGCAATATGTTATGGCAGTAGCTGAAAGTATTGGTAAAGCAATGAACGGATATAAAGTCGTTGTTGACAAATCAACCGTTCCTGTCGGTACAGCAGAAAAAGTTACTGAAACCATTGCTAAATTCTATGATGGCGAATTTGATGTTGTTTCAAATCCTGAGTTTTTAAAACAAGGGGCGGCTGTTGATGATTTCTTGAAACCTGACCGCGTTGTTATTGGGTCAAATTCAACAAAAGCCACAGCTATTATGCAGGAAGTTTATGCGCCGTTTTTCAGAACAGCAAGCAGATTTGTAATAATGGATGTTAAGTCTGCTGAAATGACAAAGTACGCTGCCAATTCATTTTTAGCCGTAAAAATTTCATACGCAAATGAAATTGCAAATATTTGTGAGGCTGTAGGTGCTGATGCTGAAATGGTACGTATAGGTATGTGTTCTGATAAACGTATCGGACCTCAGTTTTTATTTCCGGGCTTAGGCTATGGGGGCAGCTGTTTTCCAAAAGATGTTAAAGCTTTATTGAAAACAGCAAAAGACCACAATTGCGGACACAGATTAATTGAATCAGCAGATGAAGTTAACAAAGAGCAGAGAGTAATCTTCATTAACAAAATTCTTGCACGTTACGGAATGAATTTATCAGGGAAAACGGTTGCGGTTTGGGGCTTGACTTTTAAACCAAAAACAAATGATATGAGAATGTCTCCTGCAATTACAATTATTAATTTCTTGTTAGAGTTTGGTGCTAAAGTTCAGGCATATGATCCAAAAGGGTTTGAACAGGCAAAACAAATATGGGGTGATAAAATAACTTATGCTAAAAATTCATATGATGCTCTTGAAAATGCAGATTGCATGCTTCTTTTAACTGAGTGGAATGAATTCAGACGCCCTGATTTTGACAAAATAAAAGAATTGTTGAAAGAGCCCGTAATCTTTGACGGCAGAAATCAATATGATGGTGAACGTTTGAAACAGCGCGGATTTGAATATCACTGTGTTGGTAAAAGGTATTTATAAGTCTCATAAGCTCTTAAAATTTTAGAATTGTTTTGAATTTGATAAATTCTGACAAGTGCCCACTGAGCATGCGAATTTAATTCGTCATGTTTGATGTAACCTGCATTTGCAGAATTTTTCAAACTTCTGTCGATTGTATTATAAAGTTTACCGAGTGTAATGTTATCCATTCTGTGTATCGGGCGAGAAAAATAATCTGCGAGACCGCCGGAGTTATCTTCTAATGTCTTGTATAATTTTTGCAGTGTTGTTTTAACATCAGAAAGTTCATATTCCAAAAAAGAAATTACTTGAGCTTTTGTACCATGTCGGTAAACGTAAGCTTTAGCTTTTTCAATATTTTCAGGATGCTGGTTTTCAAAGTTATTATCAATAATTGCGTTTATATACTTGCGGATTTCTTTTTTGGTAATGCCCACAGATTTTGCAAACATAACATCGTCACCCTGCTTTGTAAACGAATTTTTTAGCGGACGAAATCTAATAAGCGGTCTGTGTGTCATAAGCTCTTTAAATTCAGATTGTGTAATATCTGTTTTTGCAAGATTTTTTATTGCCACAGAATTTTTTTTTATAAACTCAGCCTTTTGAACATCGGTGAGTTTTCGTGACGACAGAATTTTATAAACTTCTAAAGCATCAATGGAATTTATAGGTTGAATTTTGTTCATATAATTTTCCTTACAAAAAAGCACCCTTTCAGGGGTGCTTTTTATTTGGGCATGAAGAGACTCGAACTCCCACGCGTTAGCACTAGTTCCTAAGACTAGCGTGTCTACCATTCCACCACATGCCCATATTTACTTGTCAATCAGTTCTTTCAGAACTGAGACGTGTCTACCACCTCTCACAAACGATACTTAATCGTTTGTTCGGCAGAGTACCACATGCCCACGCTTTTTATTATTTTTGCGTAAATTTAATTTAACCCGAACAAGCTTAAATGTCAAGAGTTTGTGTTATAATTTTTTTATGGCTGAAATTAAAAGGTTGGAATTTATTGATATATTTAAGGCTATTGGTATTATTTTTATGCTGATGGGACATGTCGGCTTTGGACAGAGTTTTGCTCATTATATTTCAGCCTTTCATATGCCGATGTTTTTCTTTATATCAGGATATTTGTTTAAAACTTATGATTTCAAAGATTTGATAAAAAGAAAATTTAATGGGCTTTTAAAACCATATTTGTATTTTGGATTGCTTAATGCTGTTTTGTGTTTGATTTTTGTGGAAAATTTTAAATTAGGCACATATTTTGAGAAATTCTTTTTCTTTAATAACAGGCATTTGCCTGTCGCGGGTGCTTTATGGTTTTTGACCGGTATGTTTTTTGCGAATATTTTATTTTGGCTGTTTCATAAATATATAAATAAATATTTTCTTGGAATTGTATTATCAGGTGTTGCAATTTGTGAGTATTACCTAAAATTAAGGATACCTTTTTCAATTGACAGTGCTCTATTCATGCTCCCTGTAATGTATTCAGGATATTTATTTAAAAGGTATGAACCTGATTGTAATAAATTTAAAACTGCTGTTTTAGGTTTATTTTTCTTTGTAGTTTCGTATTTTCTAATTTTTCAAAATGGAATATGTAATGTTAGATTAAATGTTTACTCAAATTTAGGTTTATTTTACTTAAATGCAATTTTAGCAACCCTTGCTTATTTTTATTTATCAAAATTTTTATGCAGTATTTTATCGTTAAAAGGTTTGCAATATGTAGGACGAAATTCTTTAAACTATCTGGCTTTAAACCAGATTGTAATTAAAGTTGTACCTAATCTCGGGGGGGGGGCTGTTCTGTGCTTTATAATAAGTATGATAATAATTTCGGTTTTATCAGAATTGGTCAATAAAGTAAAAAAATGGCACAAAATTATTTTTGAATATTTTCAGGGTGCGCGGAATTTGATAAAATAATTTCGTAATACTCATTTTTATCAATATTTACTCCCATTGTTTTTGGGTCTGCAAAAACTTTTTTCTTTTTTTTATTTAATAATTTTTTATAATCGCCAGCCATATTTCAATTATATTACAAAATTTTAAAAACTGCTTGAAATTTTTCTACCTTTGTTTTACGATACTTTTACGTGCGTCGGTGATTATGTGGAACACCGATTTAAAAAGGAATTTAAGTACGAAATTAATTATAAAGGAAAAGTGAAATGAACCCTATTATTGATGAATTGGAAAAACCATATTTAAGAGAAAATCTTCCTGATGCAAATCCGGGTGATACTGTTAAAGTTTTCGTAAGAATTATTGAAGGAAACAAAGAAAGAACACAGGCTTTCGAAGGTACTGTGATTAAAAAACACGGTTCAGGTATTAACAAAACTATTACTGTTAGAAAAGTATTCCAAGGTGTTGGTGTTGAACGTGTATTCTTACTTAACTCTCCAAGAATTGAAAAAATTAATGTTCTTAGAAAAGGTGATGTAAGACGTTCTAAACTTTACTACTTGAGAGAACGTTCAGGTAAAGCTACTCGTATCAAGGAAAAAATTGAAAAAAGATAAACTTCACATACACTGGTATCCCGGTCATATTGCTAAAGCTGAAAGAAAGCTAAAAGAACAATTGTCGTTAGTGGATGCGGTTATTGAAGTTATTGATGCGAGACTGCCTTTTTCAAGCAGTTATGATAATATTACGGGGCTTTTAGGTGAAAAGCCCCGTTTAATTTTGCTTAATAAAGCTGATTTGACAGATGTAAATGAATTGAACAAATTCATAAAAATTATTGAAGAAAAGACCGGTTTCCCTGTTGTTAAATCTGATGCAAAAAATTCTAAGGATTTAAATTATATTGTAAAAAAAGCTGTTGAGCTTTCAGAACCCAGAATACAAGCTTTAATGAAAAAAGGTTTGTTAAGACGTCCTGCGCGAGTTATGGTCGTGGGTATGCCGAATGTCGGCAAATCAAGTATTATAAATAAATTGACACGTTCTTCTAAAACAAAAATTGGAGCTAAAGCAGGTGTAACGCGTCAACAGCAGTGGGTAAGAATTAATCCGCAATTGGAGCTTCTGGATACACCGGGTATTATTCCCATGAAACAGGAAGATCAAGAGCGAGCAAGAAAATTGGCTTTTGTTAATGCTGTTTCTGAAAATGCTTATTCAAATGAAGTTGTGGCAAAAGAGCTTTTGGCAATGCTTGGTGAAAAATATACGCAAATTATAAAAGATTTTTATAAGGTTGAATGTTTAACTGTTGAAGATATAGCAAAAGCCAGAAACTGGATTATTTCTGGTGGTGAAGCTGATATTGAAAGAACTTCGGTTTATATTTTGAGAGATTTCAGAGAGGGAAAAATCGGAAAATTTATTCTTGATGAGGTGTAATGGAAAAGTATAAAGAGCTTTTTGCATTTGATGATAAGTTAAAAACTTCAATTATCGGTACCGATGAGGCCGGCAGAGGGTCGGGTGTAGGTGCTGTATTTGCTGCAGCCGTATGTTTTACAAAGAAAAATAAAAATTTAATAGAGAAACTTGTTTATTTAAATGATAGTAAAAAAGTTTCCAAAAAACATCGTGATGAGCTTTATGAAATAATTAAGACTGAAACAGTAAATTCTGTTGTGTCGGCAGAGGTTGATGTTATTGAACGTATCAACATTTTAAAAGCCTCTCTTGGCGCAATGAGGCAAGCTGTTGTAAATGTTCAAAAAGAAAGTGAATGCAATGATTTGTTTGTTTTGGTTGATGGAAATAGACAAATTCCTGATTTAGGTTTTCCACAGAAATTTATTATAAAGGGTGACGGAACATCAGCATCTATTGCAGCGGCAAGTATTTTAGCTAAAGTTGCACGTGACAGATATATGTTAAAGCTTGATGAAGAATTCCCCGAATATGGCTGGGCAAATAATATGGGATATTTAACAAAGGACCATATGGCTGCAATTGATAAATACGGTGTGTCTCCTTATCATCGAAAATCTTATCTTGAAAAACATTTTGCGAAACAGGAACAATTAAATTTATTCTAATAAAAAAGCCCTTTTTAAGGGCTTTTTTTATACCATAGCTAATTCTTTTGATTGGGCAAATATATTATTATGGTCTACATCAAATAAAATTTCGTTTTTGATATTTGCCAAATCTTCCTGCATCAATCTTCTTGGAGAACCTTCTTCCATTGAGCGGTTTCTAAGAAGGTAAGACGGGTGGAAAATTGTCATTGCTCTGTATTCTTTTCCATCAACAGTAATGTTCATCCATTGACCTCTAACTTTAGAAATAGTTTGTTTTTTGTCAAGTTCAACAAATGATTTTAACGCAGTAGCTCCGCAAAGAACAATTGCTCGCGGATTGATAATATCAATTTGAGCATCTAAAAATTTTCTGCAAGATGCTTTTTCTTCATCAGTAGGAACTCTATTTTCAGGCGGTCTGCATTTTACAGTATTAATGATATAAATATCTTCATCTCTAGAAATTCCGGCCTCAGCGAGGAAATCATTTAACAATTGACCTGCACGTCCGACAAATGGTCTTCCTGTTTCGTCTTCCATTTCACCTGGTGCTTCACCGATAAATACGATTTTTGCAGTTGAAGGGTTGCCGTCTGCAAAAACTACGTTATTTCTTGTTGATGCAAGAGCACAACCTTTACAGCTTTCGCATTTCCCTCTAACTATCTCCAAACAATTCTTCTTCATATTCTCTCCTCTTTAAATAGTCCTACGTTATATTTTTTACAGTATCGTTTCAGTTCTTTCATAATTACATCTGATAACATGAATACTGCTATTAAGTTTGGCACAGCCAGGAATAAAGTAAATGCATCAGATAGATTAATTATACTCTTGAAGTTCATGGCAGAACCTATAACTATGAATATACAATATATTACCTGAAAAGTACGTGTTGTCAATTTTGTTTCGCCAAATAAATAATTCCAAGCTTTAATTCCGTAATAAGACCCGCAAAGCATTGTAGACAGTACAAAACAACTTGCCATAAATGTTAAGAGAATTGGAAAGAATGGGCAAACAGAGCCAAATGCTTTTGAAGTTAATTCAATCCCTGCAATTCCAGTTGTATGTAAGTATTCCCCTGAAACTACGATTACAAAAGCCGTTGCAGACCCGACTATTACTGTATCAACAAACGGCTGAAGCATGGCAATAAAACCTTGTGCAACGGGTTTACTGGTTTTCACGGCAGAAAATGCAATCGGTGCAGTTCCAAGTCCTGCTTCATTCGCAAACATTGCGCGTCTAAAGCCCCATAGCATACAGGCAAATGCCCCGCCAGTCATAGCTTGAGGTTTAAAAGCTTCTTCTACAATTATTTTTAAAGTATGGGGCACATGCCCGATATTATATAAACATACAGCAAATGCTGTTAATACATATAATGTGCACATAACGGGTGTTACTTTTGACGTAAACTTCCCTATAGCCTTAATTCCGCCAATAATAGTGAAATAAGTTATTATGGCAACAATAAGTCCCAAAAGCCAGCTCTGATTGGCAAAAAAGCTTTTATCTCCGCCTGTAACTTCTGTGATTTGTGTTGTCATTGCGTTAATTTGAAATAAATTCCAACCGCCAATCATTGCAAAAATACAACATACTGCATAAATTTTTGATAAATGTGGTGCAAATTTCCCTATATATTTGTTGTTTTTTAATGCACCTTCAATATAATACATAGGACCGCCGGCTATTGTACCGTCAGGATTAACTTTCCTGAATTTAATACCGAGCACTACCTCTGCAAATTTTAAAGCCATTGAGAAAAAGCCTGCAATAACCATCCAGAATATTACGCCTGGACCTCCGATTGATACGGCAGCGGCAGAACCTGCAACATTTCCAATACCTGCGGATGCTGAAATTGTTGCGGTTAAAGCTTGAAATGATGAAACTTCTCCGCGTTTTTTCTTCTTTATAATATCTTTGTGTTCGTAATTTTTGGTTATTAATTTTATGGCATGCTTAAATCCCCAGATGCCTATAAATCTCGTTCTAAGTGTGAAATAGATTGCAGCAGACATCAATAGCGCAACAAGGAACTCAATCTTTACTCCGTGAATAGTAATTGAGCTGAATATAATCCCTGAAATCTTATCGGCTATGGGTGATAAAAATGTATCTATAGCTGTATCTAAATTCATTGCTTATTTATTTTATCACAAACATACGTTATTAGTTACAGTCTGAGTTTGCTGTGCATAATTAACAAGCGCTCTGAATACAAACGGATGAAGTTTACCTTCTTTTACATCTTGATAAATTATCGTTAATGCCTGCTTTGCGTTCATTGGTTCTTTATATGTGCGTTTTTCTGTTAAAGCTGAATATTTATCTGCTACGGATAAAATTTGTAAGTTTAAATCGGCATTGAAGTTTTGGTCTACCCACGGATAGCCTGTGCGTTTAGCGTTTTGGTGATGGTTTCTGATTAGTTTTAGGGTTTTTTCATTAAGCCCGCTGGTTTTCAACAATTCATAGCTTAATTCAGAATGTGTGTGCATAATTTTTGTTTCTTTATCATTAAGTTTTCCTGGTTTATTTAAAACTTCAGCAGGAATTAAAACTTTGCCTAAATCGTGAAGATAGCCCGCATCTTCTATTGCTTTGGCATCAACTTTTGATTGCAATGCAAAGGGGAGATTTTCAATAATTCCTTTTGTAATATTTTGTGTATCAGTGGCATGTTTAGATAAAAGCTCTCTCAATTCGTTCATATTTAAGTTAAGGTTAGGGTTATAATTTTTTACTATATTTTTTACTTTAGGGTTGCTTTCAATCATTTTTTTTATTGCAGTTTCGGTTGTAAAGCGTTTGATTGAAGTTTGTTCAAATGTATCAGCATTTAAATTGATGCCGAAATATGTATTTCTTTTTCGGTCGACGTAAATATTTGGCTGTACCGCGCCCACACCAAGCGCTCTTGGTATTTCAAATCCCATTTACTACACTACAAATTAAAACTACACTACTTATATATAAAGTTTTTTTAAATAGTGAAATTGCTTTTTTGTTTACGAAATGTTAAAATCGGCATATGAGAGATATTGAAAATGTATTAATATGCGGATTAGGCGCTATCGGCAGTATTTATGCAGATAAAATTAAGAATGCAAAAATTCTTGTTGACAATGAAAGACTTGAACTTTACAAAAGAAATCCGACAACATTTAACGGTAAAGTTATGGACTTAGACTATATTCTGCCCGGGTGTACTGATTTTAAGGCTGATTTGATTATTATTGCCACTAAGTATGATGGGCTTTCAGATGCGATTAAGAATATCAACAATTTTGTCGGGGATAATACATTAATTTTATCTTTATTAAACGGTGTAACCAGTGAAAAATATATTGCAGAGCGATATGGTGCTGAAAAAGTTGTATATTCATACTTTATTGGTCACAGTGCTGTTCGCGAAGGCAGAAATATTACGCAAGACGGTGTGAATACAATTGTGATGGGCAAAAATGAACGTATTCAAAAATATTTTGATAAAGTCGGGATTAATTATGAAGTGCCTGATGATATTATTCGTTCAATGTGGCTGAAATTTATGCTGAATGTTTCATCTAACCAGACTACAGCATTGATGCGTCTGACTTTTGGAGAGATGCTTAACAATAAAAAATGTATGGAATTTGTTGTTAATGTAATGAGAGAAGTTCAAACGATTGCAAAGGCTGAAGGGGTTAATGATACCGAAACAATGATTGATGATGCACTTGAAAGTTTAAAGATGATGTGTCCCGAAGGAAAAACATCCATGCTTCAAGATGTAGAAGCAGGCAGAAAAACGGAAGTTGATATGTTTGCAGGGGTTATGATTGAACTTGGTAAAAAACATAATATCCCAACACCTTACAACAATGTTTTGAAAGAATTGATTGAAATATATTGACCCTGCGCCTGATTTGGTCTAAAATTATAAAGCAGTATATTTTGGGGAGAGAATTTAATGAGTAATGATATGAAGAAATTTACGACTGCTCAATTTTTAAATTTTGCATTGGGCTTTTTCGGGTTGCAGTTTGCGTGGCAGATGAGAATAATTTTATCCGGACCTGTAACCGAAGGTTTGGGCGCATCGCCGTTTATATACGGCTTAATCTGGCTTGCCGGACCTTTTACTGGAATGGTTGTACAGCCGTTGGTCGGAGCTTTGAGTGATAAAACAGTATCTCCGCTTGGCAGACGCAGACCTTACCTTTTGGGCGGAGCGTTATTAGCATCTCTTGCTTTGTGGATTTTTCCAAACTCTGCGAGTGTCGCGGAATTTTTGCATAATGTTACAGGGCTTAATTTACCGCCTTTAACAGCACTTTTCATTGCGGCAATAATGATTTGGGTAATTGATGCTTGTGTTAATGTGGCTCAAGGACCTTACAGAGCTTTAGTTCCTGATGTTGTGCCTGAAGAACAACATTCACTTGCAAATTCTTATATAAGTCTTGCAATCGGATTAGGATCTGTTGTTGCGGCGGGTACTGCTCCGTTTTTAAAATGGGCGTTTAATTATCAAATGTCTATCCCCGCTCAATTTGTAATGGCGGCTGTTGCCTTTACGCTCGGTATGGTTTGGACTTGTTTAACTGTTAAAGAACATAACAGTAAAAAAGAAATTGAAAAAGCCGCAGAAAGCTCGTTTGCTGATGCTTTGAAAAACTTTTTTGCAATGTCTCCTGAAGTCTCAAAAATCTGTACAATGCAGTTTTTTACCTGGATTGGTACTATGTGTATGATGATTTTCTTTACACAGTATGCTGTTCACACAATTTATTGCGTACCTGACTTGACATCGGCATCTGAAAGCTTGAAAGAGATGTATGCTCAATCAACTTTAAACGGTACCAATTTTTCGTCAATTTGTTTTGCGGTATTTAACTTAATTTGCTTTTTGGTTGCTATTCCTATCGGGATTTTGTCTGCAAAATATACAAACAAAAAAGTACATATAATATCATTGATTACTATGATTTTGGCTTACCTTGGAATGTTTTGGACAAAGAACCCGAAAGCCGTAGCGTGTTTAATGGGACTTGCAGGTATAGGCTGGGCAAGTATTTGTGCGTTACCTTTTGCAATGCTTTCTCAGTTTATAAAAAAGGGAACAGAAGGCTCTGTAATGGGTATATTTAATATATTTATTGCGGGTCCTCAGGTGTTTGTATGCACGCTTGTTGCATGGTTTATTTCAAAGTGCTCATTTACAATGGGGTCTGAATACATAAATTATCATTGGGAGTACGCATTTGTAATCGGAGCTGTATGTCTTGCAATTGCAGCTTTTGTTACTGGCACTGTTAAGGAAAAATCATAATGAAAAAAATATTTCTTATTTATCCGCCGTCCCCCGTTTTAAACCGCGAAGACAGATGTCAGCAGCCGACAAAAGAGTTACTGGTAATTCCGCCGTTACCGCCGACAGATTTAATGTACTTGGCAGCAGTTGCAGAAAAAGAAGGACTTGAGGCTAGAATTCATGACTACAGTCAAGGTGGTGATTTAGAAAGAGATTTAAAAGAATTTCAGCCTGATTATTTGGTTGTAAATGTTGCAACTCCTACTTTGGAACATGATTTGGCTGCAGTAAAAAAAGCAAAAGAATTATTACCGAATATTGTTACAATAGCAAAAGGAGCGACGTTTTTAACCCTTGCCGAAAGGGTTATGAATGAGCATCCCGAACTTGATATTGTTGTCTCAGGCGAAGCAGAAGAAACTCTTAAAGAGATTTTACAGGGTGTTGAAAAACCGCTCGGTATATATTATCGCGACGGAGAGGTTAAATTTACGGGAGTTAGACCGTTTATAGAAAATTTGGATGAAATCCCTTTCCCTGCACGTCATCTCGTGGATAACACGATTTACAGACGTCCCGATAATAACAAAGTTCAGGCTGTTATTAAAGTTTCACGCGGATGCCCGTTTCATTGTTTTTTCTGTCTTGCAACACCTGTTTCGGGAGCAAAAGTCAGACGAAGAAGTGTTGAAAATATAATCGCAGAAATTAAAGATTGTGTTGAAAAATACAACATTACAAATTTTGTGTTTTGGTCTGATATTTTTAATATCGACAAAGAATGGACAATTTCTTTATGTAATGCGATTATGGAAAGCGGTTTGAAAATTACCTGGTCTGCAAATACCCGTGCTGATACGGCGGATGCGGAAATGGCAAAGATTATGTACAAATCAGGATGCCGTCTTGTAAGTATCGGGGTTGAAAGCGGTTCTCAATATATGCTTGAAAAAATGGGTAAAAAGATAACGCTTGATGATGTCAGACGAACAGTAAAAACTTTTAAAAAAGCAAAGATAAGAATTTATAATTATTTTGTAATCGGTTTGCCATGGGAAAGCGAGGAAACTGTTGAAGAAACAATAAAATTTGCAATTGAACTTGACAGTGATTTTATAAGTTTCTATACCGCAACACCGTTGCCCGGCTCAAGGTATTATGACTATGCATTAGAACACAATCTTTTTGATAAAGAAACATCTTTTGAAAACGCATATTTTTATCCTGCCGTAAATACGCATCATTTAACCCGTGACAGAGTATTTGAACTTCACAAATCAGCAATAAAAAGATTTTATTTAAGACCGTTATATATCTTGAAAATGTTATCAAGAATAAGGTCAATGGCAGAAGTTAAAAGTTATTTTACGGCTGGCATAAATTTATTAATGAGGAAATAAAAAAAGCGCCATCGGCGCTTTTTTTAAATATTTAATATAAATCCGCCTTTATCGGCATTTTCAAGTTTATCACCTTCGATTTTTGCTCTAAGATTTTTAATGTATTTATAAACATAGTCTCTCGGTAAGTCCAAAATTCCTGCTAAATCTTTAGCATAAACGATTTTACCTTTGTTTTCCGCAAAGTGGTCAAAAACTTTCTGTTCTCTATCAGTCAAAGCTTTTTTGAAAACAATTCTTACTTCTTCTCTCAGAGTTTCTGCCTTAACTGTTTTTTTAGCTGTCGGAGCTTTTTTTACTGCTGATTTCTTTTCAGCTTTTGGAGTATTTGATTGAACTTTTTTAGTTGTTTCAGTTGATGGAGTTTCATCAATTTGGATTTTTTGAACAGAGAATGGTGTTGGCGCAATCTGCTGTTCACGCTCATATGCGCGTTCGGCTATTGCACTTAATCTTTCTGCATGATTTTGTTTCCATTCAAGTTCATTTGAAACAACCGGTTTTCCTTTTAATACAATATCTATTAAATCGTTTGTAGGTTTATCCTCTTCTATTTTTTTCCCTAATCTGGCAGCAAATTCTTCTAATGTAATCTTTTCTAATGAGCTTCTCCATTGCTTAATCTCTTCTTTGCTCAAATATTCAGACATTCACTAATCTCCTATAAACTATTCCTTTTACGTTTTCTAATGTATCATAAACCATGCCTGAAAGTTCAAAATGTTTCATAACGTAAATTTTTATTTTTTATTGTAAAGATTAATATAAAACCCCTGAGTCTAAAATTTTCTGAACTTCGTCACTCATAATATTGTGGATGTCCTTAATCGATAAAGTTCCGTCAATACTTTTGAAATTATATTCGGATTTCATATTGTTGTACTGTTCAAGACATTTTTTCTGGTAAATTTCGAAACTTTTATAAAAGTCTGTTGAAAATCCGACATCACGTCCGCTTTCGTAGAAATCCAAACCTGTAGTGCCGATAATTCTTTTCAACAATACATCGACAGGCATATCAAGATAGAATACCAAATCCGGTTCAGGCGCATAATCATAAAGGTTTTTAACCCATTCAATATCCTGCCCTCTTACAACGTCGCGTGCAAGGGCTGTATAATAATATCTATCTAATAGTACTATAAAACCTGATTTTAATGCGGGTATTATCTGGTTTTCCAATCTGTCGGCAAAATCAGCTGCATATAAAAGACTGTATGTTGTTGCGTTTAGAAGATTTCTATCTTTTGCATCGTCAATAACATTTGCAATAAGTCGTGAGGTTTTCCACTCAGAAACCATTACACCGTATGATTGTGCTTGAATATACTTTTTCAAAAGTTCAAGCTGGGTGGATTTGCCAGACCCGTCAGTACCTTCAATAACAATAAGTAATCCTTCGTATCCGTGTTTAGTCATCTATGCTTAGCCCCTTTTCTTCAAGTACTTTTTTCAGCATTTTTCTTATAGTAACCTGTTTTGAGTGGATGGAATCCATTGCATCAAGCTTAACCAGTCCGAATTCATCAACCATTTTTTGATATTCTTTAATTACACGACCCTGAAAAATCATATAACTCTCATAAGGATCATTGCTTAATTTTAAGTCCATACCTGCTTCGTAGAATTTAGGAGCACGGTTTGAACATATTCTGTCCATTGCATCTTTTGCTTCAATATCAAAATATATTGCCAAATCCGGTTTGATTGCAAAGTTATAAACGTTTCTAACCCATTGAGCATCAACACCCCTTGCTACATCTCTTGCAAAAGCAGTGTAAGCATATCTGTCTGCAAGCACGATAAATCCTGCTTTTAATGCAGGATCTATGACCTGTTTTAGTCTGTCTGCAAAGTCAACAGCATGCAATAGAGAAAAAGTTCTCGGAGAAAGCATATTTTTCTTTTTAGCAAGTTTGGTTGTCTGGCTGATAAGTTCTGAGGAATTCCATTCGGTAAATATAACATCCTGACCTGTTGCTTTTAGCCAGTCACGCAGCAATGCAAGCTGTGTGGATTTGCCAGAACCGTCAATACCTTCAACGCAAACTAAAGTGCCTTTATAATTATGCTTTTCCGTTAATTTTGACAAAATTAAACTCCTTTTTCTTCAAGTATATGAACATTTATTTTTCCAAATTTTGCAGAGAAATTATCAACAAGATGGATAAAATAAAGCTCGGGTTCTAAATCTTTTTCATTCAAATCAATGATTGCTCCCCAGTCACTTCTTCCGTGGTGTGCTGCAATCATCCTTGCGATTTCTTTGAAGCCGTTAGACATACAGATTGTAAAACCATATTGTGAATGTGTAATCCATTCTTTTCTAAAATCTTCGTTATAATCAATTAAACCTGTTTCTGTATCTATCGTATATTCAAATATTTTGCCGATATCGTGTAATATACAAGCTGCAAGAATGTTGTCGCGGTTAAATCTGTAATCAGAAATATTCATATTTGTCTCAGCATATTTCAAGCATTCCAGTGTGTGTACCATCAAACCGCCGATATAATTGTGGTGCATAAGTTTTGCGGCAGGCATGATTTTAATTTTTTCTTTGTGTTCCATAAAAAATTTTACAAGAAAACTGTTTAATTTCTCATCTTGGATTTTATCGAAATAAGATGTAAGTTCCGCATAAACCTTTTCGCGTTCTCTTTCATCAAGTCCCATTTTGGCTTCTTTAACAAGTGAGAGTGTTGAAACAAGGCAATTATTGAATTTTTCATTAAAGGAAGCTGTCACAATTCTCACTATATTGCCAGTTCGAAAAACCTTGGCATCAAAGCGATTTAGTGTTTCTTCCCATAATATACAATTTAATAATGAGTTATCTTCAAGGTTTTTCAATTGAAGCTTGCCCATTTTTGTACCTGCTTTTGTATCTCCAACCGAAAATACTACTACTTCATAATCTACATCTGTGCTAAACATTCATATCCCCTTTTTCTATTGATTTTAACACAAACATATGATATGATTAACTGAAAAAAGGAGAGGAATATGAAAAATTTAGATTTTAATCGATTTGTCGGGGGGGGGGCAATTTAAAGCAAACGGCGTTCACCCTCTCAGAAGTTTTAATTACACTTGGTATAATCGGAGTTGTTGCAGCGATTACAATGCCATCTTTGATTACAAATATCCGGAACAAGGGTTATGTTGAGAAACTGAAAAAGTGTTATTCACTTATTTCTCAAACTACTAATCTAGTTAGTGAGGATTTGGGTATTGAGCCCAAGTTTTGGTCTTTTTCATCTTATACAGACGGCGATGATAATGATTCTTTAAACAGAAATATACTTGATGCTTATAAAAAACATCTTAGCGTTGTTGAAGAATATACTGACAATTATAATGCTTATATTGTAGCCCGCAGAAAATATTTATCCCGGTACTTGAATGGTGATACTAATCCCAGTCCTTTTTATACTGCGGCTGAGCTTTTTCATATGGCATATGCTTATGAACTTGCTGATGGGTCTACACTTGGGTTAGTATTTAGCGAAAACAAGAGTGGCGGTGTGCTTTGGACTTTGATATCTAAAAAAATAAATCTTGCTTTTATTGTTGATGTAAACGGAAAGGCTAAACCAAATCAGATAGGCAGAGATATTTTCTGGTTTGTTCTCAATCAAAACGGGCAGATTGTGCCTTATAATATTGACGATACATCTGATTGTACAAAACAGGGTAAAGGATATTCCTGTGCTGCAAGAATTATTAATGAAGGAAAAATGAATTATTAATTCTTATTCCTGTCTATAATTTTCTCATTACCGCCCCATACAAACGATGAACGGATTTCTTCGCCCACTTTTTCTATCAGGTGGGCTGCATTTTCTTTTCTTAAATTGTTGAAGTTTTTGCATCCTGTTTGCATTTCTGTCAAAAATTCATTTGCAAAACTTCCGCTTTGAATATCTTTTAATAAATCCTTCATAGCCTGGCGTGATTGCTGACCGATAACTTTCGGACCGCGTGTCATGTCGCCGTATTCGGCGGTATTTGAGATTGAATATCTCATATCAGCAAGTCCGCCTTGATTTATTAAATCAACAAGAAGTTTCATTTCATGGAGAACTTCAAAGTAGGCCATATATGGTGAATAACCTGCTTCGACAAGAACTTCGAAACCTGTTTTTATTAAAGCTGCTACTCCACCGCAAATTACTGCCTGCTCACCAAATAGGTCTGTTTCGGTTTCTTCTTTGAATGTTGTTTCGATAATTCCTGCACGTCCTGCTCCGATTGCTGATGCGTAAGATAAAGCAACATCTTTTGCATCTCCTGATGCATCTTGATAAATTGCTATTAAAGACGGTACTCCCCGTCCGATTTGGTATTCACTTCTAACAGTGTGCCCAGGGCCTTTCGGTGCTACCATGATTACACTTATATCTTCAGGTGCAACAATTTTTTTATAATGTATATTAAACCCGTGTGAAAACATTAAATATTGACCTTTTCTCAAATAAGGTTTAATTTCTTCTTCGTAAACTTTTGACTGAATTTCATCAGGTATAAGGATTTGAACTATATCTGCATATTTCACGGCGTCCGGTATTGACATTGTTTTGAAACCGTAATCTTTGGCTTTAACATCAGACTTACCGCCTAATCTCAAACCCAAAACTACATCGCATCCGCTGTCTTTTAAATTCATAGACTGCCCGTAACCCTGCGAACCAAAACCGATAACTGCAATTTTTTTTGTTTTAATTAAATCTGTATTAATATCTTTATCAAGATAAATTTTTAAATTATTAGTCATATCCCGCCTCTTTTCTTTTTTTAATTTTAACACAAAAAAATAATTGATTAACATTAAGTAATATTTAGGCAATAAAATTTTTTCACAGGTTTTATAAATTGCAAATGATAAGTGCAATTTCTCAAATAAATCTTAATACCCCATATAAACCAAATTTTACAGGTAATAAATATCGAAAAACATTTCAAATGGCACAAGACTGTTTTTGTCCGAGTGAATCAATGAAAATAGTTAAAAAGAGTTTTAATTATTCTACGGAGGCTAATTCAGTTCCCGTCAGTATATATAAAGGCCCTTTGAATAAAACCGCCGGTATGTCAACAGAAGAAAACGGGTATGGCGGCGGTTGGCTTATTGGATCGGTTGATACTCCATTGAGTACAACTGATGTTCATACATGTGCTGTTTTAAATCTTGTAAATATGAATACTTTTAAACAACTTTTGTATCATGTATTTCATGAAACAAATTCATTGAAAATAGAAAATTTAATTAGAAAAGTATTTCCTGATTTTACTAATGTTAATATTGTAGGCGGACAGCAGTTTCCAACAGTCAATACTATGAGAAAAATCGCTGAGGCTGTTGATAATGTAAATCCTAATGCACCTAAAACATATTATCATACATTGTGTGATAATCCCGAGCTTGTTGCATATAAGGGTAATATATCATATGTTAAAGGGAAATCAGGTGAAATCTCTTTTGTTCAAGATACTGAACATTACTGGTATTAATTTGAAGAAAATTCACCAAACTGGAATATTTGAAGTGCGCTTTCAGTTTGTTTAATCTGCTTGTAATAATCTTTTACAAGTACACACTGAGTTTGAATGCAGTGTAAGTTTCTTTCATGCAGATATTTTTCAAAATTATCAGCATTTTTTGTGTATTGTCGGTGTTTGACAAATGCGCAAAATTTAGATTTTCTGTTTGAAATTTCAGAAAGTGCAAAATTAATAACTTCGTCATAAGAAATGTTGTAACCATCATTTAAAGACATGTCTATAATAAAATTATAATTGTCGTTTGTTGTAATTGATAAATATGCAATTATTCTTTCTTTTTCCGGTTCTTCAAGAACATATCTGTTTTTGTATCCGCTTGTAAGTCCGGCAAATAAAGGTTCTGTATATTCTGTTTTTAATCTTTCAAGAGCAGGTCTGTACAGGTTTTTAAGCTCAGCATTGTAAAGTCTTGCGACATATTTTGCATCGCTGTTCTGGCAGTGTCTGAAATGAGCTCTGTCAGATGTTTGTGGTGTAAAGTTGTCTAATTTCCAAAGATTTTCATAACTGCATTGTCTAAAACCGCATCCTGTCATAAAAAGATTTAGAAGTTCTTCATGCGACTGTTCTATAGTTACAATAAATGAAACAGCTCCTTTAGCTCCATATCTTGCAATTACAAATTCAACGAGTTGTTTGCCCGCATCATACATATTCTGTTTAAAAATAAGTTTGGTGATATTAATTTTATAAGGGTTGCCGCTAATTGGCACAATCGTAATAAGCCCTAAAATTTCGTCATTTTTTAGCAGAATAAAACTTTCAGGCATAAATTTGTATTTCAAAGGTAATATACCATGTAGTATAGCAAATGTATCTACTGTAATTGTTTGGTAAAGCTTTTCTTCGTTACCAAGATAAGATATCATCTTCTTTATTTTAGGTGCATCAAAACAAGTTAATCTTCTTATATTAATCATAAAATTATTATATGTCTTAATTTTATTCTTTTCAAGTTTGTGATAAAATTTTTTTATGAAAACTGCTGTAATATGCGATGATAAAATTGTAATACAATCGGCTTCCGAAATAACATTGAACGGTAGATTAGGAGCTGTTGTAAGGGTTTTGGGATGCGGATTGTGCGGATCGGATATTGTTAAATTTGTACATAAAATTTCTAAAAACGGAACAGTTTTGGGACATGAAATTGTTGCTCAAATTGTTGAAATAAATTCAAAAACAGATTTTAAAACAGGCGATATCATAGTAACTTCACACCATATACCTTGCGGTGAATGTGTTTACTGCAAGCATGGTAATGTTTCTATGTGTGAACATTTTAAATCAACAAATATAAGACCCGGCGGTTTTTCAGAACTGGTTTATTTATCTGAAGAACATTTGCAAAATGTTGCTCATATAAAACCTGACAATTTATCAAATGTTGAGGCTTCATTTTATGAACCTTTAGGCTGTATTGTCAGAGCTGTAAAACGTGCAAATTTATTAAACGGAGATAGAGTTCTCGTTGTGGGCTTAGGCTCTATCGGTATTTTAACGGCGCAGGCACTAAATGCTTATGGTATGAATGTTGTTGGATGCGATCTTTTACCGGAAAGAATTGAATTTTTAAGTAAACTTGATATAGACGCTGTTAATGTTAGAGAATTATCAGGTGAATTTGATGCGATTTTTATGACATCAGGTGCTGATAAAGCTATTGATACTGCACTAAAGTATGTTAGAAACGGTGGAAAAATTCTTGTTTTCTCAAGTACTCCGTCAGATTTAGCAGCATACCAAAATAACGAAATTTATTATAGAGAATTAACTGTAATGGGGAGTTATTCTCCGTCACCGGCAGATTTAAAAAATTCTTTGGAACTGTTAAGTACAGGCAAAGTTAATGTTAAAGGAATTTCTACTGAATACAAACTTGATGATATTCAACAAGCTTTTGATGATACAATGTCAAACAGAATTATGAAAGCATATATAAAAATATAGAGGAATAGCAATGCGCGCAATACAATATTACGGACCGCAAAATATAAAGTATGAAGAAGTTACAGTTAAACCGCCCGAAGAAGGTGAAATTGTCGTTAAAGTTATGTCAGCTTTGACTTGCGGTACTGATGTTAAGACTTTTCGTCGCGGTCATCCGGTACTTATTAAATCTGTTCCGTCAGGTTTCGGACATGAATTTGCAGGTATTGTAGATAGAATTGGTAAAGGTGTTGACAATGTTAAAGTCGGCGATAGAGTTGTGTGTGCAAATTCTGCTCCTTGCGGACACTGTTTTTATTGCAGGCATGAAGAATATAATTTGTGTGAAAATTTGGATTTGCTAAATGGTGCTTATGCTGAATATATAACAGTTCCTGCTCGTATTGTAAAGAAAAATACCCTTATTTTGCCGAATGGTTTGAGTTTTGATAAAGCCGCATTCTGTGAACCTCTTGCAAATGTTGTACATGGTGTTGAGCGAACAGGTATTAAGGCAGGTCAAACTGTGGGTATTATTGGTATAGGTCCTATCGGCTTAATGTTTGCGCGTTTGGCAAAACTCAAAGGTGCAAATGTGATAGTTGCCGGAAGAAATCCTATAAAACTTAAAGCAGCAGAAGAATTTGCTCATGCAGATGAAATTATTGATTTAACAAGGTATCCTAATCCTGAAAAAATATTTAAAGAGTATACCGAAGAACACAGAGGGCTTGATGTTGCAGTGGAATGTGTAGGTTTACCGGAAATATGGGAAAGAATATTCTCTTGTGTGCGTCCCGGCGGTACAGTACATTTCTTTGGGGGATGTAAATCAGGCTCGACAGTTACTTTTGACACTACAAGAATGCATTACGGCGATATAAAAATGATGAGTGTTTTTCACCACACTCCGAAATATTTTAGAATGGCTCTGGATTATATTGCATCAGGTGATGTTGAGGTTGAAAAACTTATAACTGATACACTACCGCTTGAAAAAGTTGAGTTTGCAATGCAACAGCATATAGATGGTAAAGCTATTAAGTTTTTAATAAAACCTTAAAGTTTTAACGGATAATCGTCTTTAAATTCCCAGCCATCAATCATTAATAATTGAGTGCAATAGGTGCTATGTCCCTGTTTACATTTAGATAAAAGTTCTGTTCTTGACAGGTTATAAGCATCTTTTTGAAATGCAGGTCCAAAAGTTATATTACTGTTTGGGAAATATTCATTATTATTCTTTGCAGTGCAAAGTAAAAATTTAAATCTGTCTCGGCCATATTGGTTTGGTAGTTTGTGACCGTTAAGGTCAAATGTCATGTCAAAACAACCGCCTCTGTGAAAAAAGACATAACTGCCGTCTTTCAAAACAAAATATGGGTAACCTTTGCTTACACCTTTTTCATCTCTATCCGCTAATTCTTTTTTTATGGGTGATATATATTTATCCAAGTATGTATCAAAAAACTCAAAGGTTTTAGCTTTATCAGATGCTATTTCTTCCCTATATTCAGGGTCGGTATCACTGCCGCCTTTAAATTCCCAGTATAAACTTGGGCCGTTTTCAATCTCGCTTAATTTTATGGCTTGGGAGATTACAGAATAAAATTTTTTTATTCGAGTGCTGGCTTCTTTTCTTTTCTGATTTTGAATTAATGACGGCATTGTTAATGCTGCCACTACTCCTATTATACCAAGAGTTATTAATGTTTCAGCTAGAGTAAAACCAAAATGTTTTTTCATTTCATACCTCATGTAATATTATTCAATATATTTATATAATTGTCAATAAATTGATTTAATTATGCGTTAATTTATTTACACAAGTTATAATGATAAAATGACAAAAATAGTTAACGAAATTAAAAATCTTGTTATTGACAGAGATATGACTCTCACTCAACTTGCGGCTCAAATCGGGAAATTGCAAAATAAAAGATACTCACTTGCAAGTTTATCTCAAAAATTATGTAATGAAACAATTACCTATAAAGAGGTTAAACTGATAGCTAAAATGTTAGGATATAAAATAAAGTTTGTTGATATTACAAATAGATATTAAAAAAATAAAGACCGATTTTAAATCGGTCTTTTAAATAATAAAGCTCTCTTACTTCTATTTCACAGCGCGTAATCGCTGCGTTTCTATACCAGCATCAGAATTAATCATTTTCGCTGATGCCATTGCCATATTTCGGCGTTTTCTCGCTCCTCTTAATATAAATTCCACACTGTCGCATATATTACACGAAGGTGTTACAATCTTTTTTAGCATATATAAATTCTCCATAAATTTCTGATTACATATTATGTATCGGATTGTTTGTGGGAAATCTTTAATAAATTATTTAATTTGTTACAAAATTGCAACAAAAAACGAGCCTTAAAGACTCGTTTTTTTATTGTAATAATATTGACTAGTTAGCGTATACGCTTACTTGTTTTCTGTCGCGTCTGTGCGGTTCAAATTTAACCTGACCGTCAATCAATGCGTATAATGTATCATCTGAACCGATACCTACATTGTTACCCGGGTGAACTTTTGTTCCACGTTGACGAACTAATATGTTACCAGCTTTAACGATTTCACCGCCGAATTTTTTGACGCCTAATCGCTTCGCTTCTGAATCGCGGCCGTTACGGGTGGATCCCATACCCTTCTTATGTGCCATATCTTTATTCTCCTGTTAGTTATTTCTTTTACTTATGCTTCAGCAGTTTCTGTAGATTCTGCTTTTTTCTGAGCTGATGTTCTGATTTTAGAAATCATTACTCTTGTAAAGCCTTGTCTGTGACCTTGTTTTTTTCTGTAGCCTTTTTTAGGTCTTTGTTTGTAAACGATTATTTTTTTAGCTTTATCATGTTTTACAATAGTTCCTTCCGCAGATGCACCAGCAACGTATGGTTGACCTACTTTAGATTTTTTACCGTTAACAATCATGACAACTTTGTCAAAAACTACTTTAGCGTTTGCTTCGCCTTCTAATAATTCAACATCAAGGTATCTTCCTTCTTCAACCTGATATTGTTTTCCGCCTGTTTCTACAATTGCGAACATTTTCTTTTCCTTTCTTTTGGGTATCGTAATTTTTACCTGAGTAAAAATTTTATTAACGAGTTACCGCATACTAATACATCAATAATTATCTACTGCTGAAACCCTTCTGTCAAGTACTATTAACATTTATTAACTTTCTGCACCGACAAGTTTGTTTGATATAAAATTATTATATGAGATTTGATATTGAAGAGATTAAAAAAGCTGTTAATGCTAAATTTGATGGGGAAAAAGAAGGAAGTTTTGAAATTTCCACAGATACAAGAACTATAAAAAAAGGTGATTTGTATTTACCTTTAAAAGGTGTGACTTTTGATGGTGAAAATTTTTGCGATAAAGCTCTTAAAGCAGGTGCTGCAGGATGTTTTTATACAAAAGAAAAACCATGTGAATTTGCAATAAAAGTTGATGATACTTTGACTGCATATTTAAATATCGCAAATTTTGCGCGTCGAAAATATAATCCGAAAGTTATCGGAGTTACAGGAAGCTCTGGTAAAACCACAACCAAAGAAATGATTTATTCGGTCGTGTCTGAAAAGTTTAAAACTCATAAAACTTTTTCTAACCATAATAACGAAATCGGTTTTTGTCAGACTGTTCTTTCAATGCCTGAAGATACAGAAGTTTTAATTGTCGAAATGGGTATGCGCGGTTTGGGTGAAATTGAGCTTATTACAAAATTTGCCGAACCTGATTTTGCAGTAATTACCAATGTAGGTTCTGCCCATATCGGGCGTTTGGGAAGTTTTGATAACATTGCAAAGGCAAAATGCGAGATTACATCAAAATTGAAAGAAACTCTTATTGCGCATGACTGTGAACGTGTCAGAAAATTTGCAAATTTTGACGGTGAAAAGATATTTTATTCAATTAATGATGTTCAAATTCTTGAAAAACGCAGCGGGTATTCTAAGTTTATATATAAAGGCAAAGAATACGAACTCAATGTAGAGGGAGATTACAATATTGAAAATTCGCTCTCCGCTATTGAAATCGCATATAAGCTCGGAATGTCTTATGATGAAATCAGATGCGGACTTTTGGCATATAAACCTATTGAGAAACGATGGGAAGTTGAAAGTATTAAAGGTTTTAATGTAATTAACGATAGTTATAATGCAAATCCTGAATCTATGAAAGCTTCTGTTTCAACATTTTTGGAGCTTTATTCAAATCCCGTTGTGGTATTGGGTGATATGGGAGAACTTGGAGATAATGAAGTTGAATATCATAGAGAAGTTGGCAGGTATATCGGACAGAAGTTTAAGAACGGGCTATTCTTAACAGTTGGGCATTTGGCGGCTTGTATAGCCGATGAACTTGTTAAATTCGGCTTAAATGTTAAATCGTTTGAGAACAATATTGAAACATCTCGTTACATTCTTGATAATCTGAATGCGGGTAGTACAATATTCTTAAAGGCTTCAAGGTCAATGAAATTTGAAGAAATAATTGAAAATTTAAAGAAATAAGGAGATATAAAAATGATAATGCTGATGGTAGCATTTTTGCTGGGGATGATACTATGTTTATTGTTTGGCGTACCATATATTGATTTTTTGAAGAAAAAAATGATAGGGCAGTATGTTAAAGATTGTGCTCCTGAAGCTCATGCAAAAAAACAGGGAACACCGACAACAGGTGGTGTTTTTATAATTGTTGCAATAATTTTGGGGTCAATTATTACTCTTGCTATGGCACAAAGGCTTACTACCGAGGCTTTTATCATTCTTTTAACTCTTTTATTTTATACATTTGCCGGATTTCAAGACGATTATATCAAAATTAAAGGCAAGGGAAATGACGGTCTTACTGCAAGGGGAAAACTTTTAAGACAAATTGCAATTGCAATGCTTCCTATTTTGTATTTAATGTTGAATAAGACCGGTGCTGGTGATGTTGTGCTTGGGCAGTATATTTTGCATTTAGGCTGGTTATATCCTATTTTTGCTGTTTTTGTAATAACAGGTGCCTCAAATGCTTATAATTTAACAGACGGATTGGACGGACTTGCTGCATCAACAGGTATTTTTTCGTTCATTGCCTGTGCAATTATTTGCCTGTTTGGCGGTTCGCCTGAGGCGGCTATAATCTCTGCTGCTGTAGCAGGGGCTCTGGCTGGATTTTTGAAGTTTAACAAACCAAAAGCAGAAGTTTTCATGGGCGATACAGGCTCTCTTGCTATAGGCGGGCTTTTAGGTACAATTGCCGTGCTCGGTAAATTTGAAATTTTATTGGTATTAATTGCAGGTGTTTTTGTTATGGAAACTTTATCTGTAATAATTCAGGTTTTCAGTTTTAAAACAACAGGAAAAAGAGTTTTTAAAATGTCACCGATACATCACCATTTTGAATTATGTGAGTGGTCTGAAAAGAAAATAGTGACAGTTTTTGCACTTGTTTCTGCAATTTTATCATTTACTGCTGTTTTAATTTATTTTTTGACTAGCGGGAGGCTTTTGTAGTGAATTGGATTGACAGAAAAGCTCTTGTATTAGGGTTCTCAAAAAGCGGAATTTCAGCGGCTAAATATTTAAAGGCTAAAGGCGCTGATGTTTATATAACTGAGGCTCGTGAAAAAAAGGATAGTGACATCGAATTAGAAGGAATTCATGTTGAATTTGGCGGGCACAGTAATGAGTTTATTAAAGATGCTTATATTGCCGTAACAAGTCCGGGAATACCTCCTCACTCTGATATTATGTCGCGTTTAAAAGATGAAAATATCAAAGTAATTTCAGAAATCGAGCTTGCTTTTATGGAAACAGCAAAACCGTTTGTTGCAATTACAGGTACAAACGGAAAGACAACCACAACAGCTTTGACGGCACATATTCTATCAAGTGAATATAAGGCTGAACCATGCGGGAATTATGGAGTTCCTCCTTGTGATTTGTTAAATAATGATATTGATTATTTTGTATGTGAATGCAGCTCCTTCCAGTTGGAATACAGTTCAGCTTTTATTCCAAAGATTGCTATGTTTACTAATTTAACCCCAGACCATGTTGATTGGCACAGGGGTGTGGAGAATTATTTTAATGCAAAGGCAAAAATGTTTAGAGACGGTGTGCCTTATGCTGTGTTAAACGCAAAGGATGAAAAACTTGTTCAGTTGGCAAAAGAATGCGAGGGGACTGTATTTTTCTTTGACGGCGATATTGGAGAAAATTGTTCTTATATAAAAGACGGAGCTATTTTCTTTAAAAGCAGAGGAAATGAAGAAAAAATAATTACCCTTGATGATTGTCCGTTAATCGGAAATCATAATTACCAGAATGTTATGTGCGGTGTAATTGCTGCAAAACTTGCGGGGATTTCAAATGAAAATATCCGTCAATCAATAATGTCTTTTAAAGTTCCGGAACACAGGCTTGAAAAATTTGCACAAATTGGTAAAACCGTTTTCTATAATGATTCAAAGGCTACAAATCCTGAGGCAAGTCTTGTTGCCATAAATTCTTTTAACAATACAGATGTTACTTTAATTGCAGGCGGACGTGATAAAAATACTGATTTGAAAGAGTTTTGTGATTGCGTCAAAGAGCATATAAAGACGGTAATTCTTATAGGTGAGGCGGCAGACAGGTTTGAAGAAAACTTGAAATCTGATGGATTTGAAAATATAATCAGAGAAGATACAATGCAATCTGCGATTGACAAATCTATTGAGCTAAATCCGGATGTAGTGTTGTTGTCGCCGGCATGTGCAAGTTTTGATATGTTTTCAGGATATGAGGAAAGAGGAAAGGTGTTTAAAGAATATGTCTTATCAAAGACCAATGAGGCGTGACCATCGTGATAACAGAGGCGAAATTCAAAGCGTAATTGTATCATCACCTGATAAAACGCTTTTAATTGTTGTTGCTTTTCTTGTTATCATTGGTTTTCTTGCGATATTTTCGGCTACGGCTCCTAAATGTCTTGATGAGGGCGGAAACCCCGCACAATTTTTAATTAAACAAGTATTATGTTTTGTTGTCGGATTTTTCGGGCTTAAATTTTTTATGAATTATGATTATAAAAAGCTCGCTAATTGGAATGTAATAATAATGGCATCAATTCTTGTTGCCTTATTTCTTGTAGACTTTACTCCTTTAGGGGTTGTGGTTAACGGTGCAAAACGGTGGATTAATATTGCAGGATTTCAATTGCAACCGTCAGAGTTTGCAAAACCTGCCGTTGTATTATTGCTTGCAAATGCGTTTAGAAAAGATGCAAATCTTTTTGACCAGGATAAATGGGTATGGGCATTTTTTCCTATAATTGCAATGGCAGGGTTAATCTTTATTCAGCCTAACCTTTCAATGGTAATTTTATTGGGTATGACTACTGTTGTGATGTATATGGCTGCCGGCGGTTCTATGAAACTTTTTTTAAGCTGTGTCGGCACTATGTTTGTTACTCTTGTTATCGGTTTAACAACAATAATCAAACCTTATCAGCTCCAGCGTATAAAAACATGGCGGCATCCTGAAAGTGACCCGCTTGGGGCAGGGTATAATATTATTCAGTCATTGATTGCTTTTGCATCAGGTAGTTTCAGTGGTGTAGGTTATGGAGGTTCTATTCAAAAACTTTCATATTTGCCAGAGTGTCATACAGACTTTATTTTTGCAATTATTGCAGAAGAACTTGGATTCGTTGGTTGTGTGCTGGTTATTGGTTTATTTTTTACCTTTATGCAAAGGGGATTTATTATTGCAGCCAGATGCCCTGATATGTATGGTAAACTGCTTGCTGTCGGTATAACTTTTTCAATTACTTTCCAGGCATTTATGAATATGAGTGTTGCAAGTTCATTCCTTCCAACAACAGGGGTACCGTTGCCTTTTATCAGTTATGGCGGTTCTTCGCTTATTGTTTCTATGATTATGGTAGGAATTCTTTTAAATATTTCTAAGAAAAAGATTAAAAAGATAAGGAACAGATATTGATGGCGAGATATTTTATAACAGGTGGAGGTACAGGCGGACATATTTATCCTGCAATTGCGGTGGCAGATGCTTTATCAAAGAACGGTGATGAAATTTTATATGTCGGTAATCCTAAAAATCTGGAGTTCGAAATTGTCAAACAAAAAGGGTATAAATTTCTAGACGTTAATGTTCATGGAATGCCAAGGCGTGCAGATTTTGCTTTGATAAAATGGGGAGTTGAGCTTTCTTTTGCTGTTTTAAAAGCGTGTTATTATATTTTAAAGTATAAACCTGATGCTGTATTTGGTACAGGCGGTTATGTTTCTGCTCCGGCATTAATTTCTGCAAAAATATTGGGAATTCCGTTTATGATGCACGATTGTGATGCTCAGCCGGGACTTGTTACAAGAAAGCTTGCTCCATCAGCAAAAGCTGTTTCTGTAGCTTTTGAATGTGCGTGTGAATTGATTAACAATAAAAATTGTTATGTAAATGGAAATCCCGTAAGAAGTGAATTTAAAACACTAACAAAAGAGCAAGCGCGTGAAAAGTTGGGATTAGAAAACAAATTAACTTTATGTATTATGGGCGGTTCACAGGGGGCAAAATCTATTAATGATGCTGCAGTTCAACTGTTGAAACAACTCGATATGCAGATTGTTTTTCAAACTGGTAAGAAAAATTTTGACCGGGTGATTGAACAGTTGTTAAAAGTTTATCCCGATTATGAAAATAATAAAAGTCTTATAGTAAAACCTTATTTTGATGATATGGCAACAGTGTTGAAAGCATCTGATATTGCTGTTTCACGTTCAGGGTCTTTAAGTATTTCTGAAATTTGTGCCTCGGGAATTGCTCCGATTTTTGTACCTTATCCCCATGCTGCCGGTGATCATCAGCGTAAGAATGCAAAATTTATGGTGGAAAAAGGTGCAGGGATTTATATTGAAGATGCTGAAATTAATGAAAAAACATTATGTGATGCTATAAATTCTGTAATTGTAAATTTGGATAAGCTCCAAAGAAATACATTTGTTATTGCAAAATTTGACGGGGTTGAAAAAATAGTTGAACAGTTGAATAAGATAAAAAAATAGTTTATAATAATAAATATAATAACAAAGTATATTAAAGGAGCTTGAAATGAAATATTTAAATTTTAATCATATGTTCGGGGGGGGGGCACTCATAGTATAGCTTCAATATGTCAAGGTTTTACGTTGGCAGAAGTATTGATTACCTTAGGTATTATCGGTATAGTTGCAGCTTTGACTATGCCTTCGTTAATTCAGCATCATAGAAAACAAGAGATTGAAACAAGGTTAAAGAAAGCATATAATACAATTTCCAATGCTATCAGGATGTCTGAACTTGATAATGGTCCGATGAAGGATTGGCCTCAAGGTATGCAAATGAATGTAGAGGAATTTTGGGCTGTTTATCTTAATCCCTATTTTAATGGTGCAAAAGTTTGTAATACATATCTGGATTGTGGTTATAAAACCTCTCTCTATGGCCCAAAATGGAGTTTTGCTAACTGGGATCCTAAAACTGATAATTCCAGAATTCTTTTTCAATTAAATGACGGTACTGTTGTATTTATGCCAAGAAATACAGGAAAATATGATGATAAAGGCGAATATATTCCTATATTCGTGTCGGATTTATTAATTGATGTAAATGGTAATAAACTGCCAAATGAAGCAGCACGTGATGTTTTTTACTTTGTACGTGATTATAATAACAGCAGGATATATGCTCCCAAGGGGGATTGTTCTACAAATAGGCAGGCTTGTACATATGAGATAATGTCTAATGGATGGAAAATACCTGATGATTATCCTTTAAAATTGTAAAATCATATTGGTTGTAATATAATTCCTGTTATGAATTATGATGAGGCTATAAAATTGCTTACTTCACAAGGTAAGTTTAAAATACAGCTGGGGTTGGAGAGAATTTATAAAGTTTTGGATAAACTCGGTAATCCCCAAGATAAACTTAAATGTATTCATGTTGCTGGGACTAACGGCAAAGGCTCTGTATGTGCAATTATTGCATCTGTTTTGCAAAATGCCGGAATGAAAGTCGGCTTGTATACAAGTCCTCATATTTTTGAGTACACTGAACGTATAAAAATCAATGGAAATGAAATTTCAAAAGCAGATTTTGCAAAGTATATTGAAGATCTATGTAATGATGATTTAACAGAATTTGAGGTATTGACTGCCGTAATGTTCAAATATTTCGCCGATAATGATGTTGATGTTGTTGTTCTGGAGACAGGTTTGGGCGGACAGTTTGATGCTACAAATGTTATTAAATCAAATTTGTGTGCGATAATTACCCATATTGATTTAGACCATACAGAGCGTTTAGGAAATACGAAATCAAAAATTGCGTTTGAAAAAGCAGGTATAATAAAACCAGATTGTCCTGTTTTTACTTGTGAAGGATATGAGGAAATAAAAGATAAGGCAGATGAATGCAATTCGTTATTCTCTCTGGTTACTCCGTTAGAAGATACTGCAAATTTATCGTTGAAAGGAGTTTGCCAACAGGAAAACTTATCGCTTGCTCTTACTGCTGTAAGATATTTATTTCCGAAAATTCATGAAAATATAATTCAAGAGGGAATTTCAAAGGTTAAACATTATTGCCGTTTTCAAAAATGTGATGACGATTTGATAATTGATGCCTCGCATAATCCAAATGGAGCTATGGCACTCAGAGAAAGTTTGGATTTTTATTACCCTGATCGAAAACGATGCTTTGTGTTTGGCTGTCTGCCGAACAAGAATTATAAGGAAATGATGAAAATCCTTTTTTCACAGGGGGATAAAATTTATTTTTATCATTTTAAAAACTCTTGTACTATTGAACAGCTCAAAGATGTTTGTGAATTACCTTCAAAACAATTCATCAGGCTTGAAGAATTACCTGATGATTGTTTAAAAATTATTTGCGGTTCTTTTTATATGCTTAATGAGATTATTTCTCCTGAGATAATTCGTCAAGCAAAGTTGTAACAACCGCAGGTTCAAAATCTGTGCAGGAGTTCCAAATTAATGTAGCTCTGGGCTCTTTTATTGAAGGGCTTGGATAATCACTATTACAGAAACCTTTTAGCATATTTGTAGACCCGTCATTATCTGATGAAAAATGTTTACAGCAGCTGCAAAGTTTCAAAATCATCCCGTATTCGTTAAGTTTTTGTCTTAATTCTTGCAGTGCATCAATCATTCTAAGGTGTCTGCCTGTAATAAACTTTCTGTTTTTGTATATAAACTTGATTTTTGATAGTCCTGTTTCTGATATAAATTCAAGCTTGCAAGGTAATTCTCTGCCGGAACTGTTCATTACAAATGTTTCTACTTCAAGTTTTTCACTATCAGAAACAGAATTTTCTCTTTCTGAAATTTTGGTTCTGACAATTCTTACAGGCGGTAAGTTTTTGATTATATGGCAAAGTGAATAAATCGGGTATAGGCACAAAAGGACAATTTCTTTAAACCTTAGTTTTGAATTGATTAAGCTTATTCCAAAACCCGCAATTAACATCAGGAAGGTTAAAATAACAATTTTAAAATCAACAAAGAAATAATATCTGTATGAATGTTTAATTACTGCCATATATACAAGCATTACCATCAAGATATTAGGATTTAAAAGTGAAATTGTATGTTCTGCAAAAGTAAAGTTTTTCGACCAGATTTGAGTGAAACAATTTTTAAATAATTCGAGTCTTACTGATAATCTTGGTTTTCTGAATTCATAATTTGCAGTATCTACATATGTTTGGATGTTAGGGTTATATATGCACGGGCATTTGATTTTTGATAATAACATACTGTATTTTAATTCGGTATTAATATCTTTAAAATCAACAGATCCGATTTCATCAACAATCGATTTTTTTATAACAAATACACCTGAATCCGCACTGGATGCAAGTCCGAACAGCGAACGAGCTTTTCTCATAAAGTTCATATGATATTTCTGATAAGCGGCTTTAATTTTGTCAACAGGACCGAAGTTATCAGTGAGCATAAGAGTTTCCCCGCTCAATACACTGTTATTTACTAGTGCTGAATTTATTGTGGTAAGAAAGTTTGCAGGTATACTTCTGTCCGCATCCAAAAAGACATAGGAATTAATTGTTTCGTCTTTAGAAAGTCGTTCCAACAGCATAGAAACAGCTTGGTCTTTGCCGACAGTTCCAATATTTTTGATATTGATAAAATTAACAAAAGGTTCATTTGCAAAAAGTTTTTCAGAACCATCCGAACAATTATCAAGTATTACAAAAACACGAAAATTATTTATCGGATAATCTTGCATCTTTAATTCTCTAATGAGGTTTTCAAGCGTAATTTTATTGTTGCGAGCATATATTATAACTGCAAGATTGTCTTTTTCGTCATATTGCGTATATCGTTTTTCAATTTTGAACGGTTTGTCGTTTAAGTTACGAATTGCAAGTGCAAGAAAGTAAAACGAATATATTGCAACATAAATATATAATATATCTAAAATTAATTCCATAGTAATCCTTTCATATCAATATTTTATTTGAAAGAATACCAAAAATCCATTACATGTTAATAAATGTAATTTTATGGTATATTTTGATTATGATAGAGTTATTGATATTGTATGTGATTTTAAAACGCGATTATACAATGTATGCTGTTCAAAAGCGTATAGAAGAAAATTTTGCCCCGTTTGCTAAACCAAGTTTTGGAGCATTGAAACCGGCATTAAGACGTTTGGAAGAAAAAGAATGTTTGTCTTCACGTAAATTAATGTCAGATGGCGGAAAACTTTCTGTGTATTATGAAATTACAAAAAACGGTGTTAATGAGTTAAAACGCTTAATTCTTGAAGATTTTAGCGACAATCCCGTACAATTTTTGTCTAATGCACGTGTAAAATTATCCTGTTCAGATTGTCTTGATAAAGATGAACGTACAAGACTTTTCTTTTCTGTAAAATCACGTGCAATGCAGTTTAAAGTTTTAACTGAAAATGCATTGAAGGACGAGTATAAACAAATAAATTTCTATCAAAAAGTTATTTTAGATAATACTATTTGTGAATTTGCTAATTTTATTACAATAGTAGAAGGGTTGGAAAAAGATAATGCCGGCAATAGTTAGTGAAGTTTTAGAAGGCTCGATAGCACAGGAGTTGGAAATTCAATCCGGTGACGAAATTTTATCTATTGATGAAATGAAAATGCAGGATATGATTGATTATAACTTTATGTGTAAAGCCGATTTTTTGACACTTGAAGTTAAAAAATTAAATGGTGAAATTGAAGTTATTGAACTTGAAAAAGATTATGATGAAGATTTAGGTATTGTCTTTGAAAGTGCAGTCTTTGATCGCGTAAAACCCTGTTTAAATCACTGTATATTCTGTTTTGTCGACCAGCAGCCTAAAGGTTTGCGTGAAACTTTATATATTAAAGATGATGATTACAGACTTTCATACCTGCAGGGAACTTATATTACCCTG
Organism: uncultured Candidatus Melainabacteria bacterium; assembly: GCA_950096985.1. GTDB lineage: Bacteria > Cyanobacteriota > Vampirovibrionia > Gastranaerophilales > Gastranaerophilaceae > Stercorousia. The sequence goes on from CATNBA010000008.1 coordinate 62,767, forward strand.
ACAAATCTCAAAGATGAAGATAAAGAACGTATAAAAAGAATGCAATTAGGGCCGTTTTATGTATCTGTTCACACAACAAATCCCGATTTGCGTGTTAGAATGCTTAGAAATCCTAATGCCGGCAAGGCTTTGGAAAATCTAAAATGGTTTAGGAAAAATAAAATTCCGTTTCACGCTCAAATAGTCTTATGCCCAGGATATAACGACGGAGCGGAACTTGAAAGAACTTTATCGGATCTTGCAGAATTAAAAAATACAGTATTGTCAACTGCAATTGTACCTGTCGGGATTACACAATTTCGGGAACAATGCTTGAAACAGGTTGATAAGCAATGTGCTATTGAAACGCTTGATATTGCCTCAAAATTCAAGCGGGTTTGCTGTTCTGATGAGTTTTTTATCCTCGCTGAACGTGAAATCCCGACTGCAAAGTATTACGGTAATTTCTGTCAGCTTGATGACGGTGTAGGGGCTTTAAGAATGCTTGAAGATGATTTTAAATCAAGAGAATTGCCTAGAGCCTTGAAAAGACCTTTAAAAATGTCTTTTGCCGCAAGTTATGCCGCAAAAAATACGTTTGAAAAGATTGCAAAGAAATTGAATAAAATAAAAAATCTTGAAGTGACAGTAAATCCTGTTAAATCGCTTTATTGGGGACAAGACATTACTGTAGCAGGGCTTATTACAACAGATGATTTAATCAGAACTGTTAAAGATTTGGATGTCGATATTGTTGTCATACCTTCAGTTATGCTCAGACCTTATTCAGAAGATTTTCTCGACGGAAAAACTTTGACATATGTGAAGGAGCAGACAGGAAAAGAATTTCAAGTAGTCAAGGATATTTATTCTTTCAAGGAAACCGCAGAATATATTGAAACTTTAAAGGAGGAAATATGAAAAAGTTATTAAATCGAAATCTCGGGGGGGGGGCAATTTAAAGCTGGCTTTCTCATTGGCAGAGGTATTAATTACCCTTGGTATTATTGGTGTTGTCGCTGCTATTACCACGCCGACCTTGATTAGTGAACACAAAAAAAAGGTTACTGTTGCAAGGTTAAAATCGAATTTTTCAATTTTGTCGCAAGCGATTAATGCTTCAAAATTAGAAAACGGGGATATTAATACTTGGGATACAACTCTTTCAAGTGAAGAATTTGCCGAAATTTATATTATTCCTTATTTAAAAGGTGCTCAGAAATTAAACAATAAATATTTGCTTAGGGCAATTGATAAAAAAACAAGTTTTTTCTGTTGGAACAACCCTTTATATTTATTACCTAACGGAAGTGCAATATATGTTAATCCGAACAGTCAAAATGCCATAAGGTTAATTTTAGATATAAATGGTAAGCAGGCTCCTAATGTTGTTGGAATTGATGCATTTGAACTGGTGATTTCTCCAACTAATAATATTTTAATACCAACTTGTAACTCATATTCAAAAGAACAAATAAAAAATGCAACTTATGGCGCTTGTAGGAAAGACAAGACTGGGGTATATGGCGGAGAGTGTTGTGCTGCATTAATTATGAAAGATGGTTGGGAAATTACTGAAGATTATCCGTGGTAGAAAAAGAGCCCTAAAAGGGCTCTTTTTAGTATCTTTCCAAATATTTATCAATTTCCCATTGCGAAACATATGTTCTGAAAGAATCCCACTCTTTCTTCTTCGCTGATAAAAATTCATTGAATATATGCTCACCGAGTGCAGCTTTCGATACTAATGATTTATCAAAGTAATCAATAGCTTCTGCTAAGCTGCCTGGAAGTGCATCAATTCTTTGTTTTTTACGCTCTTTTGATGAAAGTTTATAGATATTGCTTTCAACAGGTGCCGGTGGGTCAATTTTGTTTCTTACACCATCTAAGCAAGCTTCCAAAATTGCCGCAAATGCTAAATATGGGTTGCAGGCGGGATCTGGTGAGCGAAGTTCAACACGTGTTGCGTTTCCGCGTTTTGCAGGAACTCTTAACAATGCACTTCTGTTAGCCAGTGACCAGGCAAGATAAACCGGAGCTTCATAACCCGGTACAAGACGTTTAAAACTATTTACCGTCGGATTTAACACAGCTGTTATACTTTTTACGTGTTTTAACATTCCGCCTATTGAATATTTTGCAATGTCAGACAGTTCATATTCTGCTTTTTCATCAAAAAATGCGTTTTTACCGTTTTTAAATAATGATACGTTACAGTGCATACCTGAACCGTTAATGCCATAAATAGGTTTTGGCATAAATGTAGCGTGCAAATTATGCTTTGCGGCAATTGCCTTAACTGCAATCTTGAATGTTGCAACATTATCTGCCGCACTTAAAATGTCTGTATATCTGAAATCAACTTCATGTTGTCCATCAGCAACTTCATGGTGAGATGCCTCAATATCAAAACCCATTTCCTGAAGTGTTAAAACGATATCGGAACGTACATCTTCTCCCAAATCTTCAGGACCTACATCGTAGTATCCTGCTCGGTCTTGAGTTGTAGTTGTAACATTGCCGTTTTTATCTTTTGCAAATAAGAAAAATTCTGCCTCAGGGCCAATATTCATAGAGAACCCCATTTTTTCAGCTTCTTTCATAACCCTTTTTAAATTACATCTCGGGCATCCCTCAAATGGTGTGCCATCAGCGTTATAAATATCGCAAATTAATCTTGCTGAGTTTACGCCGTCTTTTTCTCGCCAAGGTAAAAGTTGGAATGAATTTTTATCCGGGTAAAAGAACATATCAGATGTTTCAATACTTCTGAACCCTTTAATTGATGAGCCGTCAAGCATAATTTCATTATTTAATGCTTTTTCTATATGCTGTGATGGAATAGTTAAGTTTTTAACCTGTCCGTTTATGTCAACGAATTGAAGTTTGATAAATTTAATATTGTATTCTTTGATAAAACCCTTAATATCATCTTCTGTAAAGTTTCTATTGTCCAGCCTTGTGTGAGTAAATTCTTTCATCCAAACCTCTTTCGTTTAATGTCTACTTTACTATTAGAATACTTTTTTGTAAAAAGGTCAATACTTTTGTATGTAAAGATTATGTAAGATTTTTACAAAATATTAAT
>CATNBA010000009.1 GCA_950096985.1 uncultured Candidatus Melainabacteria bacterium
CCGGATATCCTTCGCCATGGCCAGAAACATCTTCCGGAGGTTCTCCGCCTGCATCTCCAGCTTTTCATCCGGCTGGTCAGTCCCTGTAGACAGGGGAATCTTCTCCAGCTTCGTGACTCCGTCCACCAGCAGAGCCACATCGTCTCCGAATTCCTTCTTCAAATCCTCCTCTGTCATAATGGTATCCTCCACCACATCATGGAGAATACCAGCCACTATGGTTTCCTTGTCCAGCTCCAGATCGGCCAGAACAATGGCTACGTTCAAAGGATGAATGATATAAGGTTCTCCGGACTTACGGAACTGATCTTTATGCGCCTTCTCAGCAGTCTTATATGCCTTCTCAATCATGGAGATATCGTCGCTGGGATGATATTTCCGCACACGGGCAATAAGCTCCCGATATAATTCTTCGGGATCGACAAATTCATGATATTCACTCATTTTTCCGTCGTCAAAAAATTCCTCGTTCTTTTCTTCCGCCATACTCATCCACACTTTCTACGCCCATTCAGTGCTCCCGGAGCCTTCTTTCCCGGTAAAACCCCTGCTTTCCACAAAAAGCTTATCTCCCGGACAGTCCCTACTTTCCCTGGTAGCAAATCGCCGAATCCAGACGATATCCCGCCAGCTTCTCTCTGCCTTTCAGTCCTGCCAGCTCCATCAGCACCACGATTCCCACAACTTCTCCGCCCAGGCTTTCCACCAGCTTCACCATGGCTTCGGTGGTTCCTCCTGTGGCGATGAGATCGTCCACTATCAACACCTTCTGACCCGGTTGAATGCTGTCCTTATGCATCTCAATGACGGCACTGCCATACTCCAGATCATAAGAGACAGAGACCGTTTCTCTGGGAAGCTTCCCTGCCTTCCGAATCAGAACGAAGGGCTTTTTATTATTATAAGCAATGGGCGTTCCAAATATAAATCCCCTTGATTCAGGTCCGGCTACCACATCGTAATCCAGGTCCTTCACCAGCTCCTGCATGGTGTTCACTGCCAGCTGCAGCCCCTCTGCGTCCTGCAGCACACTGGTCACATCCCGGAAAATAATCCCTTCCTCGGGAAAATCAGGGATACTGACTACGTATTCTTCCAGTTTCTTCATCTTAACTACCTCTTTTCCTGTATGTATTTTCGTTCTCGCCGTCTGTCATTCTCTGTTCTGGTCCACAAAATATTTTATGATATCACTTCTGGTGACAATGCCGATAAAGACACTTCTATCGTCGATAACCGGTACAAAATTCTGATTTTTCGCCCGTTCCAGCAGATTCTCCATAGCCGTGTCAATGCAGGCCGGCTTTACCTTTCCATTCTGCAGAAAGTCCCTCACGGTCATATGCTCCAGATTCTTCAATGTGATATCCTCCAGATTCTGATTATAGGCAAGTATATTCCAGAGGAAATCCGCCACGCTGATCACGCCTACATATCGGTCCTCCCTGTCAATGACAGGTATGGCTGAAAATCCGCTTCTGCGCAGTTTCTCAAGTCCCTGCCGCAGCGTCATATCGTCCCGCAGATATGCCACCTCCGCCTTTGGCAATAAAAAAGATGCTATATTCACAATTCCGCTCCTTCATCACTGACTTTTTCCGACATCTCTTCGTCACTTTTCTCCGCCCCGTCTTCCCTTAGCGCCTCTTCTGCGCCATTCTCTTCCTGCTCTCTGCGGGAATTACTTTCCTTCACTATCTCTTCCACGAAGCTGCTGTCCACAACCTCCATGCGGTCCACAAACCTTTTGAGCCCGGCGGCCACATAGACAGCTGTTATGCAGTCCGTGACACCACTGAAAATCAGTCCCGCACCCACAAGCTGGAACAGCAGAATCACCGTATCAAAAGGATTGGCAATCAGTATCACACCGAAAATCACATTGATAATAGCCAGAATCAGCATCACCGTCCAGTTCCCATATCCGGCCCGTTTCATGTCGATTACATTCTGCAGCTTGCCGCAGCCGCTGGCCAGCACCAGAATCCCCAGTATCACGGGAACCAGAGAGATAATCCATTCCACCTTATAGAGAAAAAGAATGCCTACTGCTATGCCCACAAGCCCATACTCGAAATCATGTCGGTAATAGTTCAGGCTGTTGTCTCTCAGCAGATAGCAAATCATGGACACAGCCCCAACCAGAATGAGCAATATCCCAATCAGATACCCCAATGTCTTAATCATTGTCTCCGGAATGATAAGCGCCACAATTCCCAGCACCACATACAGCAGGGAACTCAGTATGGCATCCCACTTGACTTTTTTCAGCAGTTCTTTCATTCTTCATTCCTCCCCGTAGAAGAAATTTTTTTACAAAAAGAACTCTTTTCGCCGAAAAGAGTCCTTTCTCTTCCTGTGAACGGCCACTGTCAGCCTTCCTGGTCACTTACCTTTTACCGCAGCACTTCTTATATTTCTTGCCGCTTCCGCAGGGACATGGATCGTTTGGATATATTTTAGCACCCTTCACAATCGTGGTGGAGGATTTCTGCTCCTTATACAGAGCCTTTCTGGTATCTTCGTCAAAAATATCCTCCCACTCTTCCAGATTATACAGCCAGTCGGCTTCGGCGGCCACCATATTCTTATAGAGAAGAGCCTTATCAAAGCCTAAATTTACCTCCGTATCCTCTTCCATCTCCTCAATGGGATTGGCCTCCTTCAGGCTGTCATTGATGCCGTCCAGGAAACCGGTCATTGTCATGACAGATACCTCATATTTATCGGCCAGCTCCTTCACCGTGCCCTTCACCACATCCTCCGGATTCTTCAGAAGTTCAGCGTAAATCTCCTTCTCCTCCTGAAAATAATCCTGCCAGAGCGCCTGCAGTTCGTTCTTATCTGCCGACTCATTGTATGCAATTTCTCTCCATTTCTCCAATAAAGCCATATTCTACCACCTTTTAAATCTTTCCGGCCTGCAGCCGGATGTATTCTTCCGCGGAGAATTCCGAGTTTTTTCCGCTTCTAACAGTATATACCAGATTATCATCGAAGACAATAAAAAATTTTTTAAAATAATATTTGAAATTTAAAATGTTTCTGTTATTATAAAGAAGTGAAAATTAAATAAGCCGAAGTGATGAAATTGGTAGACGTGCTAGACTCAAAATCTTGTGTGGGCAACCACGTGCCGGTTCGAGTCCGGCCTTCGGCAAATAAAAAGACACCTAACAGGTGTCTTTTTATTTGATTAATTAACAAAACAAACATTACAGAAATTACCAGCAAATAGAGGCATCCTGGCAACTGCACAAAGGTATTTCAAAAATAAATTTATTACATGTTCCATTACAATCCAGATATATTTTGCCGTTATGAGCATCTATAACCTTTTTTGCAAAATAAAGTCCAAGACCAGTTCCTGACTGAGAACCCGAAACATGTTTTTCAAAAATATGTTCTTTTATTTCAATAGGAATTTCCGGACTACAATTTTCAAAACAAAATATCATATTTTTATTATCTTTGAATACAGATATTATCAAATCACTATCATTATAAGAATAATTAAGAGAATTATTAAGTATATTTGAAATAACTCTACGTAACTGTATTTCATCCGCATTAACTTCTAAAACATCTGATTTGAAATCTAGTAAAATATTTATATTTTTATTACATGCGAATGATTTTACTTCATTTATACAATTTTGTATCAATTCCTTAGCACTAAATTCTTTCTTAACTAAATATATAACTCCATTATCAAACTTATATGAATCAAGGATTGATTGAAGCATATCGTGCATGTAATTTGAGGATTCCAAAATTATATTAAGCATTTCTTTCTGCTTAGAATTCAATTTCCCAAATGTTCCTTCCGCAAGCATTTTTATACTCAATAATTGTGCTTGAACAGGATTTTTCAAATCATGTGCAAGCGTTGCAAATAATAACTCTTTTTTCTTTAAATCATTAGTATCCAATTCAGAGCATGATACATTAACACTTCTTGACATAAACTTACCTCAAAAGGCATTGTATACCAATAACTCAAATTTGACAATAGCCTATAAGCCCAAACGCTTTTTTATTTTAACTAGAGTGAGCATATTATTAAAATATTGAGGACAATAGTTATAAGGTGTCATTAAAGGAACAATATTTTTTAATTCTTTAGAAGCAGTTTCTCTATCATACATTTCATCTACATATGTGTGAATTAACATAGTGACAGAATTAGTCGACGCATCTAAAACAGGACAAAATTCTTCATTTTTATTCGCCTGTGCATCCTATTTGTTTGTAATTAATAACACCTTGCAGTCAGTGTTACGTTTTTTTATAAATTTAAACTTGCTAAAAGGATTTGAATTACTAACAATTAAACGTGCAATCAATTCATCATCCGCGCATATATTCTGTGCATTAATATTAATCTGTTCAATTCTGTATTTATTAATACCGAAAGCTATGAATAATAGCACTAAGCAACCAATTAAAATAAAACAAACTTTTTTATAATTCATATTTATATTATAAACTATTTTTCTGAATATGCAAGATTTACATTTATACATACTTTGTATTTTTTTTAATCTTTTTTGGTAACATAAAAAGAAATAGCAAAAAATTTTTTGTTCGGTTTTTAAAATAGCAGAAAAGGATTTACAAATTGCAAAACACTTTAACTCGTAACGAAATTAATAACAAAAAAAGTTTTCTACAATCCGAAACAAATCTTTGTATTTTCATTGAAGCAAGACTGAAACAAATTTTTTCAGATGAATTAAATTCACATTATTCAATATTTCGCAAGGTAAAACCATCTGCTATCCATAAAATGGCATTATTCTTATCAGGAGCCATTACAAGATCTTGTTCTATAGGAATTGCGGGCGAAACAGCAAGCGGTAAATCAACTATCGCTTACGATATTATTGATACTATACAAAAATTTGCAAATGAGTATTCTATACAAGATGCAATTACAAGAATAAATACTGACGATTATTATTATGATCGTTCGGAAATGGTAAAACAGGCAGGAAGTTTTGCGGAATTTGCAAAACACTACGATTTGGATGTTCCTGAGGCTCTTGAACTTGAATTAATGAAAAAACATATCAAAACTTTATTATATGGCGAGGCTGTATATTTGCCGGAATATGATATGTCTGGTACAGCAAGAAGAACTGATAATGTAAAACTTGCAAAACCTTCAAAAATAATTATTTCAGAAGGTTTATTTACACTTACTGAAAAAGTGGCAGATGCATTTGATTTTAAAATATTTGTAGATGTTTCAACACAATCTCAAAAAGAAAGATTTTATAAAAGAGCAGTTGAAAGAGGCTTAGGGGATTCTGCCGATGAAGTATATAGAAATGCATCAGATAAAGCAAAAACACATATACATCCAACTGCAATGAAAGCTGATATTATTTTATCTGGAGAAGCAGACAGAGCTGCATATAGAAGATTTATCAGCAAAATACTTGCCCTTATTGAAGAAATACATTATAATAAATAACAGACTTGGAGAAAATAAATTGCGAATAACAGCACCCTACAATACCGGCGCACGTTTACCGATGTTTACGGGCGAACAGAATAAAGATAAAAAATATACAGACCCCTTAATGAATTGGCCTGTTCGCGGGCTTGCTTATACTAACGAACTCGGTGCCGCATTAAGTGAAATTGCTCCGAAAGTAGGTGTCTTATTATGGTTCCCTGCAATGCTGTATTTCGGGGCTGATATTTATGACAAGTATAAAAATGAAAAAACTTCATATGACCCTAACGCACAAAGAGGTACTGAACAGGCAATATTCCAACTTTTAGCCAGTGTTGTACTGCCAACAGCTGCCGTTATTGCGGGACAAAAGACAGCTTCTGTAATGGGTTCAATGGGTAAAACAGGGTTAACTCTTCAAACACAAGAAGAAGTTATAAACTTCATGGATGAATTTAACAGCAGAAGACATTTTGGTAAATTTGTAAACAAAAGGCAAGAATTCAAAGACCATTTTGTTGAATCTTTCACAACAAAACGCGAAAAATTAATTAGAGAACACAAAATAAAAAATCCAATTAAGTTTTTAACTGACGCTATATTCACAACCAGACACCCCGAAGCAATTGCTATGTCACAAAAGGATAAAGTTCTAAAATTTGCGGATCAAAATATAGATTCAATGTTCAAAATGTATGATGAATTGATGTCAAATAAAAAACCACAAGAGTTTTCTTACAAAATGTGGAAAAAATTCAATAAATTAAAAGAAAAATATGCCAAAGATCCTGACTACAAAACAACTTATTTAAGGGACGCTTCAGAAGATATTATCAAAAAATTCCAAAAAAACAAAATGACACGTGCAAAACTTTTAAAAACAGTAGGCGGTTTTGTGGCACTGGGACTTGCTATTAAACCGATAGATCATTTTGTTGAAACAGTTGTAATTAAAAAAGTTGTTGAACCTAATTTAAGCAATGTCTTTAATAAGAACGAACAGAAAGCTTAAACTGCTATTTTTACAACTACCTTTTTAACTTGTTGCCCTTTTCCCATTTGCGGTCTATGTGCCTCATGAGGATATATCATGGCAAACTTAAAAGGTTTGAGCTGTAATGTATCAGGAGTTTTTTCTGAATTTTCAAAGAACATTACATCTCTTTTTTCATCATAAGGTTCACTTATTTTTAACTCATTGACCGGAACATAATCAAGTTCTTCTTCACCTTGAATAAGCATTTGAATATCAATATATTTTTTATGCGCCTCAAATTTGCAATTTTCAAGCGGTTTTGTGTTATAAATATCTATATTTGCATACGCTGTGTCATCAATTTCATAATGCCCGGTTTCTGTAGGCAAATTCATTAAAAAGCTAACAACTTTTTCTGAAACTATATTATAATTTTCCAAATTTTTTATATTGTCAGTAATCATAATTCTGCGTATGCTCTTTCAAAATCCTCTTTATTAGGAGCTTTACCATGCCACCCTGCGTTATTTTCCATAAATGACACTCCTTTACCCTTTATTGTATTTGCAATAATTGCAATCGGCTTATCATTTTGTTTTGCTTTTTCTATTGCATCATAGATTGCACGAATGTCGTGACCGTCAACCTCTATTACATCCCAGTTAAAAGATTTAATCTTTTCAGATAAATTATCAAGCGATTTTACATTTTCCGTACATCCGTCAATTTGTAATCTGTTTCTATCAATGATTGCAACAATATTATCAAGATTTTCATGCGCACCGTGCATAAACGCTTCCCAGACACTGCCTTCCTGAAGTTCTCCATCACCCATTAAACAAAATACATGAGCAGGATTTTTATCAAGCCTTAACGCCATTGCAATACCGCATGCAATAGATAAACCTTGTCCCAGCGAGCCTGTAGCAACATCAATGCCCGGACAAATAGGAACAGGATGTCCTTGAAGTCTTGAACCGAAAAGTCGAAAAGTCATAAGTTCTTCTTTCGGAAAAAATCCCAATTGTGCAAGTACAGAATAAAGTATTGAAGAAGCGTGGCCTTTTGATAAAACAAATCTGTCACGATTTTGAAATTCTTTATCTTTAGTCCATTTTGGACAAAGTTTCATACATTTATGATATAGAACTGTCATTAATTCAGTTGATGACAGTGCTCCGCCGATATGACCTGATTGAGCATTATATACCATTTTTAATATATTTTTTCTGCTTTCTTTGCATAATTCATTTAATTTTTCAACTTCAATATCTGTTAACATCTAAACTCCTTTGGGAACAAATCTGTCACGTAAAACTTTTAACATAAATAGAGGCAATGCAGGAAAAATCCTTTTAAACCTTTGCGGTTCTTTAATTGTCCTGTAAAGCCACTCCAATCCTAATTTCTGATATATTTCGGGGGCTCTTTCAACAACTCCCGACCAAACATCAAAACTGCCGCCTACACCAATAAATAACGTTTCCGGCATCAGCTTTTTAGCTTTTATAATAAACAATTCCTGTTTTGGCGACCCGAGAGCACATAATACAAGCCGCGGATTATTTTCTTTTAATTCACTTAGAACTCTATCATCGTCATTAAAATACCCGTCCTGAGAGTATACGATATTCAATTCTTCAAATTCTTTCTTTAAATTTTCACACGCCTTTTCGATAATTTCAGGTTTGGCTCCAACAAGAGCAACGGTTTTACCATCTTTTGCACACTCTTCAATCATTCGGTGAGCAAACTGAATACCCGGTATTCTGCGTACATTTCGCCCAAAGACGAGCAGCCCCAATTCAACACCAATACCGTCCGGAATAACGAGCTCTGCTGAATTAACTATTTCTATCATATCAGGATTAGACATCATTTCAGGATTAATTGTAACTACCTGACCTGATATAGTTTTTGCATAGTCTACTGCGTTTTCAAAATTAAATGTATCTATTTTAAAGCCTAATAATTCTGCTCTCATATGTTTATTATAATTTTAATCTGTTAAATTTGCAAGTTTGAAAAGATAATCTTCTTTAGCACCTGTCTGCAAACCTTTAGGTATAAAGTTTTCCTTAAACTTTTCAACTGCATATCTATCTGTCATTCCTGAAATATAATCGGTAACAATACGCTCAATTTTAGTTTCTTCACAAACCGGTTTAAGCATATCACAATACAAAAAGAACAATTCTTTAATTACGTTTTTTGCCTTTTTTTCTTCAAGCTTAGCCGGTGAATCAATATAGACATTTTCAAACATCCATTCTCTTAATTTAGTTGTGTAATGCCATGCTTCTTCACTCATTGCAACATTAGGCTTACCTAATGAATTAGTAATTATCTCACTAATCATTTTATTTAAACGTTTAGTTTGTACTGAAGAAAAATAATCTATACAATCCTTTGGCAAGTCGCTTTCCGAAATAATACCTGCCCTTATGCTGTCTTCTATATCATGGTTTATATATGCGATTTTATCTGCAAGTTGAACAATTTGCGCCTCGGGAGTTTTAGGTGTATAACCCCAAGTATGAGTTAATATCCCGTCAATTGTTTCGGCACAAAGGTTCAAATCTTCCAAAACTTCAACAACTCTAACACTTTGGATATTATGGTGAAACCCACCTTTAACAAGCTCATTTAAGACACCCTCTCCGCAATGTCCGAATGGAGTGTGACCTAAATCATGTCCCAATGCTATAGCCTCTGTTAAATCTTCATTCATATCAAGTGCGCGTGCAATTGTTCGTGCAATCTGCGAAACTTCAAGCGTATGGGTCAAACGTGTTCTAAAATGATCATCAAAAGGTGATAAAAAGACTTGAGTTTTATGCTTTAAACGCCGAAATGCTTTTGAATGCAAGATTTTATCCCTGTCACGTTGAAAATCTGTTCTCATATCACAGGGAGATGCCTCTTTTTTTCTGCCTTTTGTAAATTTGCTCTTAGTTGCAAATTCACTTAAATTATCAATTTCTCGTTGTTCCAATTTCTCTTTAATATTCATACAAAAATTTTAACAAAAAAGAAAAAATTTGTTATACTTTATCCGGTTGAGCTTTTTTAGTATGAAAATCAATATCCAGAGCATATTGCTTACGAACGTTATCAGCAGCAACACCGAGTTTATTAATTACCCATCCTGACAACAGACCGAACATTAATGCCTTGCCTCCGGAAACCAGTCTTGCTGTACAGTATAAAGAGGTTGCAATTGCACCTACGGCAGGAATACCGTATTTTAATGATGCAGATATTCTTTCATCCTTATCTTTTGATTTTCCAAGAAACCAGGCAACAGCTCCGCCTGCTCCGACAATAGATATGACATCAGTAGGTCCTGCACCTAATTTTAAATCTCTTGCTTTGTCGTAGTATTTATTTGTTTCCGTATTTATAGATTTGTTTAAAGATTTAACCGCTTTTTTAGCATGAGTTTCTAACTGTAAATAATCTTTCTTTGGCAGAATTTGTTTATATAGCTTTAATATCTCCTGTAATGCGTCCTTTGAAGCTTTTTCAAACTGTCCTGTTTTCTTAGACATTTTCTTCTTATGCGGAAGGAGATAATCTTCTGCGATATAAGAACTCCACATATTTTTTGATTTAAAGTTTTTTATATCACTTAAACTTGCATTCCAAAAGTAATCAAATAACCCCTCTGAAGCTTTATTCATTTGCCTCAAACGTTCATTTCTTGCATTAATTCCAAAACCTGCTTCAAGTCCGGAGTTCAAAGCAGTCATTCGAGTTGTAATTTCAGATACGGCATCTGCAATTTTAGCATCATTAGGATTTTCTCGCAGCAGCCTTTCATTTAATTTAAGCATGTGCTCATTCATACCTGCAAACCTTTTATGAGTTTTTGCATAAGATGAGTTAACGGTTCGTCTGCTTATTTTATCAAAAACTCCGGTTATACTCTCATGTATTTTTCGCGAAAACGTCCTTTCACCATTTTTGCCAAACATCAATCTTTGAAGAGTAACGTCTTTTAATGTTGTAAAATTATTTATACTTTCAAATCGATTTCGAAAAGCATCAATTTTAGCAAGAGAGAATTTGTAAAAATTCTTTAATTTACTGTCTTTTGCCAGTTTTTTTTCTAAAGAAATTTTCCACTTGTTTAAAACTTTTGAAAATGATTTTGACATTACACCTTTCATCAAAGCAAGTGTGCCAAATCCCGCTCCCATTGCATACAATACAATCTTCTTACCGGAAATACCCGCCTTATTTTGCTCATCACCTTCTTGTTGTTTAGGCACAATTAAGTAACTGCCGTTTTGCGGCTGTTTAAATTCGCTAAAAGCACGCGAAGAAATATTACTGCCTACCTGATTAATCATTATATATATATAAACACAAAAAAACAGTTAAATTTGACCACTTTGTAAAGCTTTGTAAACAGCTTGAGCAGCCTCTTTAGAAGAAACTTTATCCGATAATAAACTTTTAACTTCGCCGAGCTGCAAAATATTATTATTTCGGTATTCACTGTCATATAAAAATCGTTCAATTTCGTAAGAAATTCTATTAATATTAACGTCGCTCATCAATAATTCCGGCACAATCAGCCTGTCAGAAATTATATTTGGGAGAGATACACGTTTAATACATCTTACAAGCAAATAAATAAAATAAAAAAGCCATGGACCGCGATACGCAATAATCATAGGGGTTTGATACAAACAAGCCTCAAGAGCAACAGTTCCAGATGCAAGTATTAAAGCATCAGAAACGCTCAATAAAGCTTGATTTTCTCCCTTAATAACTTTAAAATCGGTCTTCTTCAAAAACTTATTATAAACTTCATCCGATAAATTAGGTGCATGTGAAACACAAAACTGCAAATCAGGATGTTTCTTTTGTAAAAATTGAGCAGTTTTAACAAAAATATCCATCAAATATTTTAGTTCAAACACTCTTGAGCCCGGGAAAATTGAAACAAGTTTTTTTTGTTTATCAAATCCGTGTTTTTCAAAAAACTCATCTTTATCAGTTTTTTCAGATAATTGTGACACGAGCGGATGCCCGCAGTAATGACATTTTATACCGTAACTTTCATATAACGGCTGCTCAAAAGGGAAAATACAAAGAACTTCATCAACATTCTTTTTGATTTTGTGAATTCTGCCTTTCCTGCTTGCCCAAACCTGTGGAGGAATATAATAAAGAACCTTAATTCCCGCTTTTTTCAAAAATCCTGCAATTCTAATGTTAAATCCGCCATAATCAATTAAAAGTACAGCATCAGGCTTAAATTCTTTTGTTAAGTAATCAACAAGGCGTTTTCCTAGCATTATATGATTAAAAATAATTTGTGGCGAAAGACCTACAGATGACATTTTTGAATGGTTCTCAAAGAGTTTTACACCTGCTTTAGCCATATTCTCTCCGCCGATACCTTCAATTTCAATATCAGCATTAAGTTCGTACAAAGCTTTCACAACATGTGATGCGTGAATGTCTCCCGAATATTCTCCTGTTACGACAAATAATTTCTTCATACCGCCATTATTACAATATTATGTTCATCAGCGTATCTGATTACTTTTTCCTGATTTACTATAATCGTTTCGTTAGCCTCAACAGCAATCAATGATGCTTTATATCTTCTCATTGTTTTTAATGTTCTTAATCCTATAGCCGGAATATCAAATCTTTTATCTTGAGAGGGCTTGGCAACTTTAACAATAACAGCACCTTTTCTTGCGTTTTTACATCCGCGTTTAATACACATATCAGTGCCTTCGATTGCCTCAACAGCCATAGCCATTTTGTCTTTGATAACAACAGACTGCCCGACATCAACTTTACCCATCTCTTTAGCTAACCAAAAACCGTAATTAACATCTTCCATCTGACTTTCGGTTGGTTTTAATTTACCGAGAACTCCTGATGGTATCATAAGATTTTTAATAAATATAGTCTGATCAAGCACTTTAATATTACGTTTTTCAAACTCATTTACTATCAAAAGCATAACTTCATCATCATTAAGCCTTTTTACTGATTTTAAAATTTCAATTGCACGTTTATCAAACTTATGAAGTTTCAATAATACACGTTTATGTACTTTTCCCAAAAAAGTAACCTGTTTTATTTCATTTTCTGTAAAAATATTTTCAATTTTTGTCATTTCGCCCGGATGGCAAGAATAAACTTTTGAACAATATTTTTTTAACTCTTTCAAATTATCATTAGCAAGGGAAACGCATATAACTTCAAATCCGTTTTCTTTTGCATGACGAGCCATTTCAACGGGTAAAATCCCATCTCCTGCTATTAATCCCTGTTTATTTTCCAACATTAAAGACATATCTTTCCTCTTTTACCCTAATTATATCACAATTTTTTCTTTAGTGAGTTGATTTCATCAACTTCTGATTTATTAAACAAAACAGCTCCGCCCATAAGTTTGGTATTAAAAACAACCTGAGCATAACTTTCTGCAAGTTCCAGTTTTAAAAACGCATCTTTTATAGTTTTATCTCCGACAATAAAACCATGATTTGCCATCAATACAGCATCATAATCTTTAAAATATTTAGCAGTTTTTTCAACCAAATCCATTGAAGAAGGAAGACCGTATTCTGCCAGAGGTATTTGTCCGAAATAAAACACATTTTCTGCCATAACGGGTTCATCCAAAGGAATATGGCAACATGCAAAGGAACTTAAATAAGGCGAATGTACATGGATAATATAATTTACATCAGGTCTCTGTTTATAAAATTCAGCATGTAACATTTTTTCGGAAGAAGGTTTTTTATCACCTTCAACCAAATTACCTTCAAAATCCATTAAAACAAGTTCATCCTCAGACAAATAACCGTTTGCCGACCCGGATGAAGTAATCAAAATCTTATCTTTGTATCTTGCAGAAAAATTACCTGAATATCCCGGTGTAAAATTTTTCACACCGGCAAGTCGTCCGTATTCAATTAATTCCTGTTTTAATTTATCCAACATTATAACTGTTCCCTGTCAGGGTCTTCAATATCTATAACTTCCGCATACATCATCTTTTTAACTC
Organism: uncultured Candidatus Melainabacteria bacterium; assembly: GCA_950096985.1. Lineage (GTDB taxonomy): Bacteria > Cyanobacteriota > Vampirovibrionia > Gastranaerophilales > Gastranaerophilaceae > Stercorousia. The sequence goes on from CATNBA010000009.1 coordinate 13,486, forward strand.
TTGTTTGCGGCTGATTATCGTCAAAGACTTTTAATTCAACAATTTCTTTATCGCTTTTAGCTAATCTTTCAGGATGTTTGATTACCATTTTTTCATATTCAATTCCTGAACCTTTTGTATCCATAGCAACTACAAGAGCAAAATATGTATGTTTTCTTACCCAATCGTAGCCTAAATTCAATTTTAAATCATCAGGTCCTAATGAAACAACAAAAGTACATTCCTGAAAAGCTTTTCCGTTTGGCGAATCCCCGGTAACATTAATATTACCTGACCAAGCTACAGACAAATATTTAGTTAAACGTAAAGCTTCTCTGATATAAATACTTCCATGACCGTATCTGTATGTATCATAAACCTTTAGCGGAGTACCGTCTTCGTAGGCTGATGCAAAATATCCGATATCCTGCATCCAATATTTATACTGGGTATGAATTTTAGGCCCTACTCTTCCTATAAATTGAGTATCGCCTGTACCGTATAAAGCAGCACTCCCCTGCATAACAAATGAAATATCAATAGCTTTTCTGTTTTCTCTATCAACATATTTATACAAACTCTGGTCAGCCTGTGCCATATATCTTGTTCTGGTTGTACCGATGTTTGAAGGATCCAGAGTCTCACCATATCTGTTGAAATCACTGTTATGCATATAACCAAAACCTAAACGGTGTCTGAATTTCAAATCAAGTCCGTCACCAATAGTTGATGGAATAATGCCGTTGTCATTATAAATTAATTCAAGATTATATTTAGCCATTCTCGGCCCGATAAACCATTCATCCATGTATGAATTCATACCGTATTGCATATATAGCTTATCGTCTAAATATTGTTTACCTTTCAAAATAAACATATCAGACCCTGATCCGTATCCGAAGTCAGTGTAATTAGTTGCACTGCGGTATTTCAAGAAAGCGCCTATACCAAAATCCTCTTTTTTATTAAGTATAGGTAATACCTTTAAAGTTGAACCGCCCTGCAAAGGAGTATCCAAAGTATATCCGGGTCCTAAAAACATACCAAATCTGCCGCGAGAGCCTAATTCAGGATAATTTCCTTCAAAATATTCCTGATTTTTATTAGTATGCATCCTAATTGTAGGAAGTGTAAACAATTTAAAATCACCGTAGTGAATTTTAGCTTTTTTCAAAGTTATTGTATCGGTATTTTTTTTAGCATCAATAATAACTTCTTTTGCTTTAACCGTAACAGCAGTATCTCCGATTTCTTCTGTTATAGAAGATTTATCTTCTTCTTCAACAAACATATTTCTAAAACGGTCACCGCCTACCATTTTTGTATGAAAATTCAATATGTAAGAATCTTTTGAAACCATTTGACCGTCATATAATACAATCAGGTCTTCATCCATTTCTGCTTTTCTTGCAGTTACAGTCATAAATGAAGCTTTTGTTTCAACGTTATCCAAAAATGCATTTTCTTCATTCAAATTTACATTAAGATTTTCACCCCAAATACTGTGTCCGTCTTTTATAATCTCAACTTTATCAAAGGCTTTTAAAATATTTGAGGCTGTATTATAAACAATTTTATCAGCTTTTATAGATACATTTTGCGGAGGAAACGACAGAACCGGCGAACCTGTTGCAATAATATCCATTGTTTGTTCATCATAATCTATTTTATCAGCATCAAGCAGAACATTATTCGCCGTTACCTGTTCTTTAACTGCACCTTGAAGTTCCAGAGTTTCATCACTTATTGGTGTTGTTACTTCTTGTTCCGGATTATCTTTTTTCTGAAGTTTTTGTTCTTTTTCAAGAAGTTTTTGCGCTTTATTATATTCTCTTTCGCGCAGGTAATTTGTCATCTTTATTCTGGTTTTTTTGAATAAAGGCAGTGTTTTAATAGGTTTAGCAGTACTTCCTTCAATGACCTTAACCTCCGGCATAGGCATTGACGGAGCTTCATAAAACTGTTCCTGAATATTTTCTAAATCTTCGGGAGTTTCAACCAAATCTCGAGCCATAGCTCCATTGGTTATTATTGATAATATTAATGCTGATAAAATTAAATGCTTTTTCAAAATTTAGCCTTCTTAAATGTAGTTTAATGGATTGTTTGGTTTACCGTTAATTCTTACTTCAAAATGCACGTGAGGTCCGGTACTATAGCCTGTCGTGCCTTCAAAACCTATAACATCACCTTTATTAACATACTGCCCCTGCCCAACTTTTATTGAGGACATATGTGCATAAAGTGTAGTGGTAGGTTTACCGTTAATTGTACCATGGTCAAGTATAACTACCTTACCATATCCGCCGTACCATCCCGAGTATATTACTTTACCGGAATTTGACGCCCTGATACTACCCTTGTTAGGACCTGCAATATCTACTCCCGAATGGAATGTTTTACTGTTAAATATAGGGTGTGTTCTCCATCCGAAAGGTGATGATATACGACCGCCTATAGGACGTAAAAATCCTGCAGAAGATACTTTTATAGAGCTGTCACCTTTATTTCTGGCAATCATACTTTGAATACTTGCCGACTGCCTTGCTAATTCTCTCTCAGCCTGTTCATAGGTTCTTCTGTCAGTTTTATATTTATTAATTAAATTTTGGTTTTGAGCTATTGCATACTTAATATTTTTTTGTTGAGAATTAATATTCTGAATTGATTGATCTAATGCAATTTTTCTTGCCTGAATATCTCTTTTCATCATTGCAATCTTTTGAGATTTTGCTTTTACTGCCATCATTCTCGAGTAGTCTTTTTTCAAAACAATTTTTTCAAAATAAACTACGTCAAGCAAAGAATTCAAATCTTTAGCCGTAAATATTAATTCAAACATGCCTGTGCGCTGGTTTTTATAAACCTGCCTTATTCTCTGCCTCATCTGAATATTTGCATCATTAAATTGAGCAACAGAACTTGCGAGTTCCCTTTCCATTTGAGCTAATTGAACTTCCAAAGAAGCACGTTGTTTCTGAGAAGATTGCAAGCTGTTTGATGCCTGCTCAAGCTTTCTTTGATTTTTAGATAATTTGCTTTTTTCAGCATTTTCAAGATTTTTTAAACGCTTAATTTTTTCCTGAGTAACTTTTTGTTTCTGCTGAATTGTTTTCAATTGATCCGCGCATGCAAATTGGCTTATATTCCCTATAAGCATACAAAGCATCACTATAAACAATTTTTTTACAAATTTACTCACAATGTACCTATTTAATCATAAGAGGCAGTAACATAAGTCCGACAGTCCAGGCAATAAAAGTTATCGCAATAATCGCAACTATCGTTTTTTGATTTTTTCTGAAAAATTCCATACCTTTCCCCTTTTATATACAGTGTACTATAAAAATATTCTATTTGCAAAATTTTAAAAAATCTATTAATATAGCTTTATGGAATTTATTAATGAAACAGCTGATAAAAAAACAATATTGAAACAAGATATAGGTATTAATCCTGTTCTTATTGAAAATAATGTAAGCAAAATTGAAAACATTTTGGAATTTTTCAATACACCATCTCCGTTATTACTTATAAATGGATTTATGGGTACAGGTAAAGTTCATGTTGTAAATCAGGCTCTTTCTTTTTTGAATAAGGATGTCATAACACTTAAATACAATTGTTTTGAAACAACTATACTTGATGATATTTTACTTGAATTTTTTGATAGTTTTAAAAAACTTACAGCACAAGGAACAATTCCTACACCAAAAGCAAAAACAGAAAACTTTACGCAAAAGATTAACGCCTATTTTGAATGCATAGATAAACCCGTATTAATTGTAATCAATTCATTTGAACAAATACTCAAAGATTACAAACAGGAAATTACGGATTTTTTCTTTCACCTGTCAAAATCATATAAAATTAAAACAATTATTATCTCAAGAAAGTTTGATTACGAAGATTTTAAACAAAACTATCAGCGCGTTTCGATTAATGCGCTTGAAAAAGGTATTTTTGAAAAATATTTAAGAGAAGAAGGCTTTAAACAAATAGGACCTCTTTCTGATGAACTTTACAAATACACCAGAGGATACTGGTTCTATACAACTCTGGCAATAAGAATTATGCAGTTTAGAAAGCTTTCGCTTGCAGATTTTATGTCAGGATATACACAAAGCTTTCAGACATTCAATGACTTTATTTTACGGGAGGCACTTTCACTTGTAGACCCTGTAAGCGGTCATTTATTCAGATTTTTAACTATCATGCGTCATCCTGTTAACATGAAACTTTTACAAACATTGAACCTATATGATGCAGATAGAATTGCTTATTTTGTAGATAACCTTGTTTTAACCCGAGAAGGTTCAATGCTTTATTTGCAGGATTATTATAAAACCATTGCAGAAAATTCAATTACCGAAAATATTGCAATAAAAATACATAAAAGCTGCGTTGATTTATATAATACGCAATTACCTCTGAAACCACTTGAAAGAGATTTACTAATCTCAAGACAAACAATGCGTAAAGAAATTGAATACCATAGTCTTTATATTCCCAAAAAGCCTGTACTTATTCAAAAACCTGTATCTCAACCTGAATTTATACAAACTGTCCGCCAAACTGCACCTACAATTAAAGAAAAAGACGAACAAATTAAACACATTTCTTTTGTTTTTGAAACAGAAGCTGATGAAATGGCAATAATGAATAAAATTGCAAATTCAATAAATAAATTTGTTGATATTTCAGATAAAAAATCGCAGGCTCTGGATGAAGTTAAAGATTTATCTCTAATCGACCTGATAAATCTTGCAAAAACGGAAGAACAAAATTTTGAATACCTGAAAGCAGTAATGATTTATCAAAAAGCATTAACAATGAATACTGATGACGATTACTACACATTCCTGCCAACACTTTACTCAAGACTTGCAACAGCTTTCAAAAATATGTCGGACTGGTTTAATGCACAAAAATACTTTGAACTTGCTGTAGAATTCTATATTTCAACAGGCGACACCGAAAAAATTAACCAGTATAAGTTTGAAATTGCAAATATTTATTATATTACATTCAAAACTGACAGAGCTGAAAATTTGTTGAATGAAATTTTATCTGAAGATATTTCCGAAAATTTAAAAATTAAAGCTCAATTGCTTATTTCGTCAATAAACGGGGCAGAGTTAAACTTACCGTCATCAACTTCAGGAATAGAGAAAAATGTTCTTACAGAGTTGTATTTTAAATATGCTGTCTGCAGAGATGATGAAGGCGATATAGAAAACGCTGTGAAATATTACAAAAAATGTGTTGAAACATCGCAGGATATTAAAATTAATGCCTACCTTTCATCATCTCTAACAAATTTAGCATCCATTTATGATGAAAACGGAAAAACAGAATTAGCGATAAAATATTTGCATGAAAGCTTGAGACTTGATGAAATTTCAAATAATTACAACGGAATTTATGTGTCAGCTATGAAACTTGCAGAAATCAGCAAAGAGAACTCTCTGGAATACTTAGATCGCGCAAAAAAATGTGCGCTTGAACTTAATGAACCATTTTACATAACATCCGCTGAAATTGCATTAGGTGATTTATACAATAAGAACAAAGATTATAAAAACGCACTTATACATTACAATGATGCACTTAAAACGGCTAAAAATGATTTCAACAAAGAAAATATTGATAAAATACAAATTCGTATAAATGACATTAAAAAGGTATATAATGGATAAAACAAATTTTAAGAAATATATTGACGCATTTTTAAATCAAAATGCTAAGGTGAATTTAATATCAAAAAACGATGAAAAATTTTTGTGGGAAAAACATATTTTCGACAGTCTCGCAATAGAAAAATTCTTTAGTAAATATCATAGTGGCAAGACTCTGCTTGATATCGGCACAGGAGGGGGCTTTCCATCTGTACCGATTGCCTTAAATTATCCTGATATTGAAGTTTACGCACTAGACAGTATCAGAAAAAAAATCAATGCAATTGAAAATATAAAAGAAGAATTAAATATAAAAAACCTTAATACCATTTGCGACAGAGCAGAAAATGTTAATAAAAAATTTGATATAATTACATCGCGCGCTGTTGCAACTCTTGATAAAATTACGGGTTATGCTATGCCGTTGCTGAAAAAAGACGGTTATTTTGTAGCTTATAAATCAATTCGAGCACAGGAAGAAATTTCTGAAGCTCAAAAAACATTGAAGAAATATAAGGCAGAAATTATTGATATTATAGAGTATGATTTACCGCTAGAAGAAAATCATACCCGCAATTTGATTATTATTAAGCATAAATAATGTGCAATCGCAGCTGCGATTGCACAAAAAAAACCACTCAATAAATTGAGTGGGTCGTTTTCTGCATCCTAATGGTCTCTTTTAGTGTTTATTATTTAGGAGTTTATATGTTTTTGGGGTTAATGAATCTATTTATATTTAGTGTTTCGACTACACTTAAATCTTACTTAATTATTATTGCACATTGCATTTTAAATGTCAATAGAATGCATTAATAAATTTTTCACAAACCTGAAAATGCCCATATAGTGTATAATCTACACTTTACAAAACTTAATACTTTGTTATTACAGCTCATTTAATGGGTATAGAATAATGCAACCGGGATATGTTAATAATTGTTAACAATAAAGTAAATAAAAAAGCAATTATCTGAACAATATATACTTTATATATACAAGAGTATAAAATAGGAAAGAATTATGTCAGCAACTGAAAAGATTGGCGGTATTTCACGCAGGGTATTCAATCCTGTTGAAGCTGTTAAATTATATGCAACAACAAATAAACATATTGGTGCGGTAAGTTCCGAAAACCCTTTTAAAGGTACTGTAAGCTGGGGCTTATATGCTTGGAACTATGGTGAAGGCGGGCAGGTCGACCCGACTGAATATGCCGAAGATGGAACCGAATACCATCAGAAAACATTGTGCTGGGCATAAGGTGGGACAATGGGTGCGTTAGATGCAATAAACAGTATAGGTTTACACATACCATCACCTGACGATTGCGCTACTGATGGAAACGGTGATATATTTGCAGATACTAAAGGATATCCTGAAGTTGATCCTGCAACTCGTCCTGAAATCACAGAAACAGACAGCAGTGCACAATATGCTGCCAATAATCCTAACTGGGGTGTAACAAACTCTTACAATAATAACGAATATGCCTATGAAGTTGCACGAAACCTTATGCAAAAAGGGACTGCCGGCACAAATCCTTTTTCAAATGACGATTTTAATCGAATGCTTTATCAAGAAAAAGGTTCTGCTTTGAATTTGTACAGTTTAGCATAAAAAACGACGATACCCTAAAGTATCGTCGTTTTTGTCATAGTAATTAATTAAACAGCCGCAACCGATTTAGATTTTTCAATACAATCAATTAATGTTGATGCTACTATTCTTTGTTCTTCTTCTGTAAGTTCAGGGAACATTGGTAATGATACTACCAAATCTGTATTTTCTTCAGATACCGGTAATGACCCTCTGCCAACACCTAAGTATTCATGAACTTTTTGTAAGTGTAAAGGAATAGGATAATATAACATTGCGCCTATACCACGTTCTTGCAGCATTTTGTGCACTTCGTCACGGTTTGGAATTTTTACTGTGTACTGGTGGTAAACACAATATGTATCATCCAACTCAACAGGTGTTTGAATATCTGCACAGTCTTTAAATAATTCATTATAGTAATAAGCGTGTTTACGTCTCATTTCGTTCCACTCTTTAATATGAGGAAGTTTTACACGTAAAATAGCTGATTGAATTTCATCAAGTCTGCTGTTTACACCAATTTCATCATGATGGTAACGAATAGCACCGCCATGATTTCTTAAAGCGATTACGCGGTCTTTAAGAGTTTCATCATTACACATGATTAAGCCGCCGTCGCCCATACCGCCTAAGTTTTTAGTCGGATAGAAGCTTAAACATCCGAATTCACCGAATGTACCTACCATTTTACCTTTGTATAAAGCTCCCACTGCCTGACAGCAGTCTTCAATTACGTGTAAGTTATGTTTTTTGGCAACTGCCATAATTGTATCCATATCACAAGGCTGTCCGTATAAGTGAACAGGTATAATCGCTTTTGTTTTTGAAGTTATAGCAGCTTCTAATTTTGAAGCATCCATATTAAATGTATCTTTATCAATATCAACAAAAACAGGTTTTGCACCGACAATGCCGATAGCTTCTGTAGTTGCAACAAATGTAAATGCAACTGTAATAACTTCATCACCTTCACCGATGTTTAATGCTCTTAGTGCAAGGTGTAATGCGTCAGTACCGGAATTTAAGCCTACAGTATATTTGCATCCGTAAAAATCAGCCATTTCCTGTTCAAAAGCTTTTGTGTTCGGTCCTAAAATGTAAGAGCCTGAACGTAAAACTTCACAAACTGCTTTTTCAACTTCTGCCCCAATTGCTGCGTACTGACGTTTTGAATCTAAAATAGGTATCATATATCTCTCCTTTTTTCCTATATCTATTATAATTTTAGTTTACCACAGGATTTCCATGCCTTTATATAAGCTTAATAAACACTCTTACAATTGCAACCATAGTCCAGAAAATAAATTGAATTTGCGGTCTAAAAAATACTGTATCAACAAGCCCGTGAACACTTACGGCACATATTGAAATCAATGCTGCTGCAACAAAAATAACCGCATTGGTATCTACTGATTTTAGTATAAATTTTACGGCATCTTTTATTAATGTTATCAAAAATCCCATATATGCAATCAGTGCAAAAATACCGCTTTCAACAGCAATTTCAAGATAAATATTGTATGCACTAAGTGCATCAAAACCTGTTTTCATATATAAACCATAGATTTCGCGAAAATTTTTGTTGCCAACACCTATACCTAAAAGCCAGTTATCTTTAAACATGTCAAAAGATGATTGATAAACATTAAACCTGAACGAATTTGAACTATCCTGACGCATAGCAAATATAGACAAAACTCTTGCTCGCAGTGACGAACTCAGCATGACTGCAAAAGTTGCAATTGCAGCTACTCCGCCGACAAGGGATAAATAAATTTGTTTATAATTTTGCCACAAATATTTTGCAGAAACCGCAAACATCCCGGCTATTATTACCATCATACCGATAAATGCACCCCTGCACCCTGTCAAAAACAAAGTTACAGTTGATAATAGTGCAAATAATAATGAACCTGATGCAAAATTATATTTTTTATTATTAAGACAATATGCACTAATCCCGTATAAAGCAGGTATGCCCGCAACAAAATATCCGCCTAACAAATTAGGATTTAAAGGTTTTAATGTTCCATAAACTCTTGTCATAACCTGTTCCGGATTAAGTTTTGAAACATCCTGCCAGGTAGAAATTTCTTCAACATGAGCAAAATTCTGCAAAAATCCTGCAACAGCCTCAAAACTCACACAAACACCGATTACAGATAAAATATAAGGAACTTTATCTCTGTTATATTTCAGATATTGTACCGTTGAAGCATAAAATGCAAGATATGTAAAAGTTTTAAAAAAGCCTTTCAAACTCAATGCAAAAAGTGTAGATCCTGCAAGACTTATTATTACTATCATAAAGTAGGCTAACAACCACAGTTCAAAAGTTTCACAGTCAAGCCGCTGTCCTTTTTTAAAAACTATTTTTACAAATGTTAAAAACACTGTTATTAACGCAATAAAACCGATTATATCTGATGGCATAACGGTTGATGCAATAAATACACCGGCAATTGATGCAAAAATAAGTTTGTCTATATTCTGTAAAAACAAGCTGTTTTCATATAAATATTCTGTTTTATTCTGAGTAAATTCTAAAATCTTATTGAACATCATTATTTGTATTTATAGCATCATGAAATTTATTATCATTAGTTTCTGGCATAACTTTTAAATCTGAAACTGTACCGTTGAATTTGTAATCTTTACCTTCAAGAGTAATCGGCAAACCCATTTTTATCTTGTTACCGCCAACAACAGCACCGTCTTTAGTAATTTTTGCGGTGTCTGTTAATGTAACCGTAATGTCATACATATTTGCCTGGGAAACATCTTCAACTACCATAACTTTTTTGCTGTTTAAAACAGGTAATACAACTTTTTTTCTTTCAGCTTTAACAGAGATAATATCTAAATCAGAATAAGGAACATTTCTTATACTGATAAAAGTTTTGTCTTTAGCCTGCATAGGAATTTCGTTACCGGTAAGAGTTACGCCTCTGATAAATACCTGAAACGAAATTTTAGAAGTAGCCTCAATTTGATTAGATGCAGTTTGTCTAAAATTTTTAAATGTAAAAAATCCAACGATTAAGGCAAGAATTATCCCTGCTATAATAATTAAATCTACAGTTTTAAATTTCTTTAAAATTTCTGTTATTTTTTCCATAAAATTCTCTCCATATTTTACTGTTAGAGTTTTTCAACAGCATTTAAAAGTTCATCAACAGATGTTGTCGCACATCCGAATTGTCTGACAACGATACTGGCTGCAATATTACCGATAATTGCCGCATAAGCAGGGTCTGCCCCTGTTGCAAGCGCAAGTGTATAAACTGCGGTAACAGTATCGCCTGCACCTGTAACATCAAATACTTCCGATTTATTAAACACAGGAATTTTTGTGTAATTTCCGTGAGTTCTGGCTACAAACATTCCATCAGCTCCACAGGTAATCAGAATTGATTTTGCATTTGTTTCTTCGAGCAATTTATCTCCTGCTCTTTTTAAATCATCTTCGCTTTCGATTGAAAAACCAACTGCTTTTTGTGTATCAGGTAAATTTGGTGTCATTGAAGTTACATTTTTATAAACGTCTAATTCTTTTTGTGCGTCAACAACAACAATTTTGTTATACTGATTAGCAAGTCTTATAGTTTCTTGAATAATATTTGGTGTAAGTGTTCCGATATGATAATTTGATAAAATAACAGCATCATGTTCGGGAATTGCTCTTTCAATTTGTTTTAAAACTTCCTGTTCAATCTCTGGACTTAAATATCCGTCTGTTTGTCTGTCAATTCTTACAATCTGCTGTGTAATAGAAGTTGTAATTGAGCCTGAAATTCTTGTTTTTGTAGTAGTTTTTCTTGACGGATCAACAACTAATCGTCCGCAATTTACATTAGCGAGTTCAAAAGTTTCGCGTAATTGTCCTGCCTGAAAATCATCTCCACAAACACCTATTACGCTGACTTTTCCGTTATTTAAGGCTGAAACGTTATGAGCCGCATTTGATGCTGCTCCTAAAATTAATTTTGTATTTGAGTGACGAAGAATTAAAACAGGAGCTTCACGGGAAATTCTTTCCGCGTCACCGTAAATCATTTCATCAATAGCTAAATCGCCGACAACAAGAACTTTTGGTTCTGTAAGTTTTTTAATATATGAAACTAATTGTTCCTTATTAATATACATATAAAGACTTCCTTATCTGTATATTAACACAAATGAATTATTTGTAAACTTTGCCAGTATAAACGACTTGTCCGTTGCGGACGATTTCCACTGTCTGAGCGGTTTGGGTGATATCATCAAGTCCTACTTTTTCTTTTTCCGATTGGGTCGGTTCAAGTCCGTCAAATATAATACGTCCTTCTATAAGTCCTGTTGGAGGTTGAGTCGTGTAATCGCAGAATTGAATAATCGGAGCACTGTCAGAGCTTTCCATAAATATTCCATTTCCTATAGTGTATTCTTTTCCGTCGACTTTAACAATATCGCCTTTTTTGATTTGTATTTTAGCGTCTGTTAAACCTCCGTTATCTACATCCGGCATTCTCATATGTTCAAACGTTACATTACCGTCAAAATCATCAATATAATTGGTATATCCTCTGTTACACCATTCATCTATATCTTGTGTCAGTAAATCAGGATTTGTCAGGTATTCGGTAAATTGGTGATTATTATATCTTGAATAATTCGGGAGTTCTCCTTTATCTATCAAAACAGCACAGGTCATTACTCCCAATGTCTCACAGGCTCTTTCTTCCCACTTAGTATTTATGTAAGGTGCTGTGATAGGGTTACCCGAGACATCACGGTATCTTGTATCGCCGATTTCGCTTTTATCGGGATTATCTCTTAAGTAAGCTTCATCACAGTGATTTGCCTCATGGACAAGCATTGTGACCATATTAGCAAGATTATCAGTGTCTTGAAGCTTTGTATTAACAGTGATTGCGTATCCGTCACTTTTGTCTCCGCCATGCATTGTGTCGTGAAGCGGATCATCTTCATATTTTATATTCGCAATATATTTAAGCAACCTGTCACGTTTAGCAGAAGATATACCGAGTTTTTCCAAATCTGCATCAGAAAGATTAGCCAAGTGCTCTTGCAAAAACTCCTGAGCTTTCCCCACATTAGCTTTTAACTCGGGCAAAGAAATTTTTTGCGAAATTCTTTGATTTTTATCAACTAGGTTCACAGAAGAAGTACGCGAAACTGAAACATCCTGATTAATTGAATTCAAAAAAGCATAAGGATTAGATATATCAAATAAATAATTATTATAATTGTTAGCTCCTAAACCAAATCCATTGTTTAACCCTGAATTAAAGATGGAATTACAGCCGTGAAAGCCCCCCCCCCGTTAGGATTTTTAACAACCATACCGGTTAGTCCAACACCAAATGCGCCAAGTCCTATTACTTGGGTCCATTTCGCGAAATTACCGTTATACCAATTGTTTTTTAAAGATTGCCAAAATGTCATAAAATAATATACGCCATAATCATCTAAAAACTTTAATATCTGTTAAATTATATTAAGCATGCCTTTGGGTCGGATGTAAAATCATTTCTGCAAGCACTTCACAACCATCAAAATCTCTTGAACGCATAATGGCAGCAGCAGTTTCTCTATCATAATCCACAAATCTGTGCTCTATAGAAAATCCTCCGTTTTCTATATCCGCAATAACATAACAAGCTTCAGGATTTGATGTCATAGGACGTCCGACACTGCCAACATTCACAAGAGTTTTTCTGCTGTCAGTTTGATAACCGCATGGAACATGTGTGTGTCCGCAAAATATTAAATCTACTGCAACATCTTTTAAAATTTCTTCAATCTGCTCAAGCGGCATATCGGGCAATATATCTTCATTATTTCTTCTTGGCGAACCATGCACCATCAATATCTTTACCCCCTCAATTTCTAAATTTTTTTGTGCAGATAAATTTCTTAAATATTCTTTTTTATCATCTTCAAGGAAATAAACGTCATCCACAAGTGCTTTTGCCATTACCGGGAATTTTGATTTCATATCTTCTATAATTTCAGGAGAAAAATCCGCAATTAATTTATCGGTATTTCCCTGAATAATTTCCCAATTATCCTGCTTTCTTACAAAATCAATTACCATTCTCGGCTGAGGACCTGCCATAGCTAGATCTCCAAGGCATAAAACTCTTTCACAACCCTGTGATTTTATATCCTCCATAACCGCATCAAGTGCTTGCCAATTAGCATGAATATCAGAAATAATTGCAACTCTCATGACTTTCTCCTTTGTGTTATCATAATAATATGATAAAAAGAAGAAAATCAAAACAAATTTCAATAGGAAATGTAAATATTGGCAACAATGCTCCAATAAGTGTTCAATCAATGTGTAACACAGATACTCGCGATATACAGGCAACATTAAACCAGATTAATGAAATGTCTGATAAAGGCTGTGAACTTGTAAGGTTGGCGGTTTTAAACAAAGATGCCGCAGATGCAATAAAAGAAATTGTAAAAAAATCTCCTGTACCTTTAATTGCAGATATTCATTTTGACTATAAACTTGCAATCCAATGTATAAATAACGGTATTAATGCATTAAGACTTAACCCGGGCAATATAGGCAAACGGGAAAATGTTGAAAAAGTGGTTACACTGGCAAAGCAGCAGCAAATACCTATAAGAATAGGAGTTAATGCAGGTTCTTTAGAAAAAGACTTACAGGATAAAGATATTCCTTTGTCTGAAAAAATGGTTTTAAGTGCATTGGGACACATAAAAATACTTGAAGATTTGGATTTTGATTTAATCAAAGTTTCACTTAAATCTTCCGATGTTTTAACAACCATTGAGGCTTACCGTTCAATTGCAGAAAAAATCCCATACCCACTCCATCTTGGAGTAACCGAGGCGGGAACTTTACGCGGCGGACTTATCAAATCTTCCGTAGGCTTAGGTACTCTGCTTGCGGAAGGTATTGGCGATACCATAAGAGTTTCTTTAACCGAAAACCCTGCAGAAGAAGTTACTGCCGGATTTGATATTCTGAAAAGTTTGGGGCTTCGCGAAAAAGGTGTCAACTTCATCTCATGCCCTACTTGTGGCAGAACGCAAATTGATTTAATCGGACTGGCAAAAAGAGTTGAAGAAAGATTTAAAAACCTTGATAAACCTATTACTATAGCCACTATGGGGTGTGCCGTAAACGGTCCTGGGGAGGCAAAACACGCTGATTTTGGAATAGCCGGCGGAGTTGGCGAAGGAATAGTTTTCAAAAAAGGCGAAATTATCGCAAAAGTTCCCGAAGATAAACTTCTTGAAAAACTCGAAGAAATTATAATAAAATCATACGAATAGTATATGGCAGATTTTTTGTAAAGAAATTATAATATCTTTGTAACTGCTACAAAAAGTATTATAATTACATTGAGGTGGAAATGAAAAAAAGATTTTTAACAATAGGTTTATTAATATTATTTGCATTACCTTCGTTTGCAGAATTGACTGTAGAAGATACTGTGAGTGAAGATTATATGCGAAATAACGGTTATTCACAAGCTACAATTAATGCGGCAAGAAAATCTGTAGCAAAGGCAAATGGCGAACCGTTAACAGAGCCTGTAGAGGACGAAAGATATAACCAGCCGTTTATTAAATTTATTAGACGTGTATTTATGTATACAGACCCGGCACTTGATGATCATTCATTTATGAATGACCATGATATCAAAACTTCACCAAGTATTGATGATTTATAAAAATATATTCGTAATAACAGCACT
This sequence comes from uncultured Candidatus Melainabacteria bacterium, assembly GCA_950096985.1. Classification (GTDB taxonomy): domain Bacteria; phylum Cyanobacteriota; class Vampirovibrionia; order Gastranaerophilales; family Gastranaerophilaceae; genus Stercorousia. The sequence goes on from CATNBA010000009.1 coordinate 28,490, forward strand.
GTTCTTAACAATAAACACCTCATTTGCAATTCAATCCGGAAGGGTTGAACATAATTCAGTGCTGTTTGATTATAAAAATTTAAATTTTACAGAAATTCAAAAAGAAGCTGACAATTTTTTTGTATTATACAAAAGAAATTCTGTACCTGAAACTAAAGAACATTACTTAAATTCAGCTGCCGGAAAATATTATATTTTAACCAAAGTTGATAATAGCAGAATTGAACCATATGTTCAGCTTGGCAGAATTTATGATGAAAAAAATAAACCAAGACTGGCAAAAGAAAACTTCTGTAAAGCAATAAATATAAATTTTAAAGACCCGAGTGCTAATTTTTATTTCGGGGAATTTTTCTATAAAAGAAATGAATACAAAAAAGCTTTGTACCATTATAATATTGCTTATAATAACGGATATAGCAATAAATATACTTTAAATTTAAGACTTGCAACAATTTATGAAAAATTTGCAGATTTAATTAACGCAAAAAAATTTTATGATGTATCATATTCTATGAAGCCGTCTACCGAGCTTCAGAAAAAAATCCGATCTCTTGATGAGGCAGATTATAGAAAATCCGGATATTACAGGGAGTAAGAGATGAAAAAATTAATAATGAGTTTAGCGTTAATGCTGATTGCAAATTCGGCATGCCATGCAGATGAACTTTCAACCGTTCTTACTGCGAGACGTCAAATAAAAAGTCAGCCGCTTGTTAATACTATTACAGAAACAGATGACAATATTCAGGAAGTTAGTTTTCCTGAAGAAATTTTGCCGCCTGTATTCAAACCTTATCAGCCTGCAAAAAACGAAGTGGTTTTCAGCTACACAAAAAATTTAATTAATGCAATGGACCCTACAGCTTTGACCAACAGAACAGGAAGTTATCTGCCTGGTGCACGCGGTATAAATCAACTTGTAATTTATACTCCAAATTACGGTATAAGAACAAATACAAATGAATTCGGCGCAGAAGCTGTTGTTCAGGGAAATACCGTAACTGAACTTTCAGGCGCTGATTCTTTCATTCCAAATGACGGACTTGTTATCAGCGGACACGGACGCGCAAAAGTCTGGATGAATTCTGCAATTAAAGTGGGCACAAAAATATATATAGATAAATCTTCCAAACTTATATATACATATACAACTTCTGAAAGCTATATATATGAATCCGAAAAAAAGATTGCAGAAGCAGAACAAATGCTTGAATACTATCGTTCAACAAGCCCAGATTACAATTGGAAATTGCCCTACAGCTATATTAATGATGCAAAAAATTACTTAAAAAAAGCAAGAAAAAATCCTGAAGAAGTCCAAAAATATTCACAAGCAGCAATAGATGCCTCAAATGATGCTTTAAAAAGTGTACTCCCATATAAAAACGGGGAGTTAAAGGGTATTTGGTTAAGACCAACAGAAAAAACAGAGGCTGATATTAAAGCATCACTCGACAGACTGAAAACTGCCGGAATTGATAATATTTTCCTCGAAACTTATTACCACGGCAAAACCATATTCCCCAGTAAAACAATGCAGGCTTATGGATTTACTCCGCAATATGAACAATTTGTAGGAATTGACCCTCTTGAAATATGGATTAGAGAAGCACATAAACGTAATATGAAAGTTCATACCTGGTTTGAAACTTTCTATGCAGGTAACCAAAATCCTGATACAAATCCCCAAAGCATTCTTGCTAAAAATCCATCCTGGGGTAATAAAACAAAAAAAGATGCTGATTTACTCTCTCCGTCACGTTCTGCATCAGAACATAACGGATATTTTCTTGACCCTGCAAATCCTTATGTACAGGATTTTATTGTTAAATTATTGGATGAAATAGCAACAACTTACAAACCTGACGGGATTAATCTTGATTATATAAGATACCCGAACTGCATAAGTACTAATGAGAATGCTAATTGGGGATTTACGGAATATGCAAGAAACGAATTCTTTACCATATACGGAGCAGATCCTTTTGTCCTAAAAAAGACAGACCCGCTCTGGCAGGATTGGAATAATTATCGCAGAGAACAAATTACAAATATGGTAAAAAAAGCAGGACAGATTGGCAAAAGAACAAACACATATATAAGTGCAGTAATATTTCCCGATAGACAGTCTGCCTTAAATTCTAAGCATCAGGATTGGAAAACCTGGTCAACCAGAGGATACTTAAATGGTTTAACTCCGCTTTTCCTAACCTGCGATTCAAAAACAGCAAACAAAATGATGTCTGATGTAATTAACGCAAAATCAGGAAACACTGATTTTTATGCAGGGCTTTTTGTAACCTTTATGGGCGGCTCGGATGAAGATTTGATAAGACAAATCCATGAGGCAAGAAAAGTTAATGCTAACGGTGTAATTTTATTCGATTATGCGCACCTTAACAACAAATATATAAATACATTGTCAAAGAGCGTATTTGCATCTCATTCACCGATTAAACAAAGTAATACGGCTAGGGAAGACCAGTGTCAGAGACGCAAAGGCTGGTGGGTTTTCGGTAAGGAATAAATTTGCAATATAGCAATATTTGAAATATAATAATTGCGGTGATTAAGAATTGTGTGAATACTGCTTTACAAAATAAAAATGCGGTAATGTTTATTACTGCTATTATTTTTATGTGCGGGATTTTGAGTTTCTTTAACGATAACGGGATTTTATGCGCAGGAATTTTAACCGTTGTTTCAATTTTTATGATAATTCGGAATTACCTGCCTGCAAAATATATTATATTCTGGATTGTCATATTTTATCTTGGATTTTCTAACTCTTATTTCAGAATTCATTCGACAGACGGGCTTGTCAGCAGTGCGGGACAAAAAGTTTCAATTAAAGGACAAGCTGTATCTATACCAAATTCTAATGACAAACTTAAAACTAAATTTTTCTTTAAAGTATCTGAAATTAATGGAGAAAAAGTTTCGGGTAAAACACTCGTAACAATTGCCTCTGATGATGAAGACTTTTCACAGTTCCAAATCGGAGACTTTTATGAAATGTACGGAAATTTAAGAACGCCATTTAAAGCAGGAAACCCATCACAGTTTGATTACGGCAAATATCTAAAGAATTTTGACACATACACTGTTTTTTATGCAAATAAAGAAAACTGCAAACCATTAAAAGATAAACTTTCATTCAAATGGCAATTCTTACAAAATCTGAATATACTAAGAGATAAAATCATTGGAGTTCACAGTAAATATTTAAAATCGCCAAATCTTGAAATATTAGGCGGTATAGTATTCGGGGATGATGCCGTTGCACCGCCTGATTATATTAAAACATCATTTGTAAATTCAGGACTTTTACACATTCTTGCCGCATCAGGAATGAACGTAGCTTTTATTTACGGATTCTGGGTATTTTTTATGAGACGCATAAAAGTACCTTTTAAATTAACTGTTTTAAGCGGTATGGGAATTGTGATAATTTATACTTTTATGACAGGTTTAGGCGCATCAGTAATCCGAGCAGCACTAATGTTATTGCTTGTGCTTGCAGGGAAATTAATAGACAGAGATGCGCACAGTGTGTCTCTTCTTGCACTTGTCGCAATGATTATGCTTATATATAATCCCGCATTTATTAATGATGTTGGATTTCAGCTTTCATTCCTGGTAACTTTCGGGATACTCACTACTGCAAATATTATATTTGAAAGGTTTAAGGACAGCAAAATACCAAATTGGCTTACAGGGGCAATATTAATTCCTATTGTTGCACAAATTTGGGTTGCACCTATACAGATGTTTTATTTTAATACTTTCAGCACATATTCGGTACTGGCAAATGTTTGTAGTATGCCGTTTTTAAGCGTCATAAGTTTTGGCGGTTTTATAAGTTCAATACTTGCGATATTCACTCCGTTTACAGACAAAATTTGTATGGTTTTTGATTTTGTACTGAATTATATTTTACACTGCATAGTATTTATTTCAAACTTTTTCTCAACGCTTTCACATTCTCTTTTGACTACAACACATCCAAATATTTTTCAAATCAGTATTTATTACATAATTATTTTGCTCATTACACTTTCCATTAAAACGACATTTAGTAAAAAAATTATTACTATTTGCTTATCTTGTTTAATCTTACTATCAATTACCGTGATAAATATCCCCTCGAGAGATCTGCAAATTATAACATTTGATGTTCAAAATGCAGATTGTTTCCTTATCAAAACTCCGCAAAATAAATACTTTATAATCGATACAGGCAGAGCAAGCTATAGAGGAAGTAAGGCTCAGGCAAATTCTATTATTATTAAATATCTGAAAGACAGAGGGATTAAAAATATAGAAGGCATGATTATTACACACTTTGATAACGATCATTCCGGCGGGGCTGTAGATATAATGAATAATCTTAATGTAAAAACAGTATATATAAATACCTTCAAAGATAAATCAATGACTTCAGTAAATATATACAAAACTTTACGCACAAAAGAGATTTCGACAAAAATTCCAAAAGGGATAATATATTCTGAAAATGATTTTAGATTAAATACATTTATTGCAAATTCACAAGAAGATAATGAGAAATCAATTATTACACATCTAAATTATAAAGATTTTGACATGCTGTTTATGGGTGATGCGGGTACAGCCGCATTTGAACAATTAAAGACAAAAATGCCTGTAAATATTGATGTATTAAAAGTAGGACATCACGGCGGTCCTAATGTTGTAAATTCTGAAATGATTAATCACTTGAGCAATAAGATTTCTATAATATCAACAGGACCAAACGCATTCGGTCATCCAAACAGAGGAACACTTGATATTTTAAGAAATACTGATATCTACAGAACTGATAGGCATAATTCAGTAAAAATTAACACAGACGGTAAATCCTACAGAGTTTATACATACAATCCGTCTAAACACAAATATATATTATCTGACAGAATTTCTGTCTTCTAATGCAGTTTCAATTTCGTCAATAATAAGCTTTGCGGCTGCAACTCTGTCTTCTGCGGTTGTAATAGGTCTTCCAACAACCATAAAATCAACACCAGATAAAATTGCATCACGCGGAGTATCCACTCTTACCTGGTCATTAACTGATGACCACGTAGGACGTGTTGCTGGACATAGAATAATAAAATCCTCACCAATTTCTTTTCTAATTCTTTTTGCCTCTTCTGCGCTGGCTACAACACCATCAAGTCCCGTTTCTTTTGCAACTTTTGCAAGTTGAATAACAAAATCTTCAATATTTTTATCTACACAGAGTTCTGTTGTAAGTGTTTTTTGACCAAAACTTGATAAAAGAGTAACACCTAAAATTGTCGGTGGTTCAAGCCCGTATGATTTTGCCGTAGCACGAGCTGCTTTAACAACAGCAGAAGTCATTTTAGACCCGCCTTGTATATGAACATTAAAGAAATCCACATTATTTTTAACAAGGTTTATACAAGCTTTTTGAACAGCATGAGGAATATCATGAAACTTACCGTCATAATAGCACTTTGCTCCGTTTTCGCGCAACAATCTAAATGCCTCAAAGCCGTAATTTACAATTAAAGGCAAACCTATTTTAAAATATCCCACATAATCTTTTAATTCTTTAACGAGGTCTTCTGCCTCTTTCAAATTATCTACATCCAACGCTAAGATAATTCTGTCTTTTGCAGTAAAAGGTTTTTCTATCATATTCCAAAATATTATCACTACGGTAAAATAAAATCAAGATGTAACTAAAGTTCCATTTCTTCAGGCACTTTTGGAATTTCTTTAGTATATGTACACCCGAGTTTTTCGAGTTTTGTTATTTGATTTATAATATTACCTGTTCCATTAAGTTTTTTTAGTGAAGTATCAAGATTGTCACGAATTTTCAAAAGTTCTGACAACAACGCAGCAAACTTATCATGAACACTTGTACAAAGTTTTGCCATTTCCAATACATTCTTATTCTGGCGGTCTACAACATGGAAAGAATTAATAATCTTTAAAGAAGCCAACAATGTCGACGGAGAAACAGGCATTACCTTGTTTTTCCACGCAAAATCCCACAACGCACACTCATCACAGAACATCATAGAATAACAACTTTCTATAGGTATAAACATTAAAACATAATCAGGCGAAGTTTCTTCAACGGAATAATCACGCTTTGCAAGTCCTGAAATATGAGCTTTTGTTGAATCTATAAATTGTTTATAATGAATTTGTTTTTCACTATCATTTTCTGCATTTACAAACCCGTCCCAAGCCGCAAAAGAAGTTTTACTGTCAATAAATATACATTTACCCTCTGGCAGAAATACTGTTGCATCAGGTCTACCCTCAGCTGTTCCCATTTGAATTTTATATTCTTCGTCTTTGCGCAAACCTGATGCTTCAAGAACTCTTTCCAGAACAATTTCCCCCCAGCGGCCAGATGTTCTGTTATCAGATTTCATAACATTTACAAGCGAATTTGCATCGTGCGAAATTTTATTACCTGTTTCAAGAAAATTTTTAATATTCATATCGAATTTTGTAAAATGTTCTGTTTCCGCTTTGAAATTTTCCTCGGCACGTTTTTCAAAATCCTCAATACGCTCTCTAAAACGTCTGAAAAATTCCTCTAACTTTTCTTTATTGTGCTCGGAAAGTTCTGATGAACTCTCTTTAAAAATTCTGTTAGCTGTATTTTCAAAATACAACTTCATTTGTTCGAGCATCATATCCTGAGATACTTTATTATTTTTATTAATAACTTTGAACGGTATAAATACGCACAAAGCACCAACTAAAAAACCAACCAAAAATACGATTATATCCATCTGCCTTTTCTCCCTTTAACAAAATTATACCACAAGCGGATTAATTCAAATATATTAGAATATTTGAAAATCAATCATGCGGTCACAAAACGTAAAAGCATGGTGTAGAGCATGGTTGAGGCATTTTATCAATCCAAAGATGTAAGACAAATTCTCAAACCCACAACAAGTTAATATCAATCAGGGCATGGATGAAAATAACCCTCTAAAAGTAGTAGTATCTATAGTGTAGAGGGAACTAAAACAGGGAGATGATAAAATGAGAGAGTTTAAAAGAAAATCAAGAATACTTTTAATTGATGACAATGCTGATCATTTAAGAGGAGTTAAAGAACTTATTACACTTGAAAGCAGCTATGATGTAGTAGGCGCAACAACAAGTGCTAATATGGGTATAAGCCTCGCTAAAAAATATCGTCCCGACATTATATTAATGGATATAAATATGCCCGAAAAAGACGGCTTACAAGCTATCCAGGAACTTGAAAAACTTGAGCTTGGCGTAAAAGTTATCGCTTTAAGCGGCTATGATGATGCTGACTTAATTTTTAGAGCTATGAAACTCGGTGCCAAAGGCTATGTTTTAAAAACTATGGCATCCGCGCAGTTAATCTATGCAATTGACGAAGTTGCATCCGGAAAAATCTACCTTCCTACAGCTCTTACCTCAAGATTTTTTGAATACTTCCAGCGTTCTTTCAAAGAAGAAGCATCTGTTTCAGAAGAAAATCTTCTTACCTATTTGACAGCAAGAGAAGAAGAAGTCTTGGAATTATTAACACAGGGCAATAACTACAAAGGTATTGCAGGAAAATTATTTATCTCGGAAACTACTGTTAAGACACACGTAAACAATATTTTCCAAAAATTACAGGTAAATGACAGAACTCAAGCAGTACTTTATGCGCTAAACAACGGTTTTGCAAACAGAAAAGCAATCCGAGCATAAAAAAAAATTAAAAATTTGCAGAGGTTCGGTATAAACTACCGAACCTCTCTTGTTAGAGGATTTTATGAACAACACAATTTCAGAACAATCAAGATGTATAGCACACGAAATAAGAAATCATATTTCCATTTGCGAACTTTATACAAGAATTATCAAAAAAAATCTTGAAAACAATGGCATTAAAAACGCCTCAATAGATAATGCAATAAATTGCATAACAAAATCTTTAAAAATTATGAATAATTCCCTTTTAGATTTAAAATCTTTGAATAATTTTTCACCTGAAATCTGCGATATACAAGCAGTCTTGCAAGAAGGTATAAACCTTTCAACCGTTTACATCGGCGATAAAGATATAAAAATCAATCTTGAAGGAAAGGACACTGCGCCTGTATTTATTGATGAAAATAAATTCCTTGCATGTATGGTCAATATTATCAAAAATGCAATTGAGGCTATCACTGATAAAGGTGAAATTAATATATCACTTCAAATTAACGAAATTGTTTCAATAAAAATCTCAAATAACGGCGAACCGGTCAAAAATCCCGAAAGTATTTTTTGTGCAGGATTTACAACAAAATCTACAGGTAGCGGACTTGGACTTCACATTTGCGCCCAAAATCTGCTTGCACAAAATGCTGAAATAAAATTAACCCGAGCAACAGCTGATATTACAGAATTCGAAATTACTCTGCCCATTTATAAAAATTAATCCACAAACTCTTGTATTGAAATAGATTCAATACCGTCAATTTTCTGGAACGTTTTGTACATAGTCTGAATAGGTTTTTTCCCTACAACATCAAGGATTACATTGATTTTTGTAAGATTTTCATCCTGTTTATTTAATTTTTTGGATATTTCTCGCAAATGCGTATAATGTTCTACTAAATAATTATAGATATCATCAGATTTTTCACTCAAACAAGAAATATTAACTTTCAAACGTTTTGTATTTTTGGTGCTTGATACAAGAACATTTTTTTCAAAAACCCTTACTGATACAAGTGTAATTATTGATAAAATTGTTCCAAGAATTGCTACAACATACATTCCGGCACCGCATGCCATACCAATACTTGCAGCAATCCACAAAGTTGCCGCAGTCGTAAGCCCGAAAACAGTTGCACCGTGGCGAAGAACAGTCCCACCGCCAATAAAACCGATACCAGTAACAACCTGAGCCGCAATACGCGCCGTATCTCTTACCCCTGTTGCCTGTGCTACAATTACGTTATCCCCGTCAGCAAAAGTCGGAAAGCCGTAAATAGAAATTATTGTAAATATACATGCACCCAAACAAACAAGAATATTTGTTCTCAAGCCCGCATATTTATTAGTCATTTCGCGTTCCAAACCGATTGCAAAACCTAACAATAACGCTGATAAAACTCTAATAACAATATCTAAAAACATTAACGCACCTTACTTTTCGGATCCAACACATCTCTAATTGTATCACCTATTAAGTTAAAAGCCAATACCGCAACAAAAATTAAAAATCCGGGAGTTAAAAGCCATGGTCTGTAAATTATATTCGTATATTCCTGCGCCTCTTTAAGCATATTCCCCCAGCTTGCATCAGGCTGTTGAATACCTAAACCTAAAAAGCTTAAACCAGATTCGGACAAAATATAAGATGGTACGGATAATGTCATTGCAACTATTACAAAACTCGTTGTTTGAGGCAAAATATGTTTTATGATTATGCGAAGGCGCGATGCGCCGATTGATTTAGCCGCCTGAACGTACTCTTGATTTTTTATAGATAAAACCATACCACGAACCACACGGGCAAACCCTGCCCAGCCAATAAGCGCAAGGATTACGACAATAAGCATAAACCTTTGAACACTCGTCATTCCCGACGGCAGGATTGAAGCTAAAATTATCAAGAGATAAAAACTCGGGATAGACATAACAGCCTCAGCAAACCTCATCATAATCATATCGGTTTTGCCGCCAAAATAACCCGCAATACCCCCATATAAAAGCCCGATAGGGAATAATACAAACAAGGCAAGAAACCCAATTGTCATAGAAATTCGCCCGCCAAAAAGCAATCTTGAAAAAACATCACGCCCATTAATATCAGTACCTAGCAAGAACAATCTTCCGTCATTATCAGTCGTTACAAGGTGACGTGTCATCGGGATTAAACCTAAAAACTTATAAGGCTGACCTTTTGCGAAAAACTTCACATAATGCTTTTGACTTCTGTCAAGCGTATAGACAATTTTCAAATCACTCGGGTCAAATTCTCGCTTATAATTGTAGGTATAAGGTTTTGAAAATTTACCGTTTTCATCTATCGTAAAAATTTTAGAAGGCGGAACATAAGCCATTGTTCTATCCGAAAAATCTTTTGTATAAGGTGCAATGAAATCCGCAAAAAACAATGCAAGATAAATTATACCGAGAACTATCAGGGCAATTCTTGCAAATTTATCTTTCCAAAGTTGTCTTAAAACATCTTTTATCATGCCTGACCTCCTCTAATCCTCGGATCAGTCATAATAAGCAGAATATCAGCAATTAAGTTACCCAAAATAAGCATTACCGCACCCATCATCAAAGATGCCATAACAAGGTTTATGTCAGACTTTAACACCGCTTCTAAAATCAAACGTCCCAACCCCGGATATTGAAAAACGTATTCAGTCAAAGCCGCCCCGCTTAAAAGCCCAGCAAATTCAAATCCAAGAAGTGTAATTAAAGGGTTAACCGCATTTCTTAAAGCGTGCTTAAAAATAACTTTGAACTCGCTCAAACCTTTTGCTCGGGCAAATTTAACATAGTCGCTGTCTAAAACATCCAATAAATTTCCTCTCATTTGTCTTTGCAAACCTGCAAGAGAAAGCGTAAATAAAACAGTTACAGGCAAAACAAGGTGTTTCGCAATATCTACAACCTTTTGCCAGAAACTCATCTCTAAAAAATTTGAACTCGTCAAACCGCCAACGGGAAACCAACCCGTTTTAACGGCAAAAATCAATAACAAAACCGCAAAGAAAAACGAAGGTATTGCCATTCCTATACTGGTCAAAACAGTTAAAATTCTGTCAAAAGACGTTTTCCAATTCACTGCTGCAAGAATTCCCATCGGAACTCCGACAATCCAAGATAAAAAGATTACAATTGTAGTCAAAAGCAAAGTATTTGGGATACGTTCTTTCAACTTCGTACTGACTTTTTCGCCATTCGAAGTTACACCCAAATCACCTTTGACAAACGACTTTGCCCATTTAGCATACTGAACAATTATCGGTTTATCCAATCCCAAACGCTGAGTTTCTGCCTGCAACGTTTCTTTTGAAACTGAAGGGTTTAACCTCAATTCTGCAAGAGGGTCAACGGGCGACAAGCGTATTATAAAAAAGCTTATCAGCGAAACTATAATAAGCAGCGGTATTGTCTGTAAAATTCTTTTTAGTATGTATAACAAAATTTGCATTATTCTATATACAACTCCTCAATATTATGCGTAACTCCTCCAAGTGATGTCGGATATACATTTTTAAACTTATTACGTATTGCAACAATTCTTATTGGTGAATAAATGTATATTAGAGGTTTTTCATCATAAACAATTGCTTGATATTCATCATAAAACCTTTTTCTATCCTCAAATTTGGTCGCTAGAGCACCTTGCGTATAAAGATAATCTATACGATTTTCAAACGGGTAACGACGGCTTTTTTCATCGCCCTCTAATCTTTGATTAAATATATGCAATGTTCCGTCAGAAAGCCAAACATTCTTACCGCCGTTTGGTTCAAGCGGAGAGCCTGTAAATCCCATTATAACCATATCCCAGTCAAGCGTTGCCATAAGCTTGTTTACAAGTGAATTAAACTCAACGGGTTTAAAATTCACCTTCATGCCCAAATCTTCAAGGTCTTGTTTTACCATAACACCTATTGCTTCACGCTCAGTATTTCCCGCATTTGTATAAAGGTCAAATTCTACATGATTTCCAAAACGGTCTAATAAATGACCTGCCTTATCCCAATAGAACCCGGACTTTTTCAAAAGTTCGCGCGACTTCTCCAAATCCTTGTCATAAGGTTTTAAATCCTTGTTTAGGAATATTGAATTTAAGGTTTCCGGTGTAAATAACGGATAACCAAGCCCGTTTGCGATATTAAACACCATGTTTTTTCTATCGAGAGCGTAATCTACTGCCTGTCTGAAATTTTTATCCTGAAACCAAACTTGTTTTTTCTGGTCTACATAATATTTACCTTTGTCATTTTTTCGGTTATTCATATTCATTGAAAGATACATCGTCCCCATATCTGGACCGATATTATAAACAGTAAAATTTGAATGTTTTTCCATTTCTTTAAAACGCGCAACATTAGCACCCTGCAAACTTATCTCATCAAGCTCGCCACCCTCAAATTTTAAAACCTGATTGTTTATATCACCAACAATTAAATAAACAAGTTTTTCAAGGTAAGGCAGTTTTTGTCCATTTTTATTTATAACGTAATAATTAGGATTTTTTTCAAACACAACACGCTGTGCCGGAACATATTCTTTAATTTTAAACGCACCCGAAGTTACAAATTCTTCAGGTCTCGTATTTGTTGATAAAAATCCGTCAAAGTATGCTTTACCGCGATTTACGGCAGGTTCAAAAATATGTTTTGGCGCAATCGGCGAAGATAACATTCTCAAAAATGGCGCAAAAGGTTTAGGGGTAACAAATTTTACCGTAAAATCATCAATTTTGGTTACTGTAGGTAATTTACCATCAATTATTATGGAATCACGTGTTGAGGTGTTGCCGTATCCGCCAAGAATAATTTTATTCCATGTGAACACGACATCATCTGCCGTAATCGGTTTTCCGTCCGACCATTTTATGCCATGGCGCAGATTTACGAGATATTCGCAGTCATTAACCGTAAATGATTTTGCAAGCTTTGGTATAGTTTCACCAGTAACGGGATTTGTAGTTACAAGTCCGTCATACATAATCTCTGACATCGTAGATGAAATATTATCTTTAGAATTAAACGGGTTAAATGTTTTTGGACCTTCACCAATAGTAGAAGTTACAAAAGTACCGCCAAATTTGCCAATTGGAGCTTGTGACTGCAAATAATCAATCCCATTTATCGTTACATTTTGTTCAATTGGATAATCAGCCAAAATAAGTTCGTCTTTCGGACGCAATTGCGGTGTTTCTCCTGCCGCAAAATCGCGCTTTATACAAGCTTTGCAAAGCCCGAGAATTAGTACCAAAACTATTAGAACATACATAACCCGTTTCATAGTTTCAGAATAACATGAACATAAATTTTGTTTATAGCCGTATTGTCGATATTATTCAAAAAATTAATTTTTCCTTAAGGAAATTTATTTTTACATAAATTTGTTATATAAATATATTATCAGTAAAAGAAGGGAGAATTATTATGTTAAAACCATTAGGCGACAGAATTGTTATCAAAGTAATTGAAGATACAGAACAAACTTCAGGCGGGATTTTCATTCCGGACAGTGCTAAAGAAAAACCTCAAAAAGGTGAAGTAGTTTCTGTTGGTGAAGGTAAAATGAATGACAAAGGTGAAAGAGAACCTATGGATGTCAAAGCAGGGGATGTAATTCTTTATGCTAAATACGCAGGTACTGATATTAAAATGGACGGCGTAGAATACAAAATTCTATCAGTAAAAGATGCATTGGCAATTATTCAATAAGGAGAGAAATAAAAATGGCAAAACGTATAGTATTTGACGAAGAAGCGAGAAAGTCGCTTTTAAAAGGTATTGATGCGGTAGCAGACGCCGTTAAAGTAACTTTAGGACCAAAAGGAAGAAACGTAATTTTAGAAAAAAAATACGGTGCTCCACAAATCGTTAACGACGGTGTTACTATCGCAAAAGAAATTGAACTTAAAGACGGACTTGAAAACGCAGGTGCACAACTTCTTAAAGAAGTTTCATCTAAAACTAACGATGTTGCAGGCGACGGTACAACAACAGCTTCTGTTTTGGCTCAGGCAATCGTTCGTGAAGGCTTGAAAAACTTAACAGCAGGAGCTAATCCGATGTCTATGAAACGCGGTATTGATAAAGCTGTTGAAATTTCAGTTAAAAATATCAAAGAATTATCAAGACCTGTTAATACCAAAGAAGAAATCGCACAAGTTGCAAGCGTTTCAGCCGGCAACAACAGAGAAATAGGCGAGCTTATTGCCGAAGCAATGGAAAAAGTAGGTCACGACGGCGTTATCACAGTTGAAGAAAGCAAATCTTTCGGCACTAACTTAAAAGTTGTTGAAGGTATGCAATTCGACAAAGGTTATTTATCACCATATTTCGTTACAGATGCAGAAAGAATGGAAGCAGTCTTGGAAGATGCTTATGTATTCTGCTGTAACAAAAAAATCAACTTGATTTCAGATTTAGTACCTCTTCTTGAACAAGTAGCACGTGACGGACGTTCTCTGCTTCTTATCGCAGAAGATATTGAAGGCGAAGCTTTGGCAACTCTTGTTGTTAACACAATGAGAAAAGTTTTAAGAGCAGTTGCAGTTAAAGCTCCGGGATTTGGCGACAGAAGAAAAGCTATGCTTGAAGACATCGCAATTCTTACAGGCGGCGAAATGTTCACTGAAGAATTAGGTATTAAACTTGAAAATGTCACAACACAAATGCTGGGTAAAGCAAAACGCGTTACTGTTACAAAAGACGAAACTACAATTGTTGTTGGCGAAGATACAAGAAACGCTGTTCAAGACAGAATTCGTCTAATCAGAAAACAAATTGAAGCATCTGACAGTGAATATGACAGAGAAAAACTTCAAGAACGTGTAGCAAAACTTTCAGGCGGAGTTGCCGTAATCGAAGTCGGTGCTGCGAGTGAAGTTGAACTTAAAGAACGAAAATTAAGAATTGAAGATGCTCTAAACGCAACACGTGCTGCTAACGAAGAAGGTATCGTCCCAGGCGGCGGAGTTGCATTGGTAAGAGTTCAACAACAACTTTCAAAACTTGTAAACACTACAACTTTCTCATCAGATGATGAAAAAATCGGTTTCAAAATTCTTACATCAGCACTTGATGTACCTTTAAGAGCAATTGCTAGAAATGCGGGTGCTAAATCTGATGTTGTAATTGATACTGTTCTTTCACACGACGGAGCATACGGTTATGACGCATTGAACGATGAATATGTTGACATGTTTAAATCAGGTATCGTTGACCCTGCAAAGGTTACTCGTTCAGCTCTAATCAACGCAGCATCAGTTGCATCAATGTTGTTAACAACAGAAGCAGCAGTTGTTGATATTCCTGAAGATAAACCTGAAATGCCTGCTATGCCGGGCGGTATGGGAATGGGTGGAATGATGTAATTTCATTCTGTAACATAATAAAAAAGGCGAGAAATTTCTCGCCTTTTTTATTATTCAATTCTTTTACCGCCAGGCATACCGTCTGGAGCAGGTAAGAATGTTCCCTGATCAGTTTTCCAAGCCCGACGCCCGTCCTCCAATGTTATACGCTCGAGATTAGTATAGTTTTTACCGTTTCTTTGGAAAAATGAACTTTCAACACATGGTCCGTCGGTCCAATCTTGCATCACTGTTTTATATTTACCAAGCATAGTGTTTAAAGATGAATAATCTAACCCTAAACTAGTATATTCATCATGTTCTGGTTGATCGAATATATTAAAGGTAGCTTGCCACTCATCAGTTCCAAATTCAGGTGCATCTTTAAACCTGTCCCTAACTTTTGGCATATTATACAACTTTTCAATTTCTGTCATTCTATCATCCATGCGTTTTAATTGCGCATCATATCCCTGATATGTAGTATCATTTGCCAGGAATTCTTCAAGCTGCTCTGGCGATAGATGTCCCTGCATTGATGAAACTTGTTTTGCTCCTTCTTGAACAATTTTATCATAATCGTCATTTTCACCTTTAATAGGATCTGTAGTTAAAGGGGGTTCTAATACATTAGTTGTTACTAGCTTTTTCAATTCATCTGCACTTACTGGCTGTCCGTTTCTTTTAAAAGTAGGGATAATATCATTGTTAGACATAATAAACGATACTTCAACGTCCTCCGGTAAAGGTTGACCTAATGTTTCTTGAACAAGAGCATCAGCCTGCTCTTTTGTTAAAGTTTGAGAGGAGCCTGTAACACTCACTGCATCATTTGAAACCTCTGGTTCTTGAGATACTGCCTGCTCAGTTGTTTCCTTTTCGTCTTTCGCAACTTCCTCAACAGCCTGCTGCACAACTTGCGGCTCTGCAACCGTTTCCGGCTGCGCGGATTGACCTGTTAACAACTGTACAATTTTATTCCAAACATCTTGAGCCAGTTCTATAACCTGACCTGCCATCACTTTAAAATCAGTCTGCCAGTTTGAGTGGTCATTGAGTTTTTCAACATCATCACCACCAGTATAAATTTGTGCACCACCTTCTTGAGCATTTTTTACTTCACTCATTACCTGTTGCCAGACTGACAGAGTATTATTTGAGATTGTACCTCCATCTGCTTGAACTTGTGCTTTTATTGCTTGTGTAATACCCTGACCGTTAGAAACATTAATTTGAACCATAGGTTTCTCCTGCTTTATACTCTGTTAATATATAAAAACAAATGAAACATTACGTATTCAGCGTAAAGCATACGGATACACGAATGCTATGCTATGCTATGCTATGAGGCATTTTCGCACATTTTAAACGAATAAACTAAATTTTACAAAAGTTTACAAAACACTTAAATATCTTTCACCTGTATCGGGTAAAATTACAACAATAACTTTATTTTCATATTTTTTCGAATACTCATTTGCAACATATATTGCTGCGCCGGATGAAATTCCGCACAAAATTCCTTCTTTTTTTGCACATTTGCGTGCAGTTTCAATTGCATCTTCATCTGATACGGTATAAATTTCATCAATAACATTTCTATCAAAATTTTCGGGAACAAAATTTGCACCAATGCCTTGAATTTTATGAGCCCCTGCCATCCCATTTGAAAGCAAAGGAGAAGACAAAGGTTCAACCGCAACTGCCTTAATATTAGGATTTTTAGATTTCAGAGCTTTCGCAATACCTGAAATAGTTCCGCCTGTACCAACACCTGCAATAACAATATTAACATTACCATCTGTACATTGCCAAATTTCTTCGGCAGTTGTTTTGGAATGTATTTCAGGATTGGCGGGGTTTGAAAACTGTTGAGGAATAAATGAATTTTTTATTTCTTTATGAAGTTCATTAGCCTTATCAACAGCCCCTTGCATTCCTTTTGCCCCTTCTGTCAAAACAAGTTCAGCTCCATATGCAGATAAAAGTTTTCGTCTTTCCTCACTCATTGTTTCAGGCATTGTCAAAATCATACGATAACCTCTGACTGCACATACCATAGCCAGCCCTATGCCTGTATTACCGCTTGTAGGTTCAATAATTACCGTATCTTTATTAATAAGCCCTCTTTTTTCCGCATCATCAATCATATTCAAAGCAGGTCTGTCTTTCACCGATCCTGCAGGATTAAAACTTTCAACTTTAGCAAGAATTACAGATTTACCTGTATTTAATTTATTAATTTTAACTAATGGAGTATTTCCAATTAATTCTAATATATTATCAAAAACCATCATACTTTTATAATAAAAAAGGGTTGATAAAAAATCAACCCTTGGTAAATTATTTTTCTTCTATAAGACGATCTTCAGGAATAGGCATCGGCTCGTGTTTTGGACGAGGATGTTTTTTGAATTCTTTATCGAATTTTTTACGACCTTCTTCTTTCATTTTTTTCAGTTCTTTCAATTGAGATTTTGTGAGCAAAGCTTCAAAATTTTTCATATTTTCCATTCGTAATCTGTGCATTTCATTTCTCAATGCGCCAATTTCACGTTTTAATTGCTCAATTTTTTCATTTTGTGCCTGAACAGCCATTCTTGAAAGTTTTACAGCCTCAATTTCCGCACGTTTTTCTTTAATTTTTTCCATTATAGGTTTCATTTGCTCAAAACTTTTTTGACGAAGTTCTTTAGCCTTTGCTTTTTGTTCATCCGTAAGCTTCAATCTTTGTTCAAATTCAGCATGACGTTTTGCAAAATCAGGACCTTTTGGTGGTCTTTTACAGTTACATTGAGGTTTTTCGCAATTACATTTAGGTTTCTCTTTAATAGCGGCAGCATTCTCAACTGCGAAAACACTTGATGCTGTTGCAAAAACAATTAAACTTGCCATAATTAAACTTTTTTTCATCATAAAGTACATCCTTTCTATAATAAATCTTCTAACTTTTGTGCTAATTCTTTTTTTGCGTTGTATAGTCTTGATTTTACCGTTCCAAGCGGACATTTAAGTTTTTGTGCTGTTTCTTCATAGCTGTAACCGTAAATTTCACAGTACATAACAACTTCTTTGAATTTTGGTTTTAAAGAATTAACCGCGGCTGTAATTCTTTTTTGCCTGTCATTACTGATTAAAGTAAGTTCAGGTGATTGCTTTTTATCTTTTACAGTTGTCAAAATTTCATCATCTCCAGTTGACTGATTTTTATATTGTGATGATTTCAGATAATCTTTTGACACATTTTTGGCAATAGTATTTATCCAGCTTTTGAAAGAGCCCTGCTCTTTGTATTTATCTTTATTTTTCCATATTTTTACGAAGACTTCCTGCTCCAAATCTTCATTTGTTTCTTTTGTGATAAGTCTTATAATACTTCTAACGTTATTTTTGTTATTTTTTACAATCTCTTTAAAATCCACTATTCCACCATTAACAAACCGTAAGCATCTACAGGCAGTCCTAAATCTTCTGCACTTAATGTATTTCCGTATTTGATTATATCTGATATGTCTGTATTGAAATTTACTACACCCATCGTTACTGTGCTTAGCATTATAGTAAGCATTGCACAAGCAATTTTCAATTTTGCAGTATTTCTGCGTTTAGAAATATAGTATGGTTTAACCTCTTTTAACAACTCGGAAACTTTATCCATAACTTCCTGTTCTTTTCTGCAATCCTCACAGTTTTCTATGTGTTGTATTAAAGTTTCTTCGTCACCAAAAATAAATAATCCTTCGTATTTAGTACATCTATCTTTCATTTTTCCGTCCTTTATACTACTATAACGAATGTAAAATAAAAAAGTTCATTTTTTTTATTATACACTAGCAAAAAAATTTTTGTTCAAGTTTTATAAACTAACGTAATCATGTCATTTATTAATTTTATAAAAAATACATGCTCCAAATTGGGCAATAATAACAAATCAATATACCCGATGATTGCAATTGCGAGTGCTAACGGAATTTGCCGTCCGACATTTACTATGCTTAAAAAAGGCGAAAATCCGGAGAGTAAAAAGTATGCCGCTTTAAGAGAGTTATTAACCGAAGTTATTGCAGTTCCTACATATTGGGTATCAGGTGAACTTATGGCAAAATTAGGTAAACAAATTGCCTCTAGAGCTACTGATATAAAAATTCAAAAACTTGAAGCTCAAGGTCAAAAACTTACCGAAAAAGTTAAAACAGACATGAAAAGTTCTGCCGTAAAAAAAGGACAGGCAGGTTTAATGCTAATAGGTGTTTGCACAGCAGCAGGTCTAATTATCCCAGCTTTATGCTCTGTCGCAGTAAAACCTGTTATGAATAAAATATCACCTAAAAAAGGTCTGGATATAAAAGAAAATGCGGTTACTCCGCCAGCTGTTTTAATCCCGCAACAGCAAATTACCAGACCTGCATTTAAAAATATTACTCAATCAGGGATGAAAGTAGGCGGCGTATGATCAGTGCAATTTCAAAAGCTGTTTCAAATCCTACACTCGTTAACGTTGCTCAAAATACCGATGCATCGGTAATTTGTAAAACTACCGTAAATGCAATCGGACGTCCGGGATTTATTTTAATTGATAGCAATATTGATGAAAATACAAAAAAATTCGCGGCAACAAAAGAATTTTTATATCAGGCAACGTGCTTAGCTGTATATATGGCTGTAATTGTACCAATATTTAAAAAAGGTGGTTTTAAATTCGCCAAAGAAAAAATATTCAAAAATACCGAAGGTTTTGAACATTTCAAAAACTTTAAAGAATACACTCATTACAGAAAACTTGCAGATAACATTAACGTAAATAACAGATTACAAACTTTAAACAAAGAAATTTCAGATAAAAACTGCAAAGTTAAAGATATGTATAATGAAACTTTAATAGCGGAATTAAATAAAGAAAAACCTGAAAAGTTTAATTCAGTAAAAGGCGCGGTTGATTTAAGCAACATTATAGGTTCTGTTGTAGGCTTAGCACTGGTTGCACCGCAGGTAAGCCAGGCTCTTATTCACCCTGTACTAAGATTTGTAGGACTTGAAAAAAAAGAAGATAAAAGTATAGATACAAAAGCTTAAATAACACATAGGATATTAAAAAAGGGCTCTAATTGAGCCCTTTTAAGTATTCAATTGAACGTTGTGAAAGTAATTCTGCTTTTAGCTTTTTATTCTTACGCTCCTTTTTAGGTAGTTCTATGGAAGCAATAATTCCCCAGTTCGAATTTATCGGCTGAAATTTCTCATGATTTTCATCACTTATATATTGAGTTAAAGACCCAAGAATTGTTTCTTTAGGTAAAACTAAAAGTGGTTCATTATTTATTAATCGAGCCATATTAATTCCCGCCAGCATACCTGTCGCGATGGATTCAGTGTATCCTTCAGTACCCGTCAATTGACCTGCAAAAAACAGGTTTTCACGTTTACGTGTTTGAAGTGATGCATTCAATACTTTTGGCGAATTTATAAATGTATTTCTATGCATTACACCATAACGGACAATATTAACATTTTCCAGTCCGGGTATTGATTGCAATAATTCTTTTTGACTTCCCCATTTAAGATTAGTTTGAAATCCTACAAGATTAAATAATGTTTTTGCAGAATTATCCTGCCTAAGTTGAACAACCGCATAATTTTCTTCACCCGTGCGTTTATCGACAAGTCCTACAGGTTTCATCGGTCCAAAACGCAATGTGTCCACACCACGTGAAGCAAGAACTTCTATTGGCAAACAGCTTTCAAAAAATTTTGCATTTTTCTCAAATTCTTTAAGTTCAATTTTTGGAGCATTTATCAAAATATCATAAAACTTTTCATACTGCTCTTTATTCATCGGACAGTTAATATAAGATGCCTCACCTTTATCATAACGACTTGCCCAAAAAGCTTTATCAAAATCAATACTGTCTTTTTCAACAATCGGAGCGATAGCATCAAAAAAATGTAAATGCTCGTTTTCAGTAAATTCTTTGATTGAATTTGCGAGAGCATCAGAAGTCAAAGGTCCTGATGCAATAATCGTATTACCATCAGGAATTTGCGTTACTTCATCTTTTATAACACTGATATTAGGATTATTTTGAATTTTATCGGTTACAGTTTGAGAAAATAACTCCCTGTCGATAGCCAGTGCATTACCGGCAGGTACGGAACAATCTCTAGCTATCTGAATTAATTCTCCGCCCAAAAGCTCCATTTCTTTTTTCAATAACCCTGAAGCGTTGGAGCAATCCCCTGCACCAAGACTGTTTGAACATACAAATTCTGCAAACTTTTCTGTCTTATGAGCTCCTGTAGATTTTACGGGGCGCATTTCGTATAAATTGACTTTTATTCCTCTTTTTGCAAGCTGTAATGCGGCTTCACTACCCGCAAGTCCTGCACCGATGATATTTACTTCCATAAAATAAGTTTACCAAGTAAAAAAAATAGTGTCAATTTTTTGCCCAAACGGGTGATTTTTTATTTATAATAAGGGTTTATTACGGGTTTGTAAATTTATTGTTATATTTGTAGTAAATAACTTGCAAATTTACAAAATATTAAGTATAATAAATACACTTAATACATTTATCTTAATTTTTCTTAAAATTATTATCAGAAAAAGCAATAAGTGTAAAAGTGATGTTTTTAAATATGTGTGTAGTTATGAAATTTTAAAGTAGGGACATGTCAGTAAAAGCAATAAATCAATCACCAAATACTGTTAAAAACAGTAATCTGAAAAATTCTTACAACAAACAACAATCCTTCACAGGTAGTTTCAACCCGGTAGTTACTCTTATGGATGCTATAGATAAGGGCGGATTTGCAGCATCATTTATTGCTCAAGACGGGATTGGCATGGTTGCTCCACGTATTTATGAAGGATTAAACCGCAACAGACAAAAAGATGAAAACGGCAAAAAAACAGGTCCTCTTAACTGGGAATTTGCCAGACGTGAAGGCATAAGAGAAATTCTTAGCGGACCAAGCGCATTTTTAATCCCGCTCGGAATACTCAGTGTTGTCAAAAAAACATCAGGTACAGCTAATAATGTTCATGTAAACCACATTGAGGCATTAGGGGCAGATTTTGCATCTTATGCTAAGAATAATAAACAGCATTTGAACAGTCCTGTTAATTTCAAAAGAGGATATTATGCACAGGTTTTTGAAAATGTTATCACAAACTCAGCTGACAACAATTTAAAGGGGCTGGCACTTAAGCAAAAAGCCCAAGCATTTGCTGATAAACTGATTGAAATTGAAACTCATCGTTCTAACAGAAATAAAAAACAAGCTAATAAACTTCAAGCTCAACTTGTAGATGAGTATTCAAAACTTAGAAAATCAAGCGTATCATCTTCAAGTGATGAATTAGGTGCAGTTTTGAAAGTAAACGGACAAGAAAAAACAGTAAACACAAATATCAGACGATTAACACAAAGTTTGACTGATTATACAAGTGATGCACTTAAACATGTATCATATAACTCAGATAATATTACAGATGCTGTTAAAAAGTTCAACACTCACAGAGCAGGCACAAGGGTGCTTACAAACCTTGGCATGTGGGGAGCTGTAGTTAGTTTCTATACACTAATTCCTAAACTCTATAATATGGGTATTAAACATGACCCGGGCTTAAAAGGTTTAGAAACAAACAATGACACAGAAACCAAACAATCGAAAGACCCGTCATTTACAGGTCTTGCATCAAAAGCCGGCGAAACTGCAATGAAAGGCGGTAAGGCAAGTAAACTTCTGGGAAACTTCGAATTCAACGGAGCATCTATGACAGTACCGGCAATGCTAACATTACTTTTTGGGTTCTGTTTGCCACCTCGTTATATAAATGCGAAAAGCGATAAAGAACGTAAAGAAATCATTGTTCGAGATATATCAAGTTTCGGTGCAATTCTTTTTGGTGCTAAAGCATTATCAAGAGGTTTCTCCGATGCATTTGCCAATATGTCTGGTCTTGCCCTAAACATAAAACCTCAAGACCATCAAAACGGTTTTTTACATAAACTTAAAAACTATTTTACAGCAGGAAACGGTATTGAAGTACTAACAAGCGAACAGATTGTAACCAAATACAGCAATATAGATGGTTATAAAGACGGTATTAACGGTTTCTTTGACTTCCTGCAAAATAATGGCGGAAATGTTAAAAAAGTATTAAACCTTGATACTACAGTTAAAGAACAATCTGACGTTATCATGCAAAAATTTGGCAATAAATCTTTAAAGGATGCAACTTTAGAGGAAATTAAAGAGGCATTCAACAAAGCTAAAGGTTCAGAAGCTCTTGAAAAAATATATACAGTATTCTCTGCTAAAGATAATAAATTCATCAACAGAGCAAAAACATTCAATAGCGCATTTGGCTTTGCATCTACCCTTGTTCTTGTACCTGCATTTATGATGTGGCTAGCAAGATATTGTGAAAAAATGACTAAAAAAGCGGTTGAAAAAGAAATGGCATTAAAAGCAAAAGAAACTCAGTCTAAAGTTCCTCAAACAGCAGACATTATTGCCACCAATAAACCAACTATGGCAGGATTTTTAAATAATTAATTCATAACTACAAAGGACGGCTTTATTTAAGCCGTCCTTTTTCTTTTATTAAAAAAATTATCTATTATTCTTCGCCAATTAAAGCATTGATATCAGCAACCATTGCATCAGGGTCAAAACCGTGAACTTTTGCGCCTGCCTCCAAATTTTCAAAATGAGCAGCTGCGCAACCTATACAGCCTAAACCATATTTTTGAAACACAGCAACGCTTTCCGGACAAGTCTGAACAATTTCCATAATATTCATATCCTTAGTAATCTTAGCCATAATCCTTCTCCTTTTCTTTGACTTAATTGCAAAATTCATTAAACTACTATTAGTATATCCCTGTGGCGGGTGGAGCTACACGCTCCTTAAAAATATTATACAATAAAAATAGAAGGATGTGTATTATGGAATTTATCAGAAGTTTATTCAAAGAAGACGAAAAAGCAATAGGTCTTTGTAGTTTCAAAAAGAAAAAACAAAAGACCTACTCTTTTACTCCGCAATTCAGTACTGTAAATTTAATTTACAGCACAAATACCAAAAATAATTTTCTTCTAAGCTAAACAGTACAAGTTTTTTCCGTGAACCTCATCTCTGGATTCCGGACGATTAGGATTTGCATTTTCAAAATTAAAAGCATTTTGAGCAAACTTGTTATCAGCTTGTTTGTTTACCTGAAAAGGATTTGCTGTTTTATTTACAGGATTAATCCCAAAAAGTTTTCCAATTGGCATAATTACTCCAAAATTTCCCTATATTTATATAAAGTATTTATTTGTTTAAAAATTGTCTAAATATAGAAAAAACATTAAGTATTATTAAGTATTACTGGTCACTTTCATGATGTTCATTATCCTTCATTAAACGCTCGAAATCAGAAGGTTTAATACTTTGAACAAACTTTTTAAATTCCTGTGCCTCAGCTTCATCTTTAGCAGAATCTGTAGAAACAGAACCATTTGAAATAACATTTGCAGTAACAAATATAGGAGCATCAACTCTTATTGCAACGGCAATTGCATCGGACGGGCGAGAATCTATTTCAACGGTTTCGCCATTATCATTGGTTAAAAATAAAGTCGCATAATAAGTATCTTTTTCTACATCATTAATTTCAATTTTATCAAGCTTATAACCTGTTTTTTCAATAATACTAATAATCAAATCATGTGTCATAGGACGTGTGACTGATAAATTTTCAATTTTTCTTATAATAGCACTTGCTTCAGCTGACCCAATCCATATAGGGAGTGCTTTTCTGTTATCTTTATCATGTAAAACAACAATTGGAGATCCTGTTCTTGTATCAAGGGCAATGCCCATAACTTTCATTTCAATCATAGTAAAATAAACCTTTCTCTAACACAATTTTAACCTAACAAAAGAAAGTGGTCAACAGATATTTACTAAAAAAATATTTATGTTATTATAGGAATATACTCATGCGGAGTAATGGCCGAGTGGCTGAAGGCGGCACCCTGCTAAGGTGTTATGTGGAGCAATCTGCATCTAGGGTTCAAATCCCTATTACTCCGAATAAAGACGGTTTGACTTTTGTCAGACCGCTTTTATTATGGTGATTATTGAGATTTTAACCTCAAACTTTGTTTGTAGGTTCAGCGCCACACGAGCAGAGTGCAAAGGCTTAAGTGTGAAAAAATAAAATTTTTGAAACACTCAACCGTAGACTCGTTTAACGCGAGTGTGGTAAGACAAATTCCTATTACTCCCTTTTTAAATTTTTTGAGGTGCAGATAGGGTTAATCTTTTATTAAAACATGATTACCATTAATAGTTACCCATTTCCCGTCTGCTTTTTCTGAAGTGGTTGAATAACTTTTTTCTTTTTCATGTGTTTTGGCATCTGACGGTAAATCGTTTTTGTAAGGAATTCCGATACTGTTCATTTGGGCAAGTGTTAAGAAACAGGACAATACAGAAAAGGGGAACCAGCCTTAAAGTCACTGAATATAAAAGAATTTAGGAGTTTTTAGGGTTGCAGAAAAGTCCGATATGTCCGATTTTCGTCATTATTGCGTCCTGAAAAGGTCTAAATTTATAGAACAATATGCCCAAAAGCCTTATTTCTGTAAGGGAATATCGATTGACAATCATTGGACTTTTGGTATTTAAAAAGTAACATTGGTTCCGGAAAAAATATTTTTCTGTTACTAAACGGAACCTTAACGGAACTTCTAGAGGAACCAAACGGAACTTTTATTTTTTACCATTTTTCCTTCAACATGTTCTTTAATTACTTTATAAACATATCTGGTGGTTGTTTGACATTCTCTTGCAAGTTTGTTGTAATTATCTGTAGCTATATAATTATCTATAATGTATTGTCTTTTATATGCTTGGTTGCAATGGGCATGGATAGAAAATTTCTGTCCAGCCGCACGGAACATTAATTTCTTTGTTGCTTCTAAGCCAATGATAGAGCATAGATATTGCAAATCTTCGGTTGGCAAATTATCTTCTGTAATGTATTTTGCCCATGCGGGTTCTTCAGGTTCTTGGCGTCTAATCATATTATTCCTTTAATTTTGGTATGTAGCTTTTCATCTGACAGAGTTACACTTACCCCTTTTCTTTATTATAGTACAAACGGAACCAAATTCGGTTCCGTTTAGTTCCGTTTTAAAAAATTTTCTTAGTACAATAAATATTTTGTTTTTTCAATATCAGAAAAACAATGTTTTTGTGGGTTTGAAGTGGCAGTTGTTGATATGTTTCGATATGGATACATTGACTACACATATATCTCAAGCAGAGTTAATGTGTGAGAGGAGATAATTATGCAAAACTCAAGTGATTACTGGATTACAACTAAAGAACTTGCACAAATTAAAGGTGTATCTGAAAGAGCAGTTCGTAAGGCAATAAGCAAAAATAAATATGTTATAAGAAAATGCTCAAAATCTTACGAAATTCTGGTAACATCTTTGGAAGAAAATGTTAGAGAAAAAGTAACATCAAGCAAAGAAAAACCTGCCCAACTTATACCGATAAGTTATATAGTACCTGAAGCTCAAAAGAAATTGGCTCTTGCAAAATATGATTTAATCAAAAAATGGGATGAATATAGAAATACCAAGAAAAATAAAACAATTGCTGGAAAAGATTTTATTGATGCATACAACAGTGGCTGTATTTGTAATGATTTGTTTAATATTGTCGGCAAAGTTGCTATTGGAACAATTTATGAATGGCATAAGAAACTCCGTTTTAATAATGATGATTGGCACTGTTTGATTAACAACTATACGTTTGGCGAAAAAACTAAAAAATCTAATTTATCTGAAGAAGAAAAGTCTGAACTTTTGAAAAATCTTCTTCATCCAAACCAGTTAAACATAGGAAAAGCAATCAAATATACAAAAATGGCATTAACTCACCGTGGATTTAAAAATTTGTGCTGCGATTTAACATATAGAAGATTTGCCAACAATTACAAAAATGAACATTATAACATTTGGGTTGAGGCAAGAGAAGGTAATAAAGCTCTGCACGATAAGGTTTTACCATATATCACAAGAGATATTTCAAAACTGGAAGTCGGGGATGTTATTGTTGGCGATGGTCACAAATTAGCATTTTTTGTTAAGCATCCATATAAAGGGACTTTTGTAAGACCGACTTTGGTTGCTTATCAAGATTGGAAATCAGGCGGTTTTGTCGGGTTTGAAATTATGTTGGAAGAAAATACTCAATGCATTGCAAGTGCATTAAGAAACTCAATAATAAATTTAGGTAAGGTTCCAAAATATGTTTATCAAGACAATGGTAAAGCTTTTAAGGCAAAATATTTTATCGAAAATGGAATAACGGGATTATTTACCAATCTTGGTACTCAGCCGATTTATGCAAAACCCTACAATGCAAAGGCAAAGCCTATTGAAAGGCTATTTAGAGAGTTGCAAGATAGTTTTGAAGTAATACTTCCATCTTATACTGGCACAAGTATCGTCAAAAAGCCTGCTCAATTAAAAAGAAACGAAAAACTTCATAAAGAAATTTTTAAGGTCAATATTCCAACAATAGAGCAAGTTGTAAGAGTTCTTGAGATTTGGTTGCAAAAATATCATTACGAACAAAAATGTCCACATATTGAAGATAAAACAATAGGCGAAGTTCTTGAAAGCGGTAGAGGTGAAGGGATTAATATTGATACTTTAGATGACCTTATGATGGCTCGTGAAATTAAAAACATTTACAGAAACGGGATTTTATTTCTCAAAAATAATTATTATGACGAAGCGTTATTTGGTTATAAAAAGAAAGTAATTATTAAATACAGCTTGTTCGATTTGAGCTCAATTAAGGTTTACAAATTAAACGGGGAATTTATATGCACCGCTAAAAGAGTTGAACCTGTTCACCCGTTAGCAAATTATTTGGGCGAAGCAAAAGACATAGAAGACTTAAAACAAAAAACAAAATTAAAGAAACAGTTAGAAAAAAGAACGGAACAAGAATACATAAATCATCTAAAACGAAATCAGGTTTATACTCCACTATTAACAATGGATTTACCTGAGAAACAAAAAGAGGATGAGATAAAACAATTCAGCCTTGAAGTTAAAGCGGATTTCCAAGCAGAAAATTTAAACGGCTGTTTCAAAACAAGATTTGAAAAGTATGAGCACTTGATTAAGAAAGAAAATCTTACCAAAAGTGAACAAGACTGGATTGCAGAATATAGATTAACGGATGAATACGAACAAATATATGGCGAAGAAGATAATAAGGAGGTATTTAATGCGTAAATTATTTGTAAAAACCCATAATGTCAAAAACTTCGTAGAATTAATGAACAACCTTATTGATAAATCTAATGAAGTTCCAAAAATGGGATTAGTATATGGTGATCCCGGATTAGGTAAAACCAGAGTCGCAGTTTGGTGGGCAAATAGAAATGATGCGGTTTATGTTAGGGCTCAAAACAACATGACAAGTCACGGAATACTGGAAAAAATTGTTGAAGAACTGGGTGAAGCTCCGTCTAAAAAATCTACAGATTTAATAAAACAATGTATTGCACATTTAAGACTCAATCCACAAGTTATCATCATTGATGAGGTTGACTATCTTATAGGTCGTTTTAAAACAATTGAAACATTAAGAGATTTACACGATTTAACAGGAGCGCCTGTTGTATTAATCGGAATGCAAGAAGCCAAAACAAAACTTGGGAAATTTAGGCACCTATATGACAGAATTTCTGAAATTGTAGAATTTAAAACTTTTTCCAAAGACGATATGGAAGTTATTGTTGAAGAATTATCCGAAATTAAAATAACAGACGAGGCAAAAGAAATATTTTTTGAAAAATCAAACCGTTTTCGTCAAGCAATTAAAGGCATTGCAACCTTAGAAAATTTAGCAAAAACAAACGGATTAAATAAAATTGATGTAAAACAAGTGAAAGGGCTAACCATTGAAAAATAGAGATTTAATTATAAAATCAGCAAGAAGATTAGATAAATTCACTCTTGATGATATAATCTTGGTTTCAGAGATTGATGAACAAGAAGTCGCAGATATTTTATCAGAATTATTAAATGAAAAAATTGTCGTAAAAAACAATAATACTTACTTCTTTAATATCAAAAACAAAAGCAAAAATGGTAAGATAGCCTTCGAAACGGAGATTGAACCAATCATAATTGAAAAAGAAGAAGGTTATGATTATTTTCTCACCCTGAACAAAGAAACCCAAGAACGTATCAGAAGTTATATTGATTTGCTAAACTTTGTAAATCAAGCAGGTGGCAAAAATCTAAAACAACTAGTTGAATTATTTAATCAAACATCGGGTTACAAAAATATTTCTCTTTGTACATTGGGGCGGATACGAACAAATTATAAAAGATATGGTTTTAAAGGTATTTTACCTTCATATAGTAAAGGTAATGTTGAATGTTCCATACCTGATGAACTATACAATTATTTTAAAAAATATTATTTAACTAATCAGAAATTGTCGGCAACAGATGCGATTTATCAAGCTCAAAAACAATTACAAGCAGAACAAAAAATCGAGCAACCTTATGCACATACATCCGGTGCATTCTTGAGAAAATTAAAATCAGAATTTAAACCGCAACAAATTGAATATTTTAGAAATAACATAGTTCCACCCAAAGAAAAATCAGAAACTAAAAAAGAAATAAAAGAGCCTTTGGATATGCTATTTAAGGATGCAGCAAAAATATATTTTAACAGACTAAAAACAGAAAATAAGTTTGAGAGAATAATGCATCAGAAAACAGATTATAAAAACCACTTGAAAGAATATTTTGGAGATTTACGGATAAGAGAAATCACAAATAAAGTTGTGGCAAGGTTTAAACAAAAACAATTTGATAGCGGATATCAGCTTATTTCTGTAAATATTTATATTTTAACTCTTAAAAATATTATTAATGCCGTTTGTCCTAAAACAAATTATCTTGTATCAAGAAGTAAAAGTCTTAAAGAAAATACTTATGCTATGGATATGAATTTATTAACCGAAAATCAAATTTCAAAATTACTGGACATTTGTTATAAAAAATATCCTGAAGCCTATCCGATATTGTACATTTCCTTATCTACAGGGGCAAGTATCCCCGAGTTATTGGGATTAACTTGGGATAGAATTGATTTTAGAAATGAAATAATTTTTCTAAAATACTTTCTATATGGTGATAAACTCGTTATGACTAAATGCAATTCTACAATGCGTAGATTGAAAATAGATTGGAATATTTGTGAGGATCTTGAGTACAAATACCATATATCAGATCCTGAACCTAATGATTTTATTTTTAGATTTGAGAGTAATAAACAACCTCAACAGTATATCGAAGAAAATGTTTTGCAACCCTTAGCAAAAGAAATTGGTGTTTCAAAATTAAATCCGAGTGATGTTCAACATAATTTTGTTAATATGTGTATTAAACAAAATATTCCGCTCACATATATTCAAAAATCACTTGGGTACTATGGGATAACCAATTTTGTTAAGGTATATCGAAATTTAATAGAACAACAAGAAGAAGATTATTATAATCCGCTTGATAAGATTTTGAAAAAATAAGGAGCAATTATGAAAAAGCAAATGTTGGCAGAGTCTGCTGCAAATCTATATATTGAAAAATTTATGACATTAGAAACTATTGCAAAACAATTAAACGTAAGCGAAAGAACACTTCGACGTTGGAAAGCAGAGGGTAATTGGGATGCAAAAAGATTTAACTATATTCAATCAAAAACAACATTTCATGAGGATTTGTATAGTTTTGGCAAAAACCTTTTAGATTCAATAATGACAGATATGAAAAACGGTGAAAAAGTAGAGCCCTCAAGAATGTACACCTTAACTAAAATTATCAATATGCTCAAAAATGTAAAAACTTATGAGGATAAGGTTAAAAACGAACAATTTTTACCAGAGGTTCAAAAATCAGAAGGTTTATCACCTGATATTATCAAAGAAATTGAAGAAAAGATTTTAGGTATAACTTATGATGGATAAAATTTGTTATAAGACGAGTTTTAAGGGTTAAAACATCTTCCGATAAGTATTTTATATAAATCAGATTTACCCCACCTTAACAAGCGAGTTGAACACTTTTTGAACGGGGTTTAATCA
Source organism: uncultured Candidatus Melainabacteria bacterium (assembly GCA_950096985.1). Taxonomy (GTDB): domain Bacteria; phylum Cyanobacteriota; class Vampirovibrionia; order Gastranaerophilales; family Gastranaerophilaceae; genus Stercorousia. The sequence continues at coordinate 59,783 of CATNBA010000009.1, forward strand.
TTATTTAAACCAAAGAATCTTTATTCCCTTCCGCTTGAATAAAAAACGCATTCAAAAAATCAGCTTCTGCTCTTAAATTTTTAATAATCGGAGTTAAATTGTATAACTCTTCTATTTCTTGTTGTGTGTCGCAAAAATAATCAGCCACAACTGCGATGTTATAAACCGCTTCAGCTTTTTTACTTAATAACTTAAACTCTTTGTCCGTAATATTAAAACCACTAACTTCTTTCATAATCTATCCTCCTTTTTGACACACAACACATTAGCGACAAAGATAGAGGAATGCTAGTGAAGATAAGAAAGAAGTTACATATAGACACAAAAATTTATTCTTCAATAGTTAATAATTTTATGTTTTCTTTTGAAATCATATCAGCAAGTTCTTCTTCTGTTGGAAGAACCGTTTTATATTTACTTGCAAAAATCTGTTGGCTTTCTTTTAACACAGAATATTTAACCATTGTTTCAGACTTGTCTGTGCATAAAATTATCCCTAAAGTTGGGTTGTCGTCAGCTCCACGCTTTAATTCATCAAACATTCTGACATACATATCCATTTGTCCAATATCAGCATGAGTTAGTTTTGTGGTTTTTAAATCAATTACAACAAAACATTTTAGGATGTAATTATAGAAAACCAAATCTGCATAGAAATGGTCTGTTTCGGTGCTAATTCTGAATTGACGAGCTACAAAACTAAACCCTTTGCCAAGTTCAAGCAAGAATTTTTGCAAATTGTTGATTAAAGCTGTTTCTAATACGCTTTCTTTACCTTCAATATTTTCAGGCAAGTCAAGGAATTCTAAAACATATGGATCTTTTATAAATTCATTTGTGTCAATTATCATAGGTAAACACTTTTCAGTATCATTCTGCACTTGTGTTGATAAAAGTCTATGATAATAACCACTTTTTATGTTTCTCTCTAGTTGGCGATAAGACCAATTCTGTGATGAAGCTTCTTTTAAATAGTAATCACGTTCGCTAGAATTATCTATGCGTAAAATTCGGGCAATGTTTGACCAACTCAAATTCGCTAGACACTGTCTGTCGAATTCAGGATATGTGATATAAAATTGGCGCATGTTCTTTAAATTCGCTTCTGAAAAACCTTTGCCAAAAGTATCCGTAAGGTATTTCGACAAATTTTCAATAAGCTTTGTTCCATATTCTGCTCTTGAACTTCCACCTTGTTCTTCTTCAACAATACGCTGACCGATTTTCCAATAAGTTTCGACCATAATGGAATTAACCGAATGATAAGCTTTCGCACGAGCAATATTAAGTAATTCAGCTATATCATTATAAATTTTAGAAACTTCATTTGCCATGAATACCTCCGAATAGCTTTATTTTAGCATAAATAAAGATTTATGGCTTTTATATGTTGCTCAATTGAACTTCTTTTTGTTGGACTAGAATGCCTCTTTCAGGGTCATCCTGTTTAATAAATCTGACTTTTGTCATAACTTCTTCTTCGCCAATTATTAAATCAATATTACTCTGCATTCGTGCCAATGCTTCTTCATCGTGATAATAAATATTTATAATAGATTTTTCCCTTGCTAAAAGTATATGCTTTAAAATATTATGATCAGTTTTATCAAGAGAATGTCCAATTATATGAAATCTAGGAATATACATTTTTTTAGGATATTTTAGTTCATTTAATAGTTCTTGATATGACTCAATTGTTCCATATTTATGTCTTTGATGATGTTTTTTAAATATATTAAATTCAACAGGAATCTGCTCATTGTCAAAACTATGAGTTCCTAAAACTAAATTGCAACAATCCTCATTATTTATTTTCCCATGTATATATACTGCTTTTGTTTTTATTCCACAAGTATTATGGTTGAAATTGATTTTATAAAGTTGTTCGCAAGTATCTGTATAATTAAAATTTAATAAACTTACACAATCACTATTAAGGCGTAATTTATATTTAGGTGCATTTTGTATTTTTTGAGTTTCTTCTATTAAATATTTTTCAAATTCTTTTACAAAATCCTGAAGTTGATTATATAAAAAATTAATAAAATCTTTAATTGGCACATTATAGCAATCACCCCTAAAAAAAGAATCAGGTTTTCTAAAATATTTTCTAGATTCGTCAAAATTAAATCCTTCACAATCTTTTGCTATCCAAAATGCTATATTTTTATATCTTTCATCTGAAACACTGTTTTCAAAATATGACAATTCACTTAATTTTACAATTACATTATAAATCTCATTTTCAAGATCAATCCATTTGTCACCAGACAAAATTTTATTTAAAAAGTGCTTAGCCCAAACATTGTTATATAAGAAGTTGTGACTTTTATCTACCCCCACACTTCTTGTAGTACTGTATTTTTCTTGATAATATTTCAGAAAATCCTCATATTTTGTATCTAAGCCATGTGCTAAATCAAATCCATTCCCTAAAATCAAAATATCCATTTTGCCACACCTCAAACTATCCCAAACAGAATAAAACTTTTTTCGAAGAAATATTAAGTATTTTTGTTATATAGCTATAAATTTTAGAAGCTTCATTTACAATGAGTATCTTCGCCACCCTTTATCTTAACATAAACAAAAACAGGAATTACGCACAACCTTTTTATAACAATTAATATATTGGAACAAAAAAGGATCACTCGTCATATTCATGGTAAGATTATAAAAAAAATAGGGGTGTAAATGGGTTACAGATTTAGAAAAAGTATAAATTTAGGTGGCGGATTTAAAATAAATCTGAGCAAATCTGGTATTGGTTATAGTTGGGGTGTTCCCGGTATGAGATATACTAAGTTAGCGAATGGAAGGGAAAGATATACTTATTCTATTCCGGGAACGGGTCTCTCTTATGTTGAAGATGCTTCTTCTGGAAGGCATCAGCAACAGCAAACTTATAATGATAATCCGAATACTGTTGGTGTAATAGAAGAAAAAGTTAGCAACACTGATTTTGAAGGAAATTCTGGTTTTGATGAGTTTATAAAAAAAATCAATGAATTTCGCAATATAGATCAAAACATTAAAACTAGTATATTAATTCTAT
>CATNBA010000010.1 GCA_950096985.1 uncultured Candidatus Melainabacteria bacterium
TAAAAAATTTATTGTATCATTATAAATAATAATTAAGGGGATATTTTATGAAGAAATTTTTGTTATTACTTATAACTGTTTGTTTCGCAGGGATTGTATATGCCGCAGATTTTAATGTTTATAAGCTTGAAAACGGTCAAACAGTAATAATTCAAGAGGTTAAAACAAATCCTATTGTAACGATTGATACTTGGATTAAGACCGGTTCCATAAATGAAAATGATGAAAATAACGGGGTATCACACTTTTTAGAACATTTATTCTTTAAAGGTTCTACAAACCATGCACCCGGTGAATTTGATAAAATTCTTGAAACTAAAGGTGCTTTAACAAATGCGGCTACAAGCAAAGATTTCACTCATTATTACGTAACAATACCTTCAAAAGATTTCGATTTAGCTCTCGAAATGCACGCAGACATGCTGCTTCACCCTTTAATTCCACGAAAAGAACTTGAAAAAGAAAGAAAAGTCGTAATTGAAGAAATTATGAAGGATGCGAACTCTCCACAAACTCTTGTATACGACAATCTTATAAAGATGTTGTACACAAATCATCCGTATAAAAGAAAAGTAATTGGAACTTGTGAAATAATAAGCACAATACACCGCGATAAAATCCTTGAATATTACAACCTTTTCTACAATCCGTCAAATATGGTTACTGTAATAGTAGGAGATGTAAATGCTAATAATGTTATAGAAAAAGTTAAAAGTGATTTTAACGCAGAATACAAAAAACCGATAAAAAATACATATCCTCAAGAAAAAATCCTTACATCTCAGGCTAAAACAATTGCTTACTCCGATGTTCAATCCGGTTATATATTAATTGGTTTCAGGGGAACAAAAATTGATGACAAGGATTCATATGCACTTGATGTACTTTCAACAATCCTCGGTGACGGACGTTCTTCTGTATTTTACAGAAACATAAAAGAAAATAAACAGCTGGCGAATATAATTTCAGCTGTAAATACAGGGTTTAAAGACGACGGTATTTTTTATGTATCGGCAAACTTTTCACCCGAAAAATGCACAAAACTTCAAGAGGCAATTTTTGAAGAAATTAAAAACATTCAAAAAAATGGCGTTACACCTGAACAACTACGTCTGGCAAAAAATATAATTGAAAGAAATACATATTATGAAAGAGAAAGCATCTCTAATATCGCTAGCGAAATCGGCTATACTTTTGTAACAACAGATGATATAAAATACTACCAAACTTACCTTGATAACATCAAAAAAGTAACTGCTGATGATGTAAAGCGTATTGCAAACAAATATCTTGGAGTGGAAAAAAGTGCGGTATCAATACTTTTGCCTGAAAAATCCAAAGAAATTAAAGTTTCAAATATAACACCATCACCTGCAAAATTAATAAGCGAAAATAAAACAACTCAAAAATATGAACTCTCAAACGGAGCGACACTTCTTATAACTCCAAATGAAGTTAACGATATTGTTGCAATAAGCATTTTTTCAAAAGGCGGAGAATTCACTGAAACTATACCTGGTACTGCTCAACTGACAGCATCTGTTTTAACTAAAGGTACCGGTAAATATTCTTCTGCAGAATTTGCAAAAACACTTGAAGACAACGGTATTAAAATTGTTCCTTCAGCAGGCACTGACAAATTTTCAATTACCGTTCTGACAACTAAAAACGAATATGACAAAACACTTGAACTTTTGAATGAAGTTATAAATAACGCATCACTGGACGATTATGAAATCGAAAAGACAAGAAATGATAAACTTAACGCAATTAAAAAAAGTAAAGATATTCCACTTAATATTGCAATAGATAATTACAAAACACTTATCTTTGAAAACACTCCATATTCAATTTCAAACAGTGTTCTTGAAAAATCATTGCCCAAAATTAATAAAACAGATATAAAGAATTACTACGAAAAAGCTTTTTTTCCTAAAAATGTTGTAATTTCAATAAACGGCAATGTTAATAAAGAAAAAACGATTGAAGAATTTACAAAAATCTTCAACGGGAAAAAAGGCGAAAAGTTTGAATATGCAAAACATTCAATCCCTTCCCTCGCGACAGGCAAAAAGGTTTCAACACAAATTAAAGACCTAAAAACAGACTGGATTATCATGGGTTGGCAGACAGCAGGAGTTCTTAACCGCAAAGATTATGCGACATTACAGGTAATAGATGCACTTTTGGGAACAGGAATGAGCTCCAGACTTTTCAAAAACCTTCGTGACCGTGATGGATTAGCCTACCAGCTTGGTTCTCAATATTCACCGAATGTTTTGAAAGGAGCTTTTATAACATATATTGGCACAAATCCTGAAAATCTTGAATATGCAGAGACAAAAATGAAAGAAGAAGTTTTCAGACTTAAAACAGAATTTGTTGGTTCAAAAGAACTTCAAGAAGCTAAAGACAAACTTTTGGGACATTATATAATCGGTCAGGAAACAAACCTAGATAAAGCCACAACAATCGGCTGGTTTGAGCTTTCCGGCAGAGGTTATAATTTTGACAAGGAATACGCAAAACTCATAAACAGCGTAACCGAAAGCGATATTATTGAAGTTGCAAACAAATACTTTAATGACAAATATATATTGTCAATAGTAAAGCCATAAGTTTACCAATTACTTCTTGTTAAAATCTGTTTAGCACGGGCATCATACATTTTATCTTTGTACCATGCGCCTTTAAATGAGCCGTCTGAATTATACATATATTGCATATCATGTGACATAATATAAATAGCACTTACCAGTGTACCATTTGATCGATATTGCTTTGACATATAAGGGAAATTCGGATAGTTTTCGGAAAACTTATCAATATATCTGAGTTTGCCAAGTGCATCATAATAATAAACTGTTCTTAAATCTTTCTTAAACTGAACCGCATAACTTATTAAAAGCTTTCCTTTATAAAATCCACAAAGGTTTTCAGAGTTTGTTTCTTTTACATTATTTGAAACAAGCATATAATGTCTTTGGTAATCAGGATCTTTCAAAAAATCTTTATATTCGTTCCTAAACTCTTTTTTATTAAATTTATAAACAGTATCCTCTCCAAAAAGTTCTGATTTATACTTTTCGATAACCGCATCTCTGCCTGCCTGAGTTATATCTAACCAATCAAACACGAGATTGCCTGTCAATACAATAGCAGCAGGAGTATTTTCCTTAGTAACGGTTTGAGGCAAATCCGCTGATAATGAAGTTTTCCCTATTAATAATATGCACAATAAAAATATTATTTTTTTCATAAATCCCTCTTTTTGCTTTTTATAATAACATGAAGATTTATAATATATAGTCTTGACAGTAGAACCCAATTATATCAAAGCTTTTCAGCGCACCAAAATTATTTGTAACAAAAATTTAACAATTTTCTTGACGAAATTTCTTGATGTATTATGATTAAATAACATGTTAAATTTAAGTTAGGTGTACTATGCCTAAAATTAGATATAACATCCAAATTCATTACTACTGAAACGCAGTAGAATGAAAGGTTTACAGCCTCAAGTTAGAATTTGTCCGCAAGGACTTTAAAAATAATTTTTAGTACGTACACATAGACGAGGTGAATTAATGTCTAACACAAAATATGCAGAAAGAGTAACACCAATGGGTATTCCTCATACTCGTTTGGATGATTTACCGGACCTTATTGAAGTGCAAAAAAAATCGTTTGAATGGTTTTTAAAAGAGGGTTTAAAAGAAGAATTACTTTCTTTTTCACCTATTAAAGACTATACAGGCAGATTAGAATTACACTTCTTACCAAACTATACTTTTGACAATGCAAAGTATACTATTGAAGAAGCAAGAATCCATGACGCAACTTATGCAAAACAATTGCGCGTAATGGTAAGATTGGTTAACCGTGACAGCGGTGAAATCAAAGAACAAGAAGTTTACATAGGCGACATCCCGACAATGACAGATAAAGGTACTTTCATTGTAAACGGTGCAGAACGTGTAATCGTATCTCAAATCGTTCGTTCACCGGGTGTTTATTTCAAACGTGAAATATCTCCTGCCGGTAAACGTTTATATAACGCAACTATGATTCCGAACAGAGGTGCATGGTTGAAAATTGAAACAGATTCTAACGATATTATCTACGTTAAAATCGACAAAAACAGAAAAATCTTAGCTACAACTTTATTAAAAGCTATGGGTATCACAGTTTCTGAAATGGAATCTTTATTCACTCACTTCGATTTCTTGAAGAAAACATTGGATAAAGATACAGCAGAAACTACTGATGATGCTTTAATTGAAGTTTATAAAAAATTAAGACCAGGCGATCCTGCATCTGCTGCTGGCGGACGTTCAATATTGGAAGCTCGTTTCTTTGATGAAAAGAAATACGATATCGGACGTGTAGGTCGTTATAAATTAAACAAAAAATTAAACTTGAACATTCCTAAAAACCAGAGAACATTAACCGTTCAAGATATCGTTGCATCAATTGAATACTTAATCAATTTGACATACGATGAAGGAACAGTTGATGATATCGACCACTTAGGAAACAGAAGAATCCGTTCTGTAGGCGAATTGTTGCAAAACCAATTCAGAGTAGGTCTTTCAAGAATTGAAAGAATTGTTAAAGAAAGAATGACTTTGCAAGATTCTGAAACTTTAACTCCGTTGAACTTATTGAACACTAAACCTTTAGTTGCATCATTGAAAGAGTTCTTCGGTTCTTCACAGTTATCACAGTTTATGGACCAGATTAACCCGTTGGCTGAATTAACTCACAAAAGACGTATTTCAGCTCTTGGACCAGGCGGTTTGATGAGAGAACGTGCAGGTTTTGCAGTTCGTGACATTCACCCTTCACACTACGGTCGTATTTGTCCTATTGAAACTCCTGAAGGTCCGAACGCAGGTTTGATTGGTTCATTGGCTACTCACGCAAAAGTTAATGACTACGGTTTCGTTGAAGCTCCGTTCTTTGTAGTTAAAGACGGTAAAGTTACAGACGAAGTTGTTTATATGACAGCAGACGAGGACGAAGATTTCCGTTGTGCTCCTGCCGATATTCAACTAAATCCGGATAATACAATTAAAGATGAATATGTACCTGTTCGTTACAGATCAGAATTCACAATGGGCGAATCAAAAAGAGTTGACTTCGTTGGGGTATCACCAATCCAAATCATCTCTGTTGCGACATCATTAATCCCGTTCATTGAACACGATGATGCTAACCGTGCATTGATGGGTTCTAACATGCAACGTCAATCAGTACCTCTTTTGATTACTCAAAGACCGGTAGTTGGTACAGGTATGGAAAAACGTGCAGCAAAAGACTCAGGTATGGTTATCGTATCTGATTGCGACGGTGTTGTTGAAAGAGTTGTGGGTGAAGAAATTATTATCCGTGACATCAATAACAAACCTCACGTTCATACATTAATGAAATATGTAAGAAGTAACCAGGATACTTGTATTAACCAAAAACCTTTGGTACACGAAGGTGACAAGGTTAAAGAAGGTGATGTAATCGCTGACGGTGCTTCTACAAACTGCGGTGAACTTTCATTGGGTAAAAACGTAATCGTTGCGTATATGCCTTGGGAAGGTTATAACTACGAGGATGCTATCTTGCTTTCTGAAAGATGCGTTCACGATGATATCTTCACTTCTGTTCACATTGAAAAATTAGAAATAGACGCACGTCAAACTAAACTCGGACCGGAAGAAATTACCCGTGAAATACCTAACGTTTCAGAAGACGCTTTGAGACATTTGGATGAACGCGGTATTGTTCGTATCGGTGCAAGAGTTTATGCAGACGATATATTGGTAGGTAAAGTTACACCAAAAGGTGAATCTGAACATCCGCCTGAAGAAAAACTTTTACGTGCAATCTTTGCTGAAAAAGCAAGAGATGTAAAAGACAACTCATTAAGAGTTCCTCACGGTGAAGGCGGCCGCGTACTCGACGTTAAAGTATTTGACAGAGAAAAAGGCGATGAATTACCACCTGGAGCTAATACAGTAATCAGAGTTTACATCGCTCAAAAACGTAAAGTTTCTGTTGGTGATAAACTTTCAGGACGTCACGGTAACAAAGGTATCGTATCAAGAATTCTTCCAAAAGAAGATATGCCTTTCCTTCCTGACGGAACACCTGTTGATATCGTATTGAACCCGCTTGGTGTACCTTCTCGTATGAACGTTGGTCAAACTTACGAATTATTACTTGGTTTGGCTGCTTACTTGAGCGGTAACTACTATGAAACCCCATCTTTCGATGAAAGATACGGTGATAACCAGTCTGAAAGAGCAACTAAAGAAGAATTACTTAAAGGTATTAAAGCTTCAGGTTGTGACTGGGTTGAACCATCAGGTAAAGTAAGACTTATCGACGGTCGTACAGGTGAAAAATTTGACGAACCTGTAGCAGTTGGTCTATCTTACATCCTGAAACTTGTCCACCTTGTAGATGACAAAATCCACGCTCGTTCTACAGGTCCTTACTCACTTGTTACTCAACAGCCATTGGGTGGTAAAGCTCAATTCGGCGGTCAAAGATTTGGTGAGATGGAAGTTTGGGCATTGGAAGCTTACGGTGCAGCTTATACTCTTCAAGAAATGTTAACAATCAAATCAGATGATGTTAACGGTAGAAACAGAGCATATGAAGCAATCGTTAAAGGTGACAATATTCCAAGACCGGGTATTCCTGAATCATTCAAAGTTCTTGTAAGAGAATTACAAAGTATTGGTTTGGATATTACGGTAGCGAAAAAAGACGGTGTAGAAGTTGATTTGATGACTGATATGGACGATTTAAGAAAATCCGCTCCAAGAAGAGTTCTTTCTGATATGGATTCAGAACTTTTAAACATCAATTTCTTTGAAACACCGACTACATTCGGAGATATATAATAATAATTTATAAGGTAAGAGGAACTTTTCCTCTTACCGATAAAAAAAGGAGAATTACAAAAAATGTCAACAAGCATAGATTATTTTGACTATATACGAATTAGTATCGCTTCACCGGAAAGAATACTTAAATGGTCTTACGGCGAAGTTACTAAACCTGAAACAATTAACTACCGTACATTAAAACCTGAACGCGACGGTCTTTTCTGCGAAAGAATCTTTGGACCATCAAAAGACTGGGAATGCTATTGCGGTAAATATAAAAGAGTAAGACACAAAGGTATCATCTGCGAACGCTGCGGCGTTGAAGTTACCGATTCAAAAGTAAGACGTCAGAGAATGGGACACATTAAACTCGCTGCTCCTGTTTCTCACATATGGTTTTTGAAAGGTATTCCATCATACCTTGGGTTACTTCTGGATATGACTTTAAAAGATTTAGAACAAGTTATTTACTTCAATAACTATGTTGTTTTAAATCCAGGTGAAAGCGAATTCAAAAAATTACAGCTTTTATCAGAAGAAGAATATGAAGATTATATGGCTGAACACGAAGACAGCGAATTAAAAGTCGGTATCGGTGCAGAAGCTATTAAAGAACTTTTATCTGAAGTAAATACAAAAGAACTTGCAGAAGAAATCAGAACAGAACTTGCAGGTACTATAAATTCAGTTCAAAAGAAAAGTAAATTAATTAAACGTCTAAGATTATTAGACAGCTTAATTTCATCAGAAACAGATCCGACTTGGATGATTATGGATATACTTCCAGTAACACCTCCGGATTTAAGACCTATGGTACAATTAGACGGCGGACGTTTTGCAACATCAGACTTAAACGACTTATACAGACGTGTAATCAACAGAAACAATCGTTTGCAAAGATTATTAGAAATGGGCGCTCCCGAAATTATCGTTAGAAACGAAAAACGTATGCTTCAAGAAGCAGTTGATGCTTTGATTGATAACGGCAGACGCGGACGTACAGTTGTTGGACCTAACAACAGAGCGTTAAAATCATTATCTAACATTATTGAAGGTAAACAAGGACGTTTCCGTCAAAACTTGTTGGGTAAACGTGTTGACTACTCAGGTCGTTCAGTAATCGTTGTTGGTCCTCAATTGAAATTGAACCAGTGCGGTTTACCGAAAGAAATGGCAATCGAATTATTCAAACCTTTTGTTGTAAACAAATTGATTGAACGCGGATATGTTCAAAATATCAAATCTGCTAAAAAGAAAATTGAACGTTCTGAGGCAATCGTTTGGGATATATTAGAAGAAGTAATCGACGGACACCCTGTTCTATTGAACCGTGCCCCGACACTTCACAGATTAGGTATTCAGGCATTTGAACCAAAATTGGTTGAAGGTCGTGCAATCCAGTTACACCCGTTGGTATGTACAGCGTTTAACGCCGACTTTGACGGTGACCAGATGGCTGTTCACGTACCTTTATCAATTGAGGCTCAAACAGAGGCCAGAATGTTAATGTTAGCTACTAACAACATCTTAGCTCCTGCAACAGGTAAACCTATTATCACTCCTACACAGGATATGGTATTGGGTATGTACTACCTGACAATCCTGAAAAATCCGGAAATGGATCCGAAAGGATATTTCTATAACTTCCAGGATGCAATTTCAGCTCTTGAAGTCGGTGTAATTGATCTTCACGACAAAATCGTGGTAAGAGATGAACAAGGCGAAAGACTAGAAACAACTGCAGGAAGAATTATTTTCAACGAAGCAGTTAGAAATGCACTTGCGTAATTAATAATATAAGGAAATAAAAGATAATGGAAACAACTTACAATCACGGTAAAAAAACTGTAGATTACATTAATAAGCAAATGGACAAAAAAGGTTTGAACAATTTGCTTTCACAAATGTATCTTGAGTTTGGCGGCGCTAAAACCGCAGAATTGGCTAACAGCCTTAAAAACCTTGGTTACAGGTATGCTACTAAATCCGGTACAACAATTTCTATCGCGGATTTACAAGTTCCTGAAATCAAAAAAGAAATGCTTAAAGAGGCAGAAAAAGAAATTGAAAAATCTACAAACAGATACTTAAAAGGTGAAATCACAGAAGTTGAAAGATATACAAAGGTAATCGACACTTGGTCTGAAACAACAGCTAAATTGACAGCTCAGGTTGTTGAAAACTTCGATAGATTAAACCCTGTATATATGATGGCATTCTCAGGTGCGAGAGGTAACTTATCTCAGGTATCACAGCTTGTTGGTATGAGAGGTCTGATGGCTGACGCACAAGGTCAAATTATCGACTTGCCGATTAAATCAAACTTTAAAGAAGGCTTATCCGTTACTGAATACATCATTTCATCATATGGTGCGAGAAAAGGGCTTGTAGATACAGCGTTAAAAACAGCCGACTCCGGTTATTTGACAAGACGTTTGGTAGACGTTGCACAAGATGTTATCATCCGTGCAGATGATTGTCATACTACAAAAGCTATTGATATGAAACCAATTATGGACGGCGACAACGTAATCGTTCCTCTTGTAGACAGACTTCTTGGAAGAACTATCGCTGAAGACATTAAAGATACAGATGGTACAGTTCTTGTTAAAGCCGGTACTACAATGGATAGAAACGATGTTCAAAAAGTTAAACACTTAAACTTGCAAGAATTAAGAGTTCGTTCAGGTTTAACTTGCGGACTTGAATACGGAATTTGCCAAAAATGTTACGGTTGGGCAATGACAACTCAAAAACCTGTTGATATTGGTGAAGCTATTGGTATTATTGCAGCACAGTCAATCGGTGAACCCGGTACACAGCTAACAATGAGAACATTCCACACCGGCGGTGCGGTAGGTGTTAAAGATACAATGAAAGAAGTTATTGCAAATATTGCCGGTGAAGTTGTATCAAGTGTTAAAACAAGAGAATTAAGAACTCGCCATGGTGATGTTGTAAATATTTCAAACTATGAAGCAGACATCGAAATCAAAGGTGCTAAAAAGACTGAAAAATATCACATTCCAGCCGGTTCTACAGTATTCTTTACAAATGGTATGAATGTTGAAAAAGGTTTCAAACTTGCTCAATATGAACCTGCTTCACAAGGTTCCGGTTCTCGTTTGACAGAAAAAGCTACAAAAGATATTACATCTGACTTATCAGGTGAAGTATTATATGAAGACTTTGTTGCTGATGAAAAGAAAGACCGACAAGGTAACATCTCAAGAACTACAAATAAACAAGGTATTATCTGGGTTCTTGGCGGCGATGTTTATAACCTTCCCGGCGGCTCTAAAGTATTAGTAGAAGACGGACAAAAAATTAAAGAAGGCGAAAAACTGGCTGAAACATTAACTATATCAGAACACGGCGGTGAAGTTCGTTTTGGTGAAGATTTAGTTATTGAAGATGTTAAATTTGAAGGCAAAAATATTAAGAAAATTGTTCAAGGTAAAGAATTGACAATCGTTATTGCATCATTGATGCCTGAAAACGCTTCTTTTGAACAAACTAAAAAAGAACAAATTTGGACAGTTGACAAAACTGGCGAAAAATATATCGTAAAAGCTCCTGTAGATACTACAGTAGAAAACGGTATGATTATTGCCGAACTTATTGATGATGAATGCTCAGTAGCTTCATCAGGTGAAATCAGATATGTTGATGTAGAAGTTGATGAAAATCAAATCATTACAAAACCGGGTAAAGTTGTATTTATACCGGAAGAAATTCACCAAATCAATAAAGACAGCTCTTTGAAAATGGTTGATAACGGCACATTCGTTACAGCCGGTACTGAAGTTGTAAAAGACGTATACTGCCACATTGACGGTATTGTAGAATTCAAAGAGTACAATGATATTATTCACGAAATTACTATCAGACCCGGAGAAGTTCATCACCTTCCAAGCGTTTCTGAATTGAAAGTTGACGAAGGCGAAGTTATTAAAAAAGGTACAGTAATTGCTGAAGGTATAAAAGCGAAAGAAACATCTATTGTTACAATAATGGATTCTTCTATGGATGATATAGATATTGATGATTTGGACGAAGAACTTGATACATCACTTTCTTTAGATGAAGATTCAATTTCAAACCAGCCAATCCAAATACTTGTAAGACCAGTTCAAGTATTGGAAGTTGAACAGAAAAATGTATCTATTAAATTCAACACATCAGATGATTTGATTGATATTGTTCCTGTTACTCAATTACAATACAAAGACGGTGCAAGAGTAAGAAATCTTGACGGTTCTACAATTACAAGAACAAGCCTTGTTCTTCAAATGCAAGGATATTTATCACATCTTAAAGGTATGGTAGAACTTGATGAAACAAATACTTTAAAAATTGTAGTTCTTGAAAACTTAATTGTTCGTCGTGAATTTGAAGGCAACTCAAAATTGATGTCTTCACTTCAAACAGAACTTTTAGTAAAAGACGGTCAAACAATCGATCCAAAAACACCTGTTGCAAAAACTCAGGTATTAGCAATTAATGACGGTATTGCAGCTATCAATGAAAACAGAGAAGATGCAAGAAGATTGTTATTAACAAGTGCCGCTTATGAAACTGTAATACCGGTAAAAGGTATATCAAGCGTTAAAAAAGGTGATTTTGTAAGACTTGATTCAGTCATTGCAGAAAGTGGTGAAAAATCAACTGTTTCAGGTATGGTTTCAGCTGTAAACAAAGGCGAAATAACAATCAGAAACGGACGTCCTTACTTAATCAGTCCCGGTACTATGTTACAGGTTGAAGCCGGAGCATTAGTACTCCGTGGTGATATTATCGCAACATTGGTATTCGAAAGACAAAAAACAGGCGACATCGTACAAGGTTTGCCAAGGGTTGAAGAACTTCTTGAAGGTCGCAAACCTAAAGATTGTGCAATACTTGCAGAAGATGACGGCGTTGCTGAAATCGTTACAGATGAAGATCTTCCAAGACTTTATATCGTTAACGATAACGGCAGAACTGAAATCAAATACGCAATTGATGCTAACATCATTGTTCAAAACAAACAAAAAATTACAAAAGGTCAGCCTTTAACAAGCGGTCCTTTGAACCCTCACGATGTTATCAGACTTTGCGGACCGGAAGCTGCACAACAGTATCTTGTAGACGAAGTTCAACGCGTATACCGTTCACAAGGTGTAGAAATTGCAGACAAACACGTTGAAATCATCGTAAGACAAATGACTAAAAAAGTTAAAATTGTTGATGCCGGTGATACAACATTGTTACCTGGTGAACTTGTTGAATTGCAGACATTTGAAAAAGAAAACAGCGAAGTTCAAGAAAAAGGCGGAGAACCTGCAACTTGTGAATATATGTTGTTAGGTATCACAAAAGCTTCATTGAACACAGAATCATTCATTTCTGCAGCTTCATTCCAAGAAACAACAAGAATCTTGACAGAAGCAGCTGTTGACGGTAAGAAAGACTTGTTACGCGGATTAAAAGAAAACGTAATTATCGGTCGTTTAATCCCTGCAGGTACAGGTTTCCACCACTTGTCAAATGCAAATGAAGAAAAAGAACGTGAAGAAAGAAAACGTGCAGTAGCTCAACGAAATCAAGCTCGTAAACCATCTGCGATTTTGGAAGAAATCGAAGGAATGTTTGGTGCTCCTGATTTTCAGTTAGGTGAAGACGAAGAATAATTCATAAATTACACACACAAAACGACCTCTTTTCAAGAGGTCGTTTTTATTTATAAACTAATTTCTAAATATAACAGTTGATTTGTCAAAAGTTATACTTAAACCAGCCGTATTATATTATGAAAGGAATTATTTATGGCTAGAATTATTGAAGGTGAACGAAGAATAATAAAAATGTCTGTGGATGATGTATTAAACATTGTAAGAGAATATCAGTCAATATGCCACAAATCTTGTTGTTATGAGCATACAAGAGAACTTTTATCAAAAGCAGATTTTTATATACCTGAGGATAAATAAAATATTGCCTAATCGGGGTTTTGAAAAATTCCTTTTTAGTTTATGATAATACTACACCAACGGCAGTTGTGAATATTATACAAAACTGGTGGCGTGGTGAAAAAAGAAAGGAATTCTTTTATGAAAAAAAATCTTATTATTATTTCGTTAATTTTTGCATTACCACTCTTGGCATACTGGATGATTACTGCATCAAATACAACAACTGCCAAAACAATTGAAGCCGGCAAACCGCAAGTAATCAAATTCACATCTGCAATGTGTCTTGACTGCCAGACTATGAACAAAATATTTAAAGAAATTTTTCCTAAATACGAGGGAAAAATAACTTTGACTGAAATTCAAGTTCAGGATAATAATTCATTTAATCAGGAACAAATTAAAAAATATAACGTAACACTTGTTCCTACAATTATATTATTGAACTCTCAAGGGAAACAAGTTAAAAAACTTGAGGGAGAAGTGCCTAAAGATACTATGGACAATTATTTAAAAGGACTTGAATAATGGAAAATTACATGAATTTGTTTACCCAGCAGGGTAGTTTACCGTTGTTATTTGCATTATCATTTTTTGGTGGGCTTGTGGCATCAATGTCACCTTGCTCGCTAGCGATGTTACCCATTATTGTTGGTTATGTCGGAGGATATTCTGATGCAAAACCCTTGAGAACATTTATTCAAATGTTATTTTTTGTATTAGGAACAGCAATAGTATTTTCTGCCATTGGCATAATATGTGCAATTACCGGCAAAGTTTTTGTATCATTTGCTGGCGGTTATTTCGGTATAGTTCTTGCTGGCATAATTCTTGTAATGGGCTTAAAACTTTTAGGAGTACTTGATTTTGAATTACCTGTTGTAATTAAAGAAATGCCAAAAAATGACGGCACAAATACATTTTTGTATCCTGTAATATTGGGTGGTGTTTTTGCCTTGGCAGGAAGCCCTTGTTCAACACCGATTTTAGCAGGTATAATGGCATTTGCATCACTTTCTGCAAGCATTGCACAGGCTATTATTATGCTTTTCTTGTTTTCTTTAGGACAAGGTGTAATCATAATTTTAGCAGGATTTTTAACCTCACATCTTAAAAACTGGAAAGGTTTTTACAAATTCTCTGACTGGCTTCTAAAAATCAGCGGTGCGCTTTTAACCTTGGCAGGTTTGTATATTTTATATAAGATTTTTGCTCCGCTTATTGTAAAATAGATATAAATGCGTTAAAATCATTGTATCTATAGGAGAGTAAAAATGAAAACATACGAAGGGCAGTTAGTTGCAGGGAATGAAAAGTTCTGTATTATTTTATCAAGATTTAATGATTTTATCGGCTCTAAGCTTTTAGATGGCGCAATAGATGAACTTAAACGCCATGGAGTATCTGATGATAACATTGATATTGTAAGAGTTCCGGGCGCTTTTGAAATCCCTTTAACAGCACAAAAATTTGCCCAATCACAAAAATACAATGCAATTATTACTCTTGGGGCGGTAATTAAAGGCTCAACTTCTCATTACGATTATGTATGCGCTGAAGTTTCGAAAGGTGTTGCTCAGGTAAGCCTGCAAACAGGTATCCCTGTAATTTTTGGTGTGCTTACAACAGATAATATTGAACAGGCTATCGAAAGGGCCGGTACAAAAGCCGGCAACAAAGGCTCTGATGCTGCAAAATCAGCCATAGAAATGGCTAATCTTTTCAAATTGGTTTAGTGTTTATTAGTTTATATAAGGATTAGAAAGATGGCAGAAATTATTACAGAGTACCGAAACGACAATACAAAAGATATTGATATTCTTTCAACTGTCGAAATGGTTCGTAAAATGAATGAAGAGGACAGACTTGTCGCTCTCGCCGTTGAAGATGAAACCGAACATATCGCGCAAGGCATTGATATGATTGCAAAACAGTTTTTAAAAGGGGGCAGATTATTCTATTTTGGAGCTGGAACATCAGGAAGATTAGGTATTTTGGATGCTTCAGAATGTCCCCCGACTTTCAGTGTACCTTCTGACATGGTGCAAGGTATTATTGCAGGTGGTGATACTGCATTCAGAACAGCTGTTGAAGGAGCTGAGGATAATTTTGAACAGGGTTATGAAGATGCAAAAATTCTAAAAGCAGATGATGTAGCTGTTGTCATATCAGCTAGCGGAAACCCAAAATATTTGTTAGGAGTTCTAAAAAGAGCAGATGAAACAAATTGCAGAACTATTGCAATTACCTGCAACTCAAAAGGAAAAATTGCGGATGAGGCAGGGTTAGTAATTTGTGCTGAAGTAGGTCCGGAAGTCATAGCAGGTTCAAGCCGTCTTAAAGCAGGTACTGCACAAAAAATGATTTTAAATATGCTTTCAACAGGTTCAATGATTAAAATAGGCAAGACATACGAGAATTTTATGATTGACCTTAAAGCTACTAACGAAAAACTTAAAGATAGAGCTATAAGAATTGTTGCTCAAATCGCCCAAGTATCACATAGTGATGCGTTATCAGCACTTTTAAAATGCGATTGGGAAATTAAAACAGCAATTGTTTCTATATCTATGAAACTTGATGTAGAGCAGTCAAGACTGGAATTAAGAAAACATGGCGGTGTACTTCGCAAACTTTTACATTTATATGAGGTAAGAAAATGAAATTAACAGTATTGGGAGCAGGATGCTGGGGTTTAACTTTAGCTTGGCTTTTAACAGATAACTTTGAAAAAATTACAGTTTGGGGACGCGAACAGGATTTATCGGAAGATTTGATAAAAAATAAACATTGTTCAAAACCTCTTGAAGTACAACTTGACAATAAAATTGAAATTTCATCCGATTTAAAATCGGCAATTTCAGATGCGGATATTATTCTTTCAGTTGTTGCAACATCAGGCACTCGTGATGTTTGCGAAAAGCTAAAAGAGGCAGGAATAAAATCCGAACAAGTTCTTGTAAACGCTTCAAAGGGTATTGAACTGCCTTCATTAATGAGAATGTCCGAGGTTATTAAAGATGTTCTGCCGGAACAAAAACTGGTAATCCTTTCAGGACCTACACTTGCAAAAGAAGTTCTTGCTGGACTTCCCACAGCTGCTTGCGCTGCCTGTGAAGATATAAAAGTAGCAGAATTTGTACAAAAAGCATTAAATGTACCGTCAAAATTTAGAATTTACACAAATACAGATGTTATAGGAGTTGAACTCGGCGGTTCATTGAAAAACGTAATTGCTATCGCATCAGGTTTTGCACACACTATGGGACTGGGTGATAACTGTGCTGGAACACTTTTAACGCGAGGTATGGCAGAAATTGTCCGGGTAAGTATTAATCTTGGAGCAAACCCGTCAACTTTATACGGATTATCAGGTATGGGCGATTTAATTGCAACCTGCTCAAGCCCAATGTCAAGAAATTATACTGTAGGCTCAATGCTTGCAAAAGGTAAAAAAATTGATGATATTTTAGCGGAATTGGGCTCTGTTGCAGAAGGTGTTAAAACATCAAAAGCAATTTGCGAACTTGCAAAAAAACTTGACATTGAAGTACCTGTTTCAAGCGCAATATATGAGGCTGTTTATACAGATATTACACCTCAGGCACTATTGGAAAAACTTATGAATAGAAAGCTGAAAGAAGAAGAAAAATATGTATAAATTTGCCGTAAAATATTTGAAAAATACATTTTACCCGCTTGAAGTACCTGAAACTATTAAACTTGAAGATGGTCAAATGGTTCTTGCCAGAACAGAAAAAGGTGAAGAGGCATTAAAAGTTTTTTTGATTAATTCTGAAATCTCAAAAATATGGGATAAAAGTAAAAATAAGCCTGCTGCATTTCATGTTATAAGAGTACTTTCTCAACGCGATTTGCAAACACTTGAAGATATAAAAAAAGAAGAAATTACGGCCTTCTTTAAGTGCAAAGCACTTGTCCAGCAGCATAAACTTAATATGAACCTTGTTCAGTGCAGAATAACATTTGACAGACGTAAAATTACATTCTACTATACAGCTCCTGAAAGAGTTGATTTCAGAGCATTATTAAAAGATTTAACACAGACTTTTACACGCGTAAGAATTGATTTGCGTCATATCGGAGTTCGTGATGAAACTTCCATAATGGAAGGATGCGGAGTATGCGGTAAAGAATTCTGTTGTTGTTCTTATTTACGTAAATTCGGCACAATTAACGTAAAACTCGCAAAAGATCAAGGTATGCCGATTGCTCCGGGAAAAATTTCAGGCACTTGCGGCAGATTATTATGTTGTTTGACCTATGAATATTCTAACTATATTGATGCTGCAAAAGGTATGCCGCCAATCGGGTCATCTGTAATGACACCTGACGGACTTGGTAAAGTCTGCAATCTTCATTTTATGTGCGGTAAAGTATCGGTAAAAATGGAAGATGGTAAAACAAAAGAATTTGCCAAAGGTGATATCGAAATGGTTGATGCGGATGTTAACGTCGAAATTGATGTTCCTGTAATGAATACGTATTCAGATGACAGTGAAGGTATAGATATTAAACAGTTAGAAGATGATAAAAACAGCTCAACAGGTAATGTTTAAAGCGATTGTTTCATAATTTGAAATATCTGTTCTAATGACATTTTAACATACACTTTATAAGTTTTATTAGTAAGAAGTTTTACTTCATAGCACTGATGATATTTTTTATCAGATTCCATAGATGCTACAGAACTAACAGCTTCATCATTTATTACCTTACGAAACTCAGACATAGTGAGTGGTTTCTTTCTTGTCAAAACTAAATCCAAATTCTTATTGCTACTCATATAATCATTATATCGTATATTAAGAGTTATTTCAACCCTGCATATATAAAAAAAGAGGTCAAAATGACCTCTTTTTATGCATTAAAAGTTTTGGTTGTTGTTATAATCTTTGGAACACCATTCTTTGCATACTGTTTCATTAATAAAGCCTCACCTTTGTTAACCAAACTTTTACCTAATAAATTAATAAATGACATAAATATCTACCTTTCCCTCTTTTACACAATTATATACAGAGAACACATGATATAAATTGCCAAATTTATTAAGAAATATTAAAACAAATGTCGGGAAAGGGACTCGAACCCTCAAGGTTTCCCACATGAACCTGAATCATGCGCGTCTACCAATTTCGCCATCCCGACATATAAGCTCTATTCAATTTTCAAATTCACACCAACACCCAATGTGTCTATGTGCGTAGCACTATCTTATTTTCCTAAAAAATTCATCAGAAATCAACTGTGAATATTTATTCTTTTCACTTACCGAAATCAATAGTCTTTGTTCGCCATCTTTAACCTGCGCCACAGAAACAATTCCTCCTACATCACCTATTGGAAGTTTCTTAACCCTTGCTTCAAATTTAACATATGGAACTTCTTTTCCATATGAATTCATTGTTCCATGCTTTGTTACTTTCAAATCTTCAACAGAAATTGCCTGATATTTTATCTTGCTTAAAGCTTTTTGAAGCTTTTCTTCTGCCTTATCTGATTTAATATCCTCAACAGTTAAAACAGCTTTTTCTCCGCTATCAACAACAAACATTTTTTGTCCTGAAGCCTTATGCTCAGCAACAACCGCATTATATCCCAAAATACCCGCTGCTTTTTCAATTTCAAATTCATCGTTAATTTTTGAAAAATCACCAACTTTTTGAGCACGTTCGAGCATGACATCTTTTGACGGATTAAAATAATTATTTATTAAACCTGTAACCAATTCCTTACCGCCCAGCGACAGAAAGCCGACTAATGCAAGAGTTAAAAGCACTGCTCTAAAAATATTTTTTAAACAACCCATATTGAAATCCTTCTCATGTTATATTATTATTATAACTATGAAAAAGTCAGAAATCAATTATATCAATAGCGCTGACATTAAAGTGGAAGAGCTGACACCCGCAATGGGTGAATATTTGAAAATAAAACACCAAAATCTTGATAAAATTTTACTATTCAGACTTGGTGACTTTTATGAAACTTTCTTTGAAGATGCTGTTATTATGTCCAAAGTTCTTGAAATAACATTGACAGGACGTGAGCAGGGAAAATTTGGAAGAATACCGCTTGCAGGAATTCCTGCAAAAGCCGTAAACGGTTATATTGAAAAACTTGTACAAAAAAATTATAAAGTCGTTATATGCGACCAGCTTGAAGATCCTAAATTTGCCAAAGGCATTGTAAAAAGAGGTGTCACACGTATCATTACTTCGGGAACTTTAACTGAAAGTGATATGCTTAATCAGAATTCAAACAATTATATTTGCGCTTTATTTAAAGATGAAAAAAGCGGTCAATGGGGATTTTCATATGCGGATATATCAACTGGAGAATTTAAAGTTACACAATCTTCTTTTGAACTTATTCTTGCAGAACTCATAAGAATATCACCGTCTGAAGTAATTGGACCATCTAAAAAACAAGATATTCAGCCATTCCAAATTGTTCCTGAAGAAAAAATTGATTTGCCTGATGAAATTACTAAAGTTTATAACTGTTCAAAAATTCCTGCATCTGTATTTAACGAAAATTTTGCAGAAAACAATCTTAAAGCTGTATTTGAGGCAAACAGCCTGGAGTCTTTCGGATACAGCAGATATAAGCTGGGTTTCAGATGTGCAGGCGCATTGCTTGCTTATATATGGGAAAACTTGAAAGAAAATGTTCCCAAATTTGAAAGAATTGAACCTTATGAACTTTCAGAGTATATGATTTTAGACGGCAGCACCAGAAGAAACCTTGAACTTACACAAACATTACGTGATAAAAATAAATTTGGTTCATTATTATGGGCTGTTGACAAAACAGGCACAAATATGGGGGCAAGACTACTTAAAAATTGGATTTGCCAGCCTTTAAAAAATGTAAAAGAAATTCTTAAACGTCAGGATGCAATTACTGAACTTATTGAAAAAAATGATGAGAGAATAAATTTAATAAATTTGCTTGAACAGGTTACAGATATTCAAAGACTTGCAACACGAATGTCAAACAGTTCTGCAAACCCGAGAGATTTTGTAAGCTTAAAATCAACTCTTGTTCTGCTTCCTGAACTTATTGAGGCGACAGCAGGATTTGAATATAACCCGCTGGAAACAATTGTCCAATATAAAGATGAAATAGCAGAATATACTGATATCATTGAAAGAACAATTAATGATGATAATACACCAAATCTTATTAAAGATGGAAATATAATAAAAGAAGGTGTGTCTGGCGAACTGGACTATTTACGAAGTTTGTTAACGGGCGGTGAAACTTGGATTGAACAATTTGCCGAACATGAAAGAGAAAGAACCGGTATAAAATCTTTAAAAGTTGGATTTAATAAAGTTTTTGGCTATTTTATTGAAATTTCAAACTCTTATCTTAATCAAATTCCTGAAGGTTATATCAGAAAACAAACTTTAAGTAACGGCGAAAGATTTATTACTGAGGAATTAAAAAAGCATGAAGATGAAGTCCTAAATGCCAGATTTAAATCAACAGCACTTGAATATAAGCTTTTCTGTGAGTTTAGAGAATATTCAAAAGAATTTGTTTCTAAAATAAGAGAAATTGCAGAATGTATTGCTAAATGTGATGTATACACCAGTCTTGCAACTGTTGCTGTTGAGAATAATTTTATAAAACCTATAATTGATGAATCCGATGATTTTATTGTTAAAAACGGACGTCATCCTGTTTTGGAAAAAATTCTTCCTCTTGGAGAATATGTATCAAATGATTTGGAATTAAAATGTAATTCAACAGATGCAACACAATTTATGATTTTGACAGGTCCTAACATGGCCGGGAAATCTACTTATATGCGTCAAAATGCTCTTATTGCAATACTTGCACAGATTGGTTCCTGGATTCCGGCCGATTATGCCAAAATAGGTATTATCGATAAGATTTTCACACGCGTTGGAGCATCTGATGATTTGACACTTGGACAATCTACATTTATGGTTGAAATGATTGAAACCGCTTGTATACTAAACTCTGCAACTGATAGAAGTTTTGTTCTTCTTGATGAAATTGGCAGAGGCACAAGCACATACGACGGCGTTGCAATTGCTTGGTCAGTTGCTGAATATATTGCAACAAAAATTAAGGCCAGATGTATTTTTGCAACACATTATCATGAATTGAATGTTATGACTAAGACTTATCCGCAGATAAAAAACTTTAGAATAACTATCAGTGAAGAAAACGGTGAAATTGAGTTTTTACGTAAAGTAGTACAAGGTGGAGCAAGTAAAAGTTACGGTATACAAGTAGCAAAAATGGCAGGCTTACCAAATGCTGTTATTAAGCGTTCACAGGACTTAATGAACAGAATGCAAAAAGACAATGCGCAAAACTTAGCAACACGAAAACGTTCCGCAGATGTTCCTGCTATTGATGTTCCACAGTTGAATTTATTTAATTAGCGAATGGAGGTTTTAATTATGTTAAAAATTATTTCTGAAAATTGCCCCCCCCCCGAAAGGATGGCACTTTAAAGGGATTTACGCTTGCTGAAGTTTTAATTACTCTGGGCATTATTGGGGTTGTTGCGGCATTAACCATGCCTACATTAATTGCATATCATCAAAAACAAGTAACAGTTAACAAACTTAAAAAATTTTACACTAATATAAACCAGGCTGTTAGACTATCCGAATTAGAAAATGACAGCAGTGAATTCTGGGAATACCCCGATAATAATTATGAGAATAATAAAGCTTTTTTTGAAAAATATATTGGCAAATATATGCAATACGTATCTATTGAACCTTCCAAAATAGGGGATTATAGCAATATACTTGTAAAATTTGCTGACGGCTCAGCCGCTGCATTCCGCACAGATAAAAACGGGACAGATATAAACTTTATCACTGAGGCTTCAAGTATTAAGACAAAAAATCCAAAAAGAAATTCATTTGGCTTTATGTTAAATAAAAAACTGTCAATCGGGGCTAAAACTATGGTTGAGCCCTATACTTTTGAATGGGATGGCACACGCGAACATTTAATATCACATCCGCGATATGGTTGTAGCCAAAATGGATTAGGCAGCTATTGCGCAAAATTAATTCAATATGATGGTTGGCAAATTTCCAAAGACTATCCCTGGTGATAGATATTAAACCAAATTTTTATAATGTTCATTATAGAAATCGCCAAAACGATCTTCAAGTATTGCTTGACGACATTGTTGTGAGAATTCCACAAGGAATTGAATATTATGTATAGACAACAAGGTTGATGCAGTACTTTCGCCACATCTCCAAAGATGTCTGATATAAGCACGTGAATGATTTTTACAAGCATAACAACTACATCCTTCTACAAGAGGACGAGGGTCATCAGAGTACTTTTGAGTTTTAATATTAGATTTGCCATCCCATGTAAAGAATGACCCGTGACGGGCATTACGCGTCGGCAAAACACAATCAAACATATCAATACCGCGCTTAATTCCATCCAATAAATCTTCCGGAGTTCCCACACCCATAAGGTAACGCGGTTTATATTTAGGTAACAATGGTGCTGTGAATTCGGTAAAATGGTTCATAATGTCTTTTGTTTCCCCAACACTTAAACCTCCGATAGCATAACCTGCAGCGTCATAAGATGAAATGACAGATGCACTCTCACGTCTTAAATCATCAAAAAAAGCTCCCTGAACAATCGGAAAAAGCGCTTGACGCGGATTAGTTTTAGCTTTAAAACATCTTTCAAGCCATCTGTGAGTACGCTCCATTGCTTTTTTTGCAGTATCATAATCACACGGGAAAGGCGCACACTGGTCAAATGCCATAATAATATCCGCTCCGATATCCTGTTGAATTTCCATTGAAACTTCAGGATTTATAAAATGTTTTTTACCGTCTTTAGGGTCACGGAATTCGACCCCATCCTCAGTAATTTTATTTAAATGTGCAAGCGAAAATACCTGAAATCCGCCGGAATCTGTTAAAACTGGTTTATGCCAGTTCATCCAGTTATGAATACCGCCAAATTGTTTAATTAACTTTGTTCCTGCTCTTAAATATAAATGATAAGAATTTGAAAGCATAATTTGTGCACCTGTATCTACAATTTGGTCAGCTGTAAGAGTTTTTACAGCTGAATTAGTACCTACAGGCATAAATATAGGAGTTTTAACAATACCGTGAGGAGTTGTTAAAATACCTGCTCTAGCACCGGTTTGTGCACATTCATGAACAAGTTCATAATTAAAAAATTCGTTTTCCACTTTTCTTAGTCGTCCAGTTTTTCGATAACTATTTCAGCCATGTTATCATATTCATCACATATTTCGTTTTCATCAAAATAAATGGCAATTTCTCTTTCGGCACTTTCTTCGCTATCTGAACCGTGAACAACATTATATTCTTTTACTAAGGCAAAATCAGCACGAATAGTACCAACCTGAGCTTCAAGAGGTCTTGTTGAACCCATAATTTGTCGAGCACCTGCAATGCAGTCATAGCCTTTCCAAACCATAGCAACAATAGGACCGCTTTGAATATATTCAATTAATCTGTTATAGAACGGTTTACCTTTGTGTTCACCATAATGTTTTTCAGCCATATCAGGAGTAACATCAAGCATTTTTAAACCGATAAGTTTAAAACCTCTGTTTTCAAAGCGTTTCATAATCTCGCCAACTAAACCTCTTTTAACTCCATCAGGTTTAACTGCTATAAATGTTCTCTGTTCTGTCTGCATGTGAAATCCTCCATTCAAGCTTATCTTATCATAAATATAACTATTTTTCCATACTCTTAATATTTTTAAAAAGCATAGATACCATTATCATACAAAGAATAACCGCTGCCGAACATAGTCCGTACCAAAAGCCTTTTAAGTTCATATTAAAATGAAATGCAAGTGTGTATCCTAAAGGAATAGAAATCAGCCAATAAGCGATAAAATTAGATAATAACACAACTCCTGTTTTTTTAATTCCTTTAAATATCCCGGATAATGCGACCTGTAAACCGTCAAATACTTGAAATACAGCTAATATATAAATTACGGGAACAGATATCTTAATAAGAGTGCTGTCTTGCGTAAATAAACTGACCAGGAAATGGGGGAAGGTAGCAAAAATCATAGCACTACATGCCATAAAACCTACAGAAATTACCACTCCTACAAATGAATATTTTTTTAAATCATTAATATTGCCTGCCCCGTTTGCAAATCCAACTTTAACAGCAATCGCATTTGATATTGCCAATGGCACCATAAATGATACAGTAGTCAAAGTACAAACAAGATTTTGCGCTGCTGCATATACACCGGATACTCTGCCCATCAAAATTGCAACACTGTTAAATGCAATAAATTCAATTAATATCGCACAGGAAATAGGAATGCCTATTTTAATTAAACTTTTATAATAATCAAAATCTTTGTAATTTTTAAAGTTCATAAGCTTGAAACAATAAATTAAAAGTACAAGCCCCATAAAATACCTTACAACAAAACTTGCAATAGCAAGCCCTAAAACACCCAAAGATGGTATTGGGCCAAACCCGAATACAAGTATTACGTTTAATAAAATATTTAAAAATACAGCAAATGCTGTCACAAGGTTCGGAAATAAAACTATCTCAAATGCCTGTAAAAATTCTTTTACGGCAGCGTGCAAATATCCGCCGAATGTTGCAAATGCAGTAACAAACATATACTGTTTAATCATTGGCACAAGGTGCGGTTCAAAATGCATTAAATCTATTAAAGGAATAAAAGCAAGCACTGCAAACATCACAAGAACAGCAAGAAACATTGAAAATCTAAGCGTCGGATAAAAATATTTTTTAGCGCTTTTATTTTCTCCGCGGTAATTTGATAACAAGGGCGATACACTTACAATCAAACCGATACCGAATGTTTGAATACAATTGGTAATAGCAGTAGCAATAGAAATTGCCGCCAAAGTATCGGTCGAATGCCTTCCTGCAATCAAAACATCTCCTGCACCAATCAGAATAAATCCAAGATTTCCCATAATAATCGGCAGGGCAATGTTTAAAAGTTCTTTTACATAATATTTGAATTGATTACTCATACGAAAATAAGTATAGCATATCAAAGATTAATATCAAGCATTACCAAGGATAATCATCTTTTATCTGCCATCCGTCATGAAATATCAAAGCTCCACAATTAATCCTTAAATTTGCCGGGTTATCTTTATTGCATTTATAAACAGATGTATTCATAATACCTTCTCGAGTGTCACCACCCCAGTTAAAAAAGGCGAGCTTATTTGAATACATATCAAAGTTTAGAACAAAATCATTTTTAGAATAATTTACAAGATTGCTAGGGGTATAAACATTACTTAAAGTTGTAACAGCTTTTTTATCATTATTTATATTAACATACATATACATAGCTGATGGCGGTTTACCTTCCGCAGATGCTCCATCCAATTTAAACCCGATAACTATACCATTCTTAAGCTGTATATAGTATCTATTATTCTGTATACCTTCATCAATATATTGTATATAGGGTAAAATATATTCATGGACAATCCGCTTCACATTATTTACATCATAAGACAAGCCTAAATCCCATTCTTGGAAATCTCCGCCTTCAGACTGCGCTGTAACCATAGCTTGTGACATAACAGAATAAACATATTTTAATTTTGTAACTACTTGTTGTTTTTTATAATTTGCAACAAGATTTGGGATTGTTAAAGCTGCAACAACACCAATTATACCCATAGTGATTAACACTTCTGCTAATGTAAAACCAAAACGTAAAGGAGTTAAGCTGTGATTGCCCCCCCCCCGAAGATGTAATTTTTCATATATTTCTCCTTCATTATTAAGGTCGGAAATATCCGACCTTAAAATTTATTTTTTACCTGTTCTTTTGTAGAAATCTTCAATAAAACCTGTATTGAATTTTCCGCTCATAAATATAGGATCTTCAATGATTTCCTGGTGGAACGGAATTGTGGTTTCAACACCCGTAATAACATATTCTTTCAATGCTCTATACATTCTGCGTCTTGCCTCATTTCTAGTTCTGCCCCAACAAATCAATTTACCAATCATACTGTCATAATATGGCGGAATTGCATAATCCTGATAAGCATGAGAGTCAACCCTTACTCCAAATCCGCCCGGAGTAACGTATCCTGTAATTTTACCCGGATTTGGCATAAAGTCTTTTTCGGGGTTTTCAGCATTAATTCGGCATTCAATAGCATGACCTCTTAAGACAATATCATCCTGAGTGAAATCAAGTTTTTCACCCGATGCAACCAAAATCTGTTCTCTTACCAAATCGATGTTAGAAATCATCTCAGTAACACAGTGTTCAACCTGAATTCGAGTATTCATTTCCATAAAATACCATTTACCATCATGGTCAAGTAAGAATTCACATGTTCCTGCACCTTCGTAATTAATGGCTTTTGCTGCACGAACTGCTGCTGCGCCCATTTCCTTACGAGTTTCTTCATCAATAGCAGGTGATGGAGCTTCTTCCAACAATTTTTGATGACGTCTTTGAATTGAACAATCTCTCTCACCTAAATGAACAACATTCCCATACTGATCGCCTAAAATTTGAACTTCAATGTGACGAGGATTTTCCAAGAATTTTTCAGCATAAACATCAGGATTGCCAAAGAAGTTTTGAGCCTCAGACTGGCATAAATTCATATTAGTTTCTACTTCTTCATCAGAACGGACAATTCTCATCCCCTTACCGCCGCCGCCAGCAGTAGCTTTCAAAATAATCGGATAACCTGCTTTTTTAGCAAATTCCTTCACATCTTCTGCTGTTTTTAAAATACCTGTACCCGGTGTAACAGGAACATTATTTTCAATCATTGTTTTACGAGCAGTAGCTTTATCACCCATTTTACGCATTGCTTCCGCAGTCGGACCGATAAATTTAATACCATGTTTCTCGCAAATTTCTGCAAAATCAGCTCTTTCTGACATGAATCCGTAACCCGGGTGAATAGCATCCGCACCGGAAACAATTGCTGCAGAAATGAT
Organism: uncultured Candidatus Melainabacteria bacterium; assembly: GCA_950096985.1. Taxonomy (GTDB): domain Bacteria; phylum Cyanobacteriota; class Vampirovibrionia; order Gastranaerophilales; family Gastranaerophilaceae; genus Stercorousia. The sequence continues at coordinate 26,884 of CATNBA010000010.1, forward strand.
TGCAGGAATACTCAAATAACTTTTAGCACTTTGAGCAGGTCCTATACAGTAAGCTTCGGTTGCCAATCTTACATGAAGTGAGTTTGCATCTGCCTGCGAATAAATCGCAACAGTTGGAATACCCAGCTCTCTGCATGCTCTTATAATTCTTACCGCAATCTCCCCGCGGTTTGCAATTAAAACTTTTCTAAACATTTTCCCTATCCTAAAAATGATAAAAAGTGAATTAAAAAAATCCACTTTTTATCATAAACTATTCTTTTATTCTACATACATTAAAACTTGACCGAATTCAACAGGTTGACCATCTGAAACACAAATTTCAACGATTTTACCTGAAACTTCAGCCTCAATTTCGTTCATAAGCTTCATAGCTTCAACTATACAAACTACATCACCTTCTTTAATAGTCTGTCCGACTTGAACAAACGGTTTAGCATCCGGTGATGGAGCTTTATAGAAAGTACCTACCATTGGAGAAGTCAGGGGCTTTCCTTTTTTAACTTCTGCCGGTTTTTCTACAGAAGCAGCTTGAGGAGCTGAAACCGGAGCAGAAACCGCAGGGGCTGCAATAACGCCTGTAACTTCTTTTCTCAAAGTAATAGCTTGTTCACCGTCTTCAAGAGAAATTTCCGTTAAAGAGTTGTCAGCTAAAACTTTTGCTAATTTTTCTACATATTCAATATCAAATTTCATTATTTTACCTTTCAAATTTGTCTTGCTCGCTCGCACTAAGCACGGTCTAAATATTCATTAGTTCTTGTATCTACTCTGATTTGATCTCCGTTTGAAATAAAGAACGGAACGTTAACAACTGCACCTGTTTCAAGAGTAGCAGGCTTTGTACCGCCTTGAGCAGTGTTGCCTTTTTCAGCCGGAGGAGTATCAGTAACTTCAAGAATAACATGTGAAGGTAAATCAATACCGATAATTCTTGAATCGTGCATTAGAATTTGAACAACCATATTTTCTTTCAAATATTTAATTCCATCTCCAATTTGAGCAGCAGTAACCTGAAGTTGTTCATAAGATTCGTTATCCATCATAACATATTCGTTACCTTCTTTATATAAGTATTGCATTTCGCGTCTGTCTAACATTGCTTTTGCAACCTTTTCACCTGCGCGGAATGTTTTTTCAACAACCTGTCCTGTTTCAACGTTTTTAAGTTTTGACCTTACGAATGCAGCGCCTTTACCGGGTTTTACGTGCAAAAATTCTACAACAGACCACAATCCGTTGTCTAATTGAAGAGTTAAACCTGTTTTTAAATCGTTTACTGAAATCATATTTTTCCCCTTTTTAAAAGTATAATCTTATTTTAACCTGATGTTACCACAAAAATTCCAAACTTCAAACAATTGTTACAATTAAATAACATAGTATCAAATTTTTTAAAACTAAAAAATAATTTATTTTTCTATGCGCTCAATATTCACAGAATAACCCAATAATCTGCAAATTTGCTGAAACTCTCCAAGTTTTAGGGCGTTATGACCAATTTAAAATCCAGACTATCCTTGGTAAAATTTTTCATGTTATTATAAAGTTATGGAAGGGCAGATTTATAAAATTCACTCTGATTTTTATTACGTTGACACTGGCGTAAACACTTTTGAATGCAAGATTAGAGAAGTTTTAAAAAAACAGCGTGAGCGGATTTTAGTCGGCGATTTTGTAGAATTTGAAAACGGAGTTATAACAAATATTATTCCGCGTAAAAATTTCATCAAACGGCCCAGTGTTGCAAACATTGACCAGATAATTATTGTTTCGGCGCTCAAAGAACCTGACCTGGACTTGCATCAGCTTAACCGCTATATTGCACTTGCAAAATATTATAATATACCCACAGTGTTATGCTTTAACAAAGAAGATTTAAAGTGGGACAAAAACCTGTCAAACAAGATAAAGAGTATTTATGAACCTTTAGGCTACAGAATTGTTTATACATCAGCAACCGAACACAAAGGAATTAAAGCTTTTGAGAAACTTTTGGACGGCAAAACAAGCGTACTATGCGGAAATTCAGGTGTAGGAAAATCAAGCCTTGTGAATGCAATCAATCCTGATTTAAACCTCAAAACAAAACAGGTTAGCGAAAAAACACAACGAGGAACTCACACAACACGCCATTGTGAAATCATAAAAATAAATGATACATCAAGAATTGTTGACACTCCGGGTTTTAGCAATGTAAAGTTTGACTTCATCTTACCCGCAGATGTTGATTTATTATTCAACGATATTGAGTGTTTCAGAGATGAATGCAAGTACTCCGACTGCCTTCACATAAACGAAGACGGTTGCAATGTTCTGGAAAACATTGATAAAATCGACGAAAGCCGATACGAAAGCTATATTGCATTTATTGACGAGGCAAAAGAATACAAAGAAAGAATAAAATTCGAAGGCAAAAAACAAGAGTATGCAAAAAAAATCGTTCACAATAAGCAAATTGCAAAAATAAGCGAAAAGAAACGCCAAAGAGCTCGAAACACATTGAAACAACAAATTATTAAGGAAATCGAAAATGATTAATGATTATATTAAATTAATAGATAAGAAACTCGATGAATACATGCCGATTTGTTATCCGCAAAAGATATTCAAGGCAATGAAATATACAGTAACATTACCCGGAAAACGCTTACGCCCGATAATGTGCCTTGAAACATGTAAAATGCTGGGCGGCAATCAGGAAGATGCTATCCCAACAGCTTGTGCTATAGAAATGTTACACGCTCAAACACTTATACATGACGATATGCCCTGTATGGACAATGATATGTACAGACGCGGAAAACTTACAAATCATATGGTTTTTGGTGACGCAAATGCATTACTTGCAGGCGATGCTCTTTTGAGTTTTGCACCTCAAATAATTTTGAAAAATTCTAAAAATCTAGGTGCTGAAAAACTCGTTAAGATTATGGAAGAATACTGCTACGCGGCAGGTGCTTACGGAGTAATTGCAGGGCAAGTAGTCGATATACAGAGTGAAAAATTTGAAGTAAACGAAGATGATGAACAGTTACCTGAAATTTTAAATTATATTCACACACACAAAACCGCAGACTTATTCAAATTGGCATTGAGAACAGGGGCAATTATTGCCGATGCTACCGAAGAACAAATTGAAGAAATAACAAAATTTGGTCAGGCTATGGGCGTTGCATTTCAAATTGCAGACGACATCCTTGATGTTACTTCAACATTTGAACAAATGGGCAAAACTTTAGGCAAAGACAAAGAGGCTGGTAAATTAACTTATGTTAACCTATACGGACTCGAGAAAGCAAAAAAAGATTTGAATGATTTACTTGATAAATGCTTTGATATATTAAAACGAAATAATTTAAAATCTGAAATCTTTGAACATATATTAAATAAAATCAGAATTTCGTAACATTTTGCCAAAAGCAGATTGTTATGATATAGTAAACAAAAAGAGGAATTAGATGTTATCAATTATTAAAAACACAGGTTATGAAGTTATTTCAGCAGGTATTTTATCAGCATTTTTTGCTCAGGTTGTAAAATTTATTATATTTACAATTCGTGCCAGAAAAATTAATTTTAAAATATTTACAACTACTGGCGGTATGCCCAGCTCTCATTCTGCGGGCGTAATGGCTGTTTCAACATCAGTTGGAATTATTGAAGGCTTTTCATCAGTAATGTTTGCAATTGCAATCGGGTATTCGCTTGTAACAATGTATGACGCTGCAGGCGTAAGACGTGCTGCAGGTAAAACAGCGGCATGTTTAAACAAAATGATGGATGATTTTTACAACCACGATGTACAGGCTATCGGCGGTAAGCTAAAAGAACTTTTGGGGCATACTCCTATGGAAGTTATTATGGGAGCTATTTTCGGCATATTGTTTGCCTACTGTTACCATAATTATTTTTTAGGTTAAAAACCTATTGCCTTTTTTTGTTATTCATGTAATAATGTGAGTGTTGTAAGGGCTTACGAGATTTAAAATCCGTATCCGAAATTTAAACCCTTAGGGAAAGAAAGAGATACTCATTAATGAGTGCTAAACAGCAGGAATTTAATTACAAATTTATAAAAGAAAATGCAGGTGCGGGAAGCTGGCGCAGAGGTTATGAATACCATTTGAAAGATATGGTATTCGATACTTATCCTGAAAAAAACTTTTACATGGGAAAAGTTAAAGGAAATTTTCAAGACCATTATAATACTGACCTCATTTTCAAAAAAAATAAGGTTGAGGCACGCTGCAACTGCCCACTGAAAGAAGAATGGTGTAAACATGCTGTCGCAGTTGCATTAAAAGCAATTGACGAGCATGCTTATGAGGACTGGCTCGAAACAAAATTCGGTATGGAATTTGATTTTCCCGACGAAAACACTGCTCTTACCGAAACTCCTCAAGGTAATTTTATTTTCCATTTCAATTCAAAAAGAAAAGCAAATTTTTTCTCAATCCTTGTTCGTTCAAGAGAAACAGGAAAAGTTGTAAGACAAATTGAACCTATTTTGCGAGCTTTAATTGAAGCTCAAAAACAAGATAAGACTTTTGAACTCAACAATTCTCAAAAAGTTGAAGTTGCAATATTTCAGCAGCTCTTAACAGTTGCCAGACAGGATAAAAAAGCAGGTTGGTATGATATTCCCATTACAAAATTCGGACCGCTTTTTACACTTCTATCAAAAGCTGATGAAGTATTAGATGAAAAAACAAAAGAGCGTTTAAAATTTACTGATGAGGAATGGAAACTTGTCTTAAATGTTAATACTGGCGCACAGGGTACAATTCTTTTATCATTGGAATGGAAAAGACCTGATAAAGATGATGTTTACCCGTTAGAAGAAGTAAGATATTTTTCACGTCACTTGAAATGGGGCAGATATAAAAATATAATCTTCCCGACAAATATTGCAATGAATTCATTGCCGCAAAATATCCTAAAATCGTCATTCACAGATTTAAAAGATGCGGACGGCGGAAAATTCATTTATGAAGAGTTACCTAAACTTCAAGAAATAATGGATGTTGAAATTGCAGAAAATATCAGCCGTTTAATGCTTACACAACGTCCTCCTGTTAATGTCGTTACGCTTGGTATTGATTATGACCAGTCGTTAAAGGCATCATTGGAATTTGATTATGATGGTGTGATAGTACCTTATTCCAAGACAACTGCGCAAAAAGCACCTTACATCACGATTAAAAAGCCGGGTGAAGATTTAGTATATTGGATTAAGAGAAATCCGAAACATGAGCAGGAAGCTTATGCTATGCTTTTAGCCTGCAAATTCGTTCCAATGCAGACAAATAACCTTGCATTGGAAAAAGAAAATGCCATTGATTTCTATAACTATTATATAAAACAGGCAGGCGAAGGATGGAAGTTTGTTGAAAAAGACGATATGAACTTCTTTAAACTTATGGATAACCCGTTTAAACTTTGTGCAAAAATTGACTTTTCGCAAGAGGCTGAAGACAGTTTTGAAATTTTCTTATACGGTCAAGCCGGCGAAGAAACTATTGGTTTTGACGAAGTTTATGACACTATCCAGAGCGGTGAAAAGTACAGCCGTATAAGAAGTTTAGGATTTGTTGAATATCCCGCACAAGATATTTATGCGATTATGCGAGCGTTCAATTCTTTTGATGTTTACAGAAACCCCGATAACAAATTTATCGTGAAAACATACCGCGCAGGTTTAATTAACGAACTTAAAAACCTGAATGTCGAACTTGTGTTGAGTGAAGATTTTGAAAACTTCTGGAAACAAATGTCAACATTCTCGACATCAGAGGATTTGAACCTGCCAGAAGGCATCAATGCAGAATTTCGCGAATACCAGACAAAAGGTTTCGGCTGGCTTTGGTTTATGTATAAATACGGGCTTAACGGCATTTTGGCTGATGACATGGGACTTGGTAAAACTTTACAGGCACTTGCAGTAATCCAAAAAGCAAAAGAAGAAGACGGACCTGCTCCAACTCTTGTAATATGCCCTACAACAGTTGTATTTAACTGGGAATCAGAAATTCAAAAATTTGCTCCGACATTGAGCTGTATGAAACTTGCCGGGGTAGAGAGAAAACAATTCTTTAAAGAAATCCCAAACCACGATATCGTAATCACCAGTTATGCACTTGTACGCCGTGATATTGCAAAGCTTAAAGAATACAATTTCAGATATGTAATACTTGACGAATCGCAAAACATCAAAAATGCAATGTCGCAAACCGCACAAGCTGTAAAAAAACTACAGGCATCGCATAAACTTGCGCTTTCAGGTACTCCTATTGAAAATAAGCTTGAAGAATTATGGTCAGTATTTGATTTTCTTATGCCGGGATTTTTGTTCAGCGTTGCAGACTTTAATTCTCGCTACGTTAACCCGATTATGGAACGTCAGGACAAAACCGTTGAAAAACGTCTAAAATTACAAATTTATCCGTTCATCTTGCGCCGTATGAAACGCGATGTTGCAAAAGATTTGCCTGATAAAGTTGAGAACATTGCATACTGCGAACTTACAGATGAGCAAAGAGATTTCTATTTACAAGTCCTTGACAGTACTAAAGAAGAATTGTTCAAATCAATCGAACAAAATGGCTTGGAAAAAAGTAGATTGTCAATTTTCTCAGCATTATTGAGATTGCGTCAAATATGCTGCCACCCCCGTCTGTATGACAAAGAAAACGTTAAAAATATAATGAAATCAGGCAAATTTGAAAAACTAAAAGCAATGCTTGAAGAAATTATCGGCGAAGGTCACAGAATTCTACTTTTCAGCCAGTTTGTAGATATGCTTGATTTGATTAAAGGGTGGCTAGAACGCGAAGGCATTCCTTATGAATATTTGACAGGTAAGACAAAAGACAGACAGGGTGCTGTCGAAAGGTTTAACTCAACACCTTCAATACCTATTTTCTTAATCAGTTTGAAAGCAGGTGGAACAGGTTTAAACCTTACAGGCGCGGATTACGTAATCCACTACGATCCGTGGTGGAACCCTGCCGTTGAAGATCAGGCTACCGACCGTGCTTACCGTATCGGACAGACCAAAAAAGTATTTGTATACAGACTTATCACAAAAAATACAGTTGAAGAAAAAATCCAAAAACTTAAAACTGTTAAGAGAAATTTGGTTGACAGCGTAATTTCGGTTGACAGAAATATAGTAAAATCGCTTACAATGGACGATATCAGAGAAATCTTCTCAGTTGATTAGCAATGTTGTGTCAATAATTATATAAAAAAACCGCCTCTTTCGAAACGGTTTTTTTAATTATTCAACTAAAGCTTATTTTTTGTTAACAGCTTCTTTGAATTTTTTACCAGCTGAGAAAGCAGGAACTGTTGTTGCAGGAATTTTTAATTCTTTGCCAGTTTGTGGGTTTCTGCCAATTCTAGCAGCTCTTTTTCTTGATTCGAATGTACCGAAACCAACTAAAGTAACTTTTTTGCCTTTAGAAACTGTTTTTTGAATAGTTTCAATCATAGCGCCTAATACTTCAGCAGCTTCTTTTTGAGTTACGTTAGATTTTTTTGCAATTTCTTGTACTAATTCTTCTTTGTTCATGATAAAACTCCCTTTCTAGTATGCGGAGCAGATCTCATAAAGACTTATGACCTATCTGCACCTGTTTTCTTTGTACATGCTTTATTATATCGAAATATTTTCATAACGCAAGTGTTTTAAAGTTTTTTAACATATTTTAGGTCAAAAAACATATAAATAGAGTAATTTATGGTACAATATTAAAGGAATTGGAGTGTCTGATGAAGGAAAGAATTCTTTTATTTACTATTGTTTTTGGGCTTGGAGTATTTATTTATATATTCCAAAGTTATTTTAATACTGTATGGGGTTTAGCTTTTTTATGTACATTCATGTTTATTTATGCAGTTTTTATGAATTTATCATATAAACTTCAAAAACGAAAACTTGAAAAATTTCCGAAAGTTATTAATAAAGATTATAAACCTTTTGTAACAGTAATGGTACCGGCTCATAATGAAGAAGGAGTTATTGGGGCAACAGTTCAAAATATTTTGAACATGGATTATGAAAACTTTGAAGTTATCGTTATAGACGACAGAAGTTCAGATAACACAGCATCTGTTATAAAAGATTTGGAAAACAGATTTGAAAAAGTTACAGCATTAATCCGCACTCCTGATGCTTTTCCTGGTAAATCAGCAGTATTGAACGATGCGTTCAAAATTGCAAAAGGTGAGGCTGTTCTTGTATTTGATGCTGATGCAACGGTTGACCCTGATTTCTTGTCCAAACTTATTCCTCATCTTGAACCTAAAGATGTCGGAGCTGTTCAGGCAAGAAAAGTTATCAGAAATAAAAATACAAACCTTTTGACACGCTGCCAAAATAACGAATACACCATGGATGCACACTTTCAGGTGGGCAGAGATTCTATAAAAGGAGCAGTTGAACTTCGCGGCAACGGCGAACTTATCAAACGAGAGGCACTTGAAGATATTGGCGGATGGAACAATTATACAATTGTTGATGATTTAGATATGTCTACAAGACTTCATATAAAGGGATGGGACGTTCGTTTTTGTATTGATGCTGTAGTTTATGAAGAAGGTATTATTTATATTAAACCTTTATACAGACAACGCAGAAGATGGCTTGAAGGCACTATCAGAAGATATTTGGAATATTTTGGAGATGTATTATTCTCAAGAAAAATGTCACTTCGTGCAAGTCTTGATATGACGGCATATATTACCCAATTTATTATGCCCGGATGGTTTTTAATGGAGATCTTAATCAGAACTTTTAAGGTTTTTGCAAAAGATGCATCGCCGCACATGCTTTATTCATCTATTTTTATCGGTTGTGTAATCGGTTTTGGATTTTTCCTTGGTGCAAGATATGCATTAAGACGATATGATTATATGCCAAGGCTGGATGCGATGTTTGAGGCATTGGAAACATCAATTTATTTATTAATTATCTGGTTTCCGCTTGTACTTTATATCTGTTTCAAAATTTTGTTCATGAAAAAAGATATGAATTGGGGGAAAACTGCCCATGGGCTTGTTATGGAAGAAGAAGCCAGTATCAAGGCATTCATTAAAAAAGAATTAGAAAAAACTAAACAATATACAAAAGAGTATGCAGACAAATTACTAAGGAGATAACTAAATGACACAAACAATTATTGACGTAAAAAGCAAAATAAGAGATGTAGTTGATTTTCCAAAACAAGGGATTATATTCCGCGACATCACAACGGCTTTGAAAGCCCCCGAAACATTAAAAGTAATGATTGACTATCTTTGCGATCAGTTCAAAGATGTAAAAATCGATTATATTGCAGGTATTGAAAGTAGAGGATTTATTTTTGGAATGCCAATGGCTTACAAATTAGATGCAGGTTTTGTTCCTATAAGAAAACCAAACAAACTTCCTGCCGCAACCTATTCTGAAGAATACGCACTTGAATACGGCACAGATAAAATTGAAGTTCACAAAGATGCATTTCCGGAAGGTGCAAATGTTTTAATTGTGGATGATTTACTTGCAACAGGCGGTACTGCGGAAGCTGCCTGCAAACTTGTTAAAAAGACAGGCGCAAACTTAGTTGGTATAGCATTCTTAATTGAACTGGAAGCCTTGAAAGGCAGAGAAAAATTAACAGATTCACCAAGAACTGTTTCAATGCTTAAATATTAAAAAAGAGCCTTAAAGGCTCTTTTTTATTCCTCAAATCCTCCGCCGATTTTGTAGTAATACGAACAACTTATACCTGTATCAAGACAGTCTTTTTTCAGTTCTTTCATATCTAACTCAAATCCGAACGGTTCAATTTTGCCGCCATCAAAAATACTTACTCCGTAAATATCTTTCCCCCATCTGTTGGGCGGCAATATGCCGTTAATGTCAAAAAGCATTAAAAACAAAGCATCATCGGCTTTTTCTGATTTTATATCTTTAATGCCTACAATTGTATTATTCTCTGCGAAATAAAAATCATCAAAAAAGTAAGTCTGTCCTTTATAGACCTTTGCCCCGTTAATATATCTGGGTCTATAATGTTTCGGACGAGTTTCAGTATTAATACGTAAATATGGTTTGACTAGTGCAAGCAAAATTGCCTCACGCTCCTCATGAGATTTTGCTCTTTTCATACTTCTTATAATATCATCAGTAATATGTGCATTTATTACAGAAAACATGTATTCAACACGGTTAAATTTTTCATTCCATTTTGAAATAAATCCTGCTTGTCTTGTATTTTCAAAAGAAAACGGCATTACAAGAAGTAAAATACCAAAAAACACAAACAAAAATATTGAATATTCAAGTTTAAGGTAATATTTTTTTGCCATAATTATGCCATATCAATTCGTTTTTTTTCTTCGGTAAGTTTGTCATAAACCCATTCGGGAACAAAGTTTTTACCTAAGATTATCTGACCGTTCATAATATTCGGGCAGTGGAAATCAGAACCGCCGGTTACAATAAGTCCCAATTCTTCTGCCATTGAAGAAAAATATTCCACACACGCTGGAGAATGTTTTCTATGATAAGCCTCAATACCTCTTAAACCATATTGCATCAGTTCTTTAATAAGTTTTTCGGCAATATCAATATCATGAGGATGCGCTATAACCGGAATACCGCCTGCATCATATATAACTTCAACGGCATCTTGAGGGCTTACAGTTTTTCTTTGTACATACACAGGTGAATCATCATGAATATATTTTGAGTAAGCTTCCATAACATTTGATGTACCGCCGGCATTAGTAATAGCTTTTGCGATATGCGGACGACCTATACTGCCGCCTTCTGCAACCTGTTTTTTAATATCTTCAAATTTTATTTTAATACCTTCTTTTCTGGAAAGAAGTGAAATAATTTCTTTTGTCTGTTTTACACGAGCCTGCTGTTGATTTTTTAACATACTTTGAAAATCGTTGTTTTCAACATCCATAAAATAACCTAATATATGAACTTCATAGTTTTTATACAAAGTATTAACTTCAATCCCGCGGATAATTTCAAGTTTATTTTCTCTTTCGGTAGTTTTTAAGTAATCCTTTGCGACCGGATACGAAAGTACATTATCATGGTCAGTCAAAGCGATTACCTGCAATCCGACATCAATGGCTGTATCTACAATTTTCTCGGGAGAAAATACACCGTCAGAGTACAGGGTGTGAATATGTAAATCACTCTTCATTGTCCTTTTCCTTTTTCTCTTTATCTTCTAACATAAAAATTCTTTTTATAGCAAAAGCATGTCCGTTGGTTGGATTTATTTCAACTTCAACAGCATTAACCTGAACAGAATTGCCCTCTGCTACCTCATATCGTTCGGGAACAACAGTTGTAAAACGGTTTAATGATGTAGAATATTCCATACCAATTACACTGTTTGCCGAACCGCAAAAACCTGCATCTGTAATATAAGCTGTATTATTCATAATATGTTCATCTGCTGTCTGAACATGCGTATGCGTACCGAAAAATGCGCTTATGCCTAGTTCTGAACAAAATTTAGCAAAACAAATTTTTTCAGCCGTAGCCTCTGCATGAAAATCAACAATCACAATTGGTGTTATTTCTTTCAATCGCTTAATTTCATTTGCAGCACAAGTCCAAGGGGACTCCACAGGACTCATAAAAACACGACCTAATACGTTTATTACAGCTATTTTAATACCATTATTAAACTCAAAAATATGACTGCCCTGTCCGACAGTGTCGGCAGGGTAGTTAAACGGGCGAATAAGTTTTTCTGCGCCCGAGATGTAGTTAAAAATTTCTTTTTTATCCCAAATATGATTTCCCGATGTCATACAATCAACACCATATTCAGATATTTCTTTATAATTTTTTTCAGTTAAACCAAACCCATGTGATGCATTTTCAACATTTGCAATAATAAAATCATAATTGTGTTTATTTTTAATAAGAAAATCACGTACGGCGAGCCTTCCTGGTCTGCCAACCAAATCTCCAAAAAATAAAATTTTTATATTTTTATCATCACTCATAATATTTTCCTAAATGAATTGAGGCTAAAGCCTCAATTCATTATTTAGCAATTTCTGTTGTTCTAAATTCTCTTACAACCGTAACGCGAATTTGTCCGGGGTAATCAAGTTCATCTTCAATACGTTTTGCAACATCACGTGCAAGTTTTTGGGAAGCCAAATCGTCAAATCTTTCAGCCTCAACGATAATTCTAACCTCTCTGCCTGCTTGAACTGCAAAAGATTGTTTAATACCTTCATAGCTGTTAACAATTTCTTCGATTTTTTGAAGACGTTTGATATAGATTTCAAGAGTATCACGTCTTGCTCCGGGTCTGCCTGCTGAAATCGCATCGGCAACTTTAACCAACACTGCCTCAATTGTGTTTGCGACAACATCGTCATGGTGAGCCTCAATAGCATGAACAACTTCAGGTCTTTCGCCATATCTGCTAGCAAGCTCTACTCCAAGCTGGATATGTGTGCCTTCCTGAGTTTGATCAACTGCTTTTCCTATATCGTGCAAAAGCCCCGCACGTTTAGCAATAGCCTCGTTAGCACCCAGTTCTGCTGCGAGCATCCCTGCAATATGACCAACTTCTAAGGAGTGTTTCAAAACATTTTGACCGTAACTTGTTCTGTAATATAAACGTCCTAATGTTTTAATAAGTTCTTTATTCAAGCCCATAACACCCATTTCAAGAACAGCATTTTCACCTTCAGACCAAATCTTTTTATCAATTTCTTCCTGAGCTTTTTCAACCATTTCTTCAATACGTACAGGGTGAATACGCCCGTCCACAATAAGTTTTTCTAAAGCAAGTTTTGCAATCTCGCGTCTTACAGGGTCAAAACTTGATAATACAACAGCTTCAGGCGTATCATCAATGATTAAATCGACACCGGTTAAAGTTTCAAGGGCACGAATATTTCTGCCTTCACGTCCGATAATACGACCTTTCATTTCATCGTTTGGCAAAGCTACAACAGAAACTGTTGTTTCAACAACCTGTTCAATCATACATCTTTGCATTGTTGTTGAAAGAATTTCTTTTGACTTTTCCAAAGAAATTTCTTTAATTTTAGCTTCATTTTCTCTTATTAACTGCATTTGCTCCTGAGCCAAATCATGCTTCAATTGTTCAAGAAGCATATTTTTTGCATCTTCGGCAGACATGCCTGAAATTCTTTCCAGCTCTGTTGTCTGTTTTTGAACGATTTCAGCCAGATAGTCTTCTTTTTCAAGAAGTTCATCAAGCTTTTTCTGAGCTTGTAAATCCTTTTCTGTATATTCTTGAATTTTGTCTTCAAGCATATCTTCGCGTTTAGCGAGTTTTTGCTCTTGTCTTGTTAATTCTTGTCTGCGTTCTCTTTCTTCTTCATTAAGTTTTTCTCTGTCATCCTGCAATTCTTCAATTGCTTTAATTTTTGCCTCTTTTAACAGAAGTTTTTCTTTCTCCTCTAATGCTTTTTTATCTTTCTCTACTGATAAAAGCACGGATTTAGTTTTGTTTTGCTGGACAAACAGCACAGCGATTAGAGCTATTACCGCAACAATCGCAATAATCAATAAAAAGTCCATAAACCTTATCCTTTTCTATTTTTTAATAATACAGGCAATGCCCGATACATGTATCCTATCGAGCTTTCATCTATTCTATTTAAACGAATTTTATTGCATATATTTCCAAAAAATATTTACCTACTACATCTGTAAATATCATATCATGGTAATAAGTTTTTGTATAGTAGGTAAAATAAAGAATTTACAAAGATTTTAAAAAGTGTTATACTAATCTCCGTAAGGAGAGAAAAATTATGGAAATAAAAGTTTCACAAGACGTAAAAGAATCAGAAGTTCTTGTTATCAACAAATTCGAAAATCAAATGACATCTCAAGAACTCGCTAACAAGTATGTTGTAGAAAAAGACGGATTTGAAGGCAAATTCGGAGAAACATATTTAATTCATACACTCGGACAATCTTCTGCGGACAAAATCCTTGTTATAGGGTTCGGCAAAAAAGAAGAATTTAATGCTGACAAAATGAGAGAAGCTGTTGCAAAAGCTGTCAAAAAACTGCATCAAATTAAAGCCCAAAAAGCAATTTTTAATTTTGATGTAAATTGCGATTATGGTAAATCTGCCGCAATCGGTGCTTTGATTGCAGATTATGCTTTTGATAAATACAAATCAGAAAAAGCTCATCATTTAGATGAAATTACTTTTACAAATTTTTCACAAGAAGAAATCAATGAAGGTATAATTTTTGGCGAGGCTATGAAGTTTACACGCGACCTTGCCAACACACCTGCACAATTTGCAACACCGGCAAAATTAGCAGAAATTGCCAAAAGTATAGAAGGCATAGAAACTAAAGTTTTTGAGAAACCGGAAATTGAACAAATGGGAATGGGCGCATTTCTTGCCGTCGCACAGGGAAGCGTTAATTCGCCAAAATTTATTCATATGAAATATTCAGGAAAAAATCCTAAGAAAAAAATTGCGTTAATCGGTAAAGGTATTTGTTTTGACTCGGGCGGACTTGATATTAAACCCGCATCATCAATGCTTACAATGAAAGATGATATGTCAGGATCAGCATGTGTCCTTGGCGTTATGCAGGCATTAGCAAAACTACAGCCGGAATGCGAAGTTCATGGGATTATTGCAGCTTGTGAAAATATGCCTTCAGGTTCATCTTATAAACCGGGAGATATTTTGACAGCCAAAAACGGTAAAACTATAGAAGTTGATAACACTGATGCTGAGGGCAGATTAACTCTTGCTGATGCTTTATGTTATGCCTGTGAACTGGGAGTTGACGAAGTAATTGATATTGCAACTCTTACAGGCGCCTGTGTAGTAGCATTAGGCTCAATCGCAACCGGCATTATGGGTAACGATGAAGAAATGATAGCAAGATTAATCAGAACAGCTGAAAATTCAGGAGAAACATACTGGCAGCTGCCAATGTTCAAAGAATATTTCAATAGTTTAAAATCTGATGTTGCTGATATGAAAAATACAGGTTCAAGATTTGGCGGAGCCTCAACTGCTGGTGTATTTTTACAAGAATTTGTCAAAGACGTTAAATGGACACATATTGACATTGCCGGAACTGCATTTCTTGAAAAACCGCAGAAAGAATTTATTGCAGGTGCAACAGGTACTGGCGTAAGAACACTTTTAAACTATGTAAAATAATAATTTATGCAAGGGTGTAAAATTTATTACACCCTTTTTATATACAAAACATTTTCTTGTTCGCGAATGCGAAATTTTTATCAAATTCGTAGAATTTAAGAATGAAGAAAAACAGCAAAGAAGAATTTTTTATACAAGCACTTTCCATGGCAGTTAAAGAATGCCTCGGAGATACTGCGCCATCAAATCTTGCCAATCAATACGGTATTTCAACATCAACAACAGGATCACTTGTTAATGCGCAAAAAGATTTTTTAATTACCACAATTGCAAGAGTTGCAGAAGCATTAAACGTAAAATTTTCCAGTTTAATTGCTATGACAGAAGGATATCTGCCGGAAGATTTTAGTTTTTATGATGACTAACAGAGAAATATTGCTCTAATGCATCTGCAATTGCTTTTGCGTAATTTTTCTGAAACTCGGGATTAATAAGCTTTGCATTATCATCAGGATTGATTAAATATGCAGTTTCAATCAAAAGACTTAAGGCATTTGTGTTTCTTACTAATGCCAAACTACCCTGCCTTACTTTATCATTATTCATACCCAGCTGACTTGTTATCGTATTCATAAGAGTAAAGGCAAGGGGTTTAGCCTGATTATAGTAATAATAAATGCTTGTACCACTGTTTTTATTAGGATCTAAGCCGTCAGGTAATGCATTACCGTGAATACTTAAAAGCACTGCTGCATCTTGCGAATTCGCCTTTTCAACCCTGTCTTTAAGACTGACATAAATGTCATCATCGCGTGTCATAACAACTTTTGCACCGCGTTTTTTTAGCTCTGTTTCAATATATTTAGCTAAAGAAAGTGTTACATCTTTTTCTTTATCACCCAGACAGCCAATTGCGCCCGCTTCTGTACCGCCATGACCAGCATCAACCGCTATCACAATATTTTTCAGAGGTTTTTTATCACTTGTTATAAACGGTTTTCTAAATCTGAAAATAAAATCATTATCGTGATATTCTCCACTGTATCCGTAAAGAGTATCTTGAGAAAATTCCTTAACATAAACTCCTTCATCTTTGATATTGAAAAGTTTTAAACACAGCGGATTTTCTGTAATTTCAAACGGAACTCTTTTATCAAGATGAAAAACATAAGTATAATATTCCCCGCCTTCCAGATAATCAACCCCTGATAATATCGCAGGTTTATCATCACATTGTAGAGCATCTTTCACATTGGTTTTTGCTATCCATCCGTACTTATTATTATCAAGTATGACTCTGTAAAAACCGCTATTTTCACCGTCAACAGTTAATGTAATATTTCTTTGCAGATGCGACATACGATTAATCCCTGCATTTACAGGAGTTGAACGTAAAGGAGCACCTTCGACGGTAACGGTATACAGTCGTTTTTCCTTATACGGAATAAATTGCGGGGGCAGATTACATATCGCTTTAACCGCTGGTTTTGTAATCACAAAAATCTTTCTTGCATCCTCTGATTGGAGAGTAAAAACATTTTTTCCTTCAACAAGATTTACAACATAAGCAAATCCTCCGGACGGGTGTATTGGAACATCCTGCCCGTTAATCTTCAAAGGTTTATCGGATGAGCCGATAAAAAATGTTGATTTAGCATTAATTGTCACATCGCTTTTCTTAGGGTAAACAATATTGAAAGCAAACCCCTCACTCCCCAACAAAACCATAATAAGTAATATAAATAATTTCTTCATAGCAAAATTATACTATAAACTTAATGATATTTAATATTTAATTCTTTTCATATTCCTTGTGATAAAATATTAATAAAAAGAGGGATTGAATTTTGAGGGAAAGATTAAGAAATAGGCCGGATAGTGAACTGGAAAAAAGAAGTAAAACATTCGACAAAATCGTCGGATTTTTACATATATTCTTTATATTGTTTATGTCACTTCTTATAATTTATCTGTTTTTTATTCAGGTTGTTGACGTAGGCAAATACAGAGCAAGAGCAAGAAGCCAACGTGTGGGAAGAATTTTTTCAATGCGCGGTGATATTTATGACAGAAACGGCATAAAACTTGCAACAGACAAGGTTTATTCCGATGTTTACGCACACCCCGCTGACTACGACCATACTCCCGAAGAACTTGCAAAAATACTTTCTCCTATTTTAAAAATACCCAAAAACCAGTTACTTCAAAAACTCAAAAAACCAGGACCGGTTATAACAATAAAAAAAGATATTGACAGAAGTGCCGCAAAAGCAATTGCAAAGCTGCATTTGAGAGAAATTAGTTTGGGGAAAAAAAACACACGCGAATATCCCCAAGGAACTCTTGCTGCACATGTTCTTGGATACTATAACTTTGATGCTGATATAGCAAACGGTATTGAATATACTGCAAAAGACAGACTTGAACACGTAATTAACACCGTTAAATTCCAAAAAACCCGCGATGGCAAAATTATATATGATTTTACAACAGACCCTGTTGCGACAACTACAAATCCGAAAGGTGAAAATGTTACCCTGACAATTGATGCTGCAATACAACATATTTGCGAAAAAGAGATTGAAATGAAAGTAAACGAAACTCGTGCAGACGGCGGGTCAGTTATTGTTATGAATCCTAAAAACGGTGAAATCCTTGCTTATGCAGTATACCCGACATTTGACCCGAATAATTATAAAAAAGCAACTCCTGCACAGTTAAAAAACTGGACACTAACAGATGTTTTCCCGCCGGGTTCAACATTCAAAACAATTACAGTTGCATCAGCAATGGATTTGGATAAGATTAACGAACATTCAAAAGTTATGGATACAGGGAAAATGACTATCGGTAAGTGGGAAATTAAAAACCACGATTACCATATTCACCCGCATCCTGGTATGATATCTCTTGAATATTTATTTGAACATTCCAGTAATATCGGCTCTATTAATGTCGCAAGAATGATGTCACCTCTTGAATTTTACGGAGTACTTAAAAAATTCGGTTTTGGAGGTAAAACAGGTATTGATTTACCAGGAGAATCCAGCGGATTGTTACCATATTGGGCACATTGGGATCAGGGTATCCATGCAACAATGGCTTACGGATACGGGACTTCAGTTACAGCTATGCAAATGATTTCGGCAGTTCAGGCTATTGCAAACAACGGTGTTAAAGTAACTCCGCATATTATTAAATATTCACAGGAAGAATATGATAATAAAATCCATTACACTCAGGTTATTAAACCTGAAACAGCCCAAGCCGTAACCAGACTTCTTGTTTCAAGTATCGAAAACAGTAAATCTGATGTAAAAATGGATAAATACAAAGTTGCAGAAAAAACAGGGACATCGAGAAAACCTAACAAAAACGGCTCTGGCTACTCATCATATTTATACACATCATCAATAGGCTATCTTCCTGCATCAGACCCGCAGGTATTGATTTACGTTATAGTAGACAGCCCGAAAGAAGGGGCAATATGGGGAAGTACGGTTGCAGCACCTGTATTTAAAGAAGTTGCAACACAAGTAGCAAGGATTATGAATTTAAAACCAGATAAAATTACGACTAAGGAGAAACAATAAATGAAACTTGACGAACTTATCGAATATTTAGACTATAAAGATTTAATCAACTTCAAAAATATTGATATAACAGGAATTTCATATAATTCCAAAACAACCAAAAAAGGTGATATATTTATATGCTTGGTGGGCGAACATACAGACGGTCACGAATTTGCTCAAATGGCAATTGATAACGGAGCTAATGCGCTTCTGGTTGAAAGAAAAGTTGAAGATATAAAAATCCCTCAAGTTGTTGTTTCATCTACCCGCAGAAAAATTGCAGACATTGCTGACAGATTTTATTCAAGTCCCTCCAAAGGTATTAATTTGTTAGGAATTACTGGAACTAACGGCAAAACAACAGTTACTCACTTAATCCAAAAAATATTTGAAGAAAATGAACAGAAATGTGCACTTATCGGAACTTTGGGTTACAAATTAAGTTCAAACGGCGAATACAGAGATGCAAAACACACAACTCCGCAAGCTCCCGAACTACAGGCAACATTGAGAATGATTAAAGATGTTGAAAAAATTGATAATGTTGTAATGGAAGTAAGTTCACACGCACTTGAACAAAACCGCGTAGGCGGATGTCGTTTTAACGGAGCTGTATTGACTAACTTAACACAAGACCACCTTGATTATCATATAACAATGGATAACTACTTTGATGCAAAAGCTTTGTTATTCAAAGGTCTTAAAGAAGACGGGTTTGCAGTTATCAACGCAGATGATGCTTATGGTGAAAGATTTTTAAGCGTTATTCCAGAAGGTGTAAGAAAATTCACTTACGGGGTTAAAAATAATGCCTCCGTAATGGCAAAAGACATTAATTTCTCACTAAACGGAGCGGAATTTACCCTAACAGAAAACGGACGCCAACACAGAGTTAACCTTCACATGAACGGTATGTTCAGTGTTTATAACGTACTTGCAGCTGTTAGCGCATCACTTGCAATGGGAATTGATATAGAAGTTTCATTAAAAGCTTTGCAAAATGTTAAAGGTGTTGCAGGAAGATTTGAAGCAGTCGTTAAAAAACCGCTCGTAATCGTTGATTACGCTCATACACCAGACGGATTGGAAAATGTCTTAAAGTCAGCAAGAGAAATTACACCATCAGACGGTAAACTAATATGCCTTTTCGGATGCGGTGGCGACAGAGATGCAACAAAACGTCCGAAAATGGGAGCAATTGCCGAAAAACTTGCAGATAAAATTGTTATCACAAGCGACAATCCGCGCTCGGAAGACCCGCAAATTATTATCACAGATATTATTGCAGGGTTGAAATCAGTTAATACCGAAAACGTAATTGTAGAACCTGACAGAGGTATAGCAATCGGGCTTTTAAAAACAATTGCAACCAACAATGATGTTGTAATTATTGCAGGAAAAGGTCATGAGGATTATCAAATCCTAAAAGATAAAACAATCCACTTTGACGACCGCGAAGAAGCAAGAAAGGTTTTTGCGGCAAGTGTACTATGATTAGAACGAAACTTTTAATAGAACAACATTTTCATGGAGCTTTCGGTATTGATTTCAATACCGCATCGACTGATGATGTTTTGTTTTTATCAAAAGAAATTTTGAAATACGGTATCGGAGGAATTTTCCCGACAATTGTTACTGACAGTGTTGAAAATACTAAACGTGCAATCGCAGTCATAAAAGATGCCGCAAACAGAGAAACATCTCATATGGCAAAAATTCTCGGAATACACCTTGAGGGAATTTTCTTAAACCCAGAAAAGAAAGGTATTCATAATCCAGAGCATTTTCTCAAACCAACCGTTGAGAATTTCAAACTTATAGAAGATGATTTTATAAAAATTGTCACTCTTGCCCCCGAGCTTGACAACGGATTGATTAACTATCTCAATAAAAAGGGAGTAAAAGTTCAGGCAGGACACTGTACAAGCGGTGATTTGACAGGCTGTACGGGAGTAACACATCTTTTCAATGCTATGTCAGGAATAACTCATCGCGGTAAATCTACAGCACTTTCAGCACTAATCAATGATGTATATACTGAAATTATTGCAGACGGAATTCACGTATCTGATGATGCTTTGAAACTTGTTTTCAATGTGAAAGACAAAGTTATTTTGATAAGCGACTGTCTGCCTTGTACAAAAAGCGACTTGAAAGAATTTACCTTTGCAGATGAAAAAGTTTATTATAACGGTATAAAAGCAACTTCAAAAGAAGGAACGATTGCCGGAAGTACAGCTCTTTTACCAGACATAATCAAACGTTTGGGACAACAAAACTTATTTAATCCCGAATACATAAATAACACATATAAATACCATAACATTGACTTAGACGGTTTTGTCGAATGGGATGAGGAGTGGAATATTATAAATTATGAAAAGCGATAACATAAAATCAGGTATAGCAAGAACGCCGCACCGCGGACTTCTTATGGCAACAGGTGTTAGCCGTAAAAATATGAAAGCACCGTTTATTGGCATTGCAAGTTCGTTTTCGGATTTAGTTCCCGGACATATAGGAATGCGGGATTTGGAACGCCAAATTGAAAAAGGTATCCACAGTGCAGGCGGACAATCGTTTATTTTCGGAGTTCCCGCAATATGTGACGGAATTGCAATGGGACATGAGGGAATGAGATATTCTCTGCCATCACGCGATTTAATTGCCGATTGCGTTGAAAGCGTTGCCGCAGCTCATCAGCTTGACGGGCTTGTATTGCTGTCAAATTGTGACAAAATTACCCCCGGAATGTTGATTGGTGCATTGCGTTTGAATATTCCGACAATAATTGTTACGGCAGGTCCGATGCTTGACGGAGAATGCGGAAATCATCACAAACTTACCATGGTTACAGGGTCTTTTGAGGCTGTCGGCAAATTCAGAAAAGGCGAAATTACGGAAGATGAACTTCTCAGAATGGAAGAGGCATCATGCCCGTCAGCCGGCGCGTGTCAGGGAATGTATACTGCAAACACAATGGCTTGTTTAACAGAAGTTATGGGAATGAGCCTGCCGTATTGTTCAACAGCTTCCGCAGTTTCAGCTCAAAAACGCCGTATAGCTTTTGAAAGCGGGATGAAAATTTTAGAATTAGTAGAAAATGATATTAAACCTTCAGATATTATCACACGTGAAAGCCTTAGAAAAACTATTAAGGCAGATCTTGCGCTTGGCGGGTCTACAAACACTTTTTTACATATTCTTGCAATTGCAAATGCAGGTGAAATTGATATTACATTAAAAGATTTTGAAGAATTAAGCGAAAAAGTTCATCAGATTGTAAAAATTAATCCATCTTCAACACTTACAATGACAGATTTTCACAATGCAGGCGGAATTCCAGCACTCTTGCAGGCACTTAACGGCGAAAATTCAGCTTACAGAAACAAAGAAATTATACCCGATTACGACAAATCAACATACACACAGGCTGGACTTGCCGTGCTTTATGGAAATCTTGCAAAAGACGGATGTGTAATTAAAACATCAGGCGTAGCACCGGAATGCTACTCATTTGAAGGAAGTGCAAAAACTTTTGACAGTGAAGAAGATGCAATGACTGCTTTAGAAAATGACAAAATTCAAGAGGGTGATGTTATTGTAATACGTTATGAAGGTCCGAAAGGCGGTCCGGGAATGCGCGAAATGCTTGCTCCGACATCACTTTTGGTGGGTAAAGGATTGGGTGAAAAATGCGCACTTATAACAGACGGAAGATTTTCAGGTGCAACCAGAGGTATTTGTGTCGGACATATCTGCCCTGAGGCTGCTAACGGCGGTAAAATAGCATTAATAGAAAACGGTGATAAAATCAAAATTGATATCAAAAAACGTTCAATAGAACTTCTCGTTTCTGATGCGGAACTTGAAAAACGTCGTAAGACTTTAAAACCTTTTGAACCAAAAGTTAAATCAGGCTACCTTGCAAAATATGCGAAAAATGTTCAAGATGCCTCACACGGAGCAATAGTGTGAAAAAACTTACAGATTTTAAAGACGATATTAACAAATGTTCCAAATGCGGACTTTGCCAATCTGTTTGCCCTGTTTACAAACAAACTGGCAACGAATGTGCAGTATCTCGCGGAAAATTTGTTATGCTTGACGGAGTTTTGAAAGGTGATTTAAAACTCAACAAAAATATCAATAAGTATCTTGATTTATGCCTTAAATGCGGAAAATGCAAAGATTTTTGCCCGAGCTCAATTGACGTTTGCAAAATCTTTGAAACAGCAAAATATGAGTATATGAAAAATACACTTTGGGGTAAAATTTATTTCTTTATACAGTCAAAACTGTTGAGAATAAAACGACTTTCACCAAAACTAAAATCTCGTGGGGCTTTAAAACTTCTTTATTTCAGAGGATGCGTAAACAATCTTTTCCAAAACAGAATTTTAGAAAAAATACCTGATATTGAAATTATCGAAAAAGATTTTGAATGCTGCGGTGTTCCGTTTTTATCAAGCGGCAATCTTGAAAGATTTGAAGAAGTAAAACAGCACAATTTAAAAATGGCAGATTGTGATTTTGATTATATACTTACAGATTGTGCAAGCTGCGAAAGCACTCTTAAAGAATATATTGATGCCAAATTTATAAGCCTTGGTGAACTTATTGTCCGACAGGAAATGAAATTAAAATTTCATAAACCAATAAAAGTTACATTCCACAAGCCTTGCCATCTTGAAAACGATGATTTCTTAAAACCGCTGTTGGAAAACTGTGAAAATATCGAATATATAGAAATGGAAAATTATGACGACTGCTGCGGATTCGCAGGAGAATTTGCGATAAAAAACCACAAAATCTCTATGGCGATTTCCAAGAAAAAAGCTCAGAATATAATAAATACAGGCGCAGATTATGTAATTACAACTTGTCCTGCCTGTATTTTAGGTTTAAATCAAGGTTTATTGGGAAAGGTTAAAGTCTTGTCCTTAACTGATTTCATTTCCCTAACTCGTTAGCTTTTTTTGCGGTTTGTTCAATTACGTCATAGAACAATTTTTCCGAATTTTCTTCGTTCATGACAGTAATTCCAACAAATGTACATCCGCCTTTTGTAGCAACATTATCAACCAAGGTTTGGACAGGAACTTCACCTCTTTGCATAACCATTTTTGCAGAACCGTTTGCAGTTTGAACAGCAAGCATCAATGATTTTTCATAATCGAGTCCGAGTTTTTCACCTGCACGAGCTATATCCTCTATAACTTTATAGAAAAATGCCGGACCTGAACCTGAAATTGCGGTTACGATGTCAATTTGTTCTTCTTTTACTTCAATTGCTTTTCCAATATTTGAAAGAAGTTCTACAACAAATTGAGCATCATCTTCTGTTGCATAAGTTCCTCTACATACACCACTCATGCCTTCTAATATCATAGCGGGAGTATTAGGCATAACCCTTACAACTCTTTGTTTCCCAATAACTTTTTCAATTTTTGATGTTGAAACACCTGCACAAATTGAAACTATAAGTTTATTTTCATTTAGCTCACCCTTAATTTCTTCCAAAACAGATGCTGCATAATTTGGTTTTGTTGCAATAAAAATAATATCGCTACACACTGCAAGTTCTTTATTATCAGTAATAACATCAATTCCAAGCCTTTGTTTTGCAAGTTCTGCAATCTCATTATTAACTTCAGAACCTTTAATATTACATGCGGGTAAAAAGCCGGATGATATAACTCCTTTAATGATTGCACTTGCCATTTTGCCGCATCCGATAAATCCAATTTTACATTTTTTGTTCATATTATTTAACCTGCTCCCTTTTTCTTGTTGACTAAAAACTTTTTTTAATTTACATTAAAATTATACGACAAAAATATAATTTAAAAGGAATTAAAAAAATGAGACGTACACTAGAAGGAACAAAAATTAAAAGACAACGCGTAAGCGGATTTAGAGCAAGAATGGCTACACCTGGCGGACAGGAAGTTTTAAACAGACGCCGTGCTAAAGGTCGTCATAAATTAGCTATCACAGGTTCTAAAAGAGCTTAATGCTACCCAGACAGTACAGGCTAAAAAATAAATTAGCTTTTAATGCAACATACAGAGTAAAAAACTCCACCCATATGGGCGGAGTAACTTTGTTTGCAGGAATATTAAAAAAAGATACCGGCACAGATACTCGTGTCGGTTTTGTTGTTAGCAAAAAAACTCATAAACGCGCAGTAAAAAGAAACCGGCTAAAAAGACTTATGCGCGAATGCTATAGACTATTATTAAAAGAAAATAACCTCGGAAATTCTCAAAATTATATGTCATTAATTTTTGTCGGAGGAGAAAATTCTCTTGATAAAAATTTTGCAGAAATGCAAAATATAATTAAAACACTTATACAGAGGCTATAATGCTTGAAGGAATATTTGTCGAAAATGTATTAACACATCCTAATATCAGACCATACCCGCAAGAACCGCAGGAAACCTCAAGCTATTTTATCGGAACACAAGCAATTTACAGATATTCTCTTAAAGATTCCGATTACCCGACAATTATAATACCGGACCCGCTTTACGATAATAAAGGTGATGTTATTAACCCTGGTTATTACGAACTTGCACTCACGGACAGCAGAGAATTCCTTATTCTTATGCAGACAAAAATCCCGCGTGCAGTTATTCCTGTGATAAAAATAGAAGAGGATATGTCTGAACAAGAACGATTAAATAACAAAACTGTAAAAAAAGAACTTAAAAAAGAACAAAAAAACAGAGAGAAAACGAATAAAAAACGCGCAAAAGCCGGAATGCCACCAGACGAACCAAAAATTTATATGGAAGCCGACATTGAATATAACCCTAAAGGTGAATACTATCTCATTAAATATCAACGTGATAAAATTAAGGCGTGGGGAGTTTTCAAAGGTTGATTATTAAGTAATGTAAAAAAAATAAAAATTCAGTAAATTCCTCTGCAATATATACGTTATATATAATATGTGCAATACCATGCTTATGCATGAAAAAATAACAGAGGAGTATACTATGTTTTAAATCAACATTAATATTTCGTAACAAAAAGGCAAAAAATGTTTTTTTCTGCCTTTTATAATTTTATGATATAATGTGAAGAATAATACTAACAAAAGGAGTATATTTATGAACAAAAAACAGTTGATTGTTGCAGCTATAGCAACAGTAATGTCTGTTTCTGGAGCACACGCAGTATCCGACATCACTGGCATCACTAATGGCGGATCCGGCTCTTTTGACATCAAACCAGAACAGGTTAACGGAGATGTTGGTTACAGATATTATGATAATTTTAACTTGGGCCAAGGTGATATAGCAAACTTAATTTATCAAGCTATGAAAAGCGGTGAATTAAGAGACTTGAATACTTTCATTAACCTTGTAGGAAATCAAGTTAAAATTAATGGTTTATTAAATGCCATTAAAAATGATGGAACAGGTCATGCTGTTTTTATTTCACCTAAAGGTATGGTAGTTGGAGCATCAGGTGTTTTGAACGTAGGAACTTTATCTGTAGTTACTCCGACAGATACAAACTTTAATAAAATGAAAACCGAATATGGTAATGCAAACTTCACGACCATAAACAATATCTCTACAATGAGAAACGGCGCAGGAAATAACTATGGCGGAAATGCTCCTGTCAGCATTGAAGGTAAAATTCTTGCAAGAAATGGTGTTGACATCCGCGGTTCTCAAGTTGATATTGCCGGAACAATTGTTAACGGCTACAAAGGCATAAACGTATTTGATACTAAAGCACAAGCTGATGCAATCTTTACTCAATTAGTAAATACTGATGGGTCAATCAAAGCTGCTACAAGCATGATAGCTGATAATGCAGGACGCATCGTTATTAAATCCGGTGCCGGCACAAATGCAGGTATCAATATTACAGGTAAAGTTGCTAACCTTAACAGAACAGAAACTGCTATTACTAACCATGGTAACAACGGTTTAACAGTTGCGGGTTCGGTTGCATCTAACGGCAAATTAAATGTTTATAATAATAATACTGCAAGCGACCTTGTTGTAAGCGGTAATTTAACAAACAAAAATGCAATTTTATCTGTATCTAACAAAGGTAAAAACCTTAACATTACATCAACAGGTAAACTTACAACAGATAATGATTTAGAGGTTGTAAACAACGGTTCAGGTCAGTTAATTTTGGCAGGTAACGCAGTATCAAACGGAAAAGCTGATATTGTTAACAGAGCTGCCGGCGGTATGAACATTTCAGGTACTATAGGAAATGCATCTACTACCCCTACAGTAAGAATTGTTAACGAAAACGGTAAACTTACATTTACAGGTAAAGCATACGCACAAGAATCTGTTTCATTTAGAAATCAAGCTAACGGAACAGGTATGGAAATCGGCGGTACAATTAAAGCCGGTGAAGGTGTATTAGTTCATAATAAAGGCGGTAATGCACTGCTAAAAGGAACTATTGAAGTTGAAGACGGCAATGTTGCAGTTATGAACGAAGGCACAGGTAAATTAACTACTGCAAATACAAATAGAATAACAAACGGCAACGGAAACGTAGCTATTAAAAATACTGCAACAGGTGGTATGGAACTTAATGGAACTATTACAAATGAAGGTGAAGTTGCTATCAATAACCTTGGCGGTGCTGCAGTAGTAAACGGAGAAATCAATAATACCGGCAACATCGGCATTGTCAATAAAGGTAACGGCACAGGCTTAACAATTGGCGGTACTATTAATAATGAAGGTAAGATTAAACTTGTAAACTCTACAGGTGCTAACGGCTTAACAGTTAACGGAACAGTTAACAATGCAGGCGGCGGTAATTTATACCTTTATAATGATGCAGGTCACACTACAATCAATGGTACATTAAATAACACTGAAGCAGGTAACTTGTATGTATTATCCAGAAACACTTCTACTGGTATTACAACAGGAGCTGATAGCGTAATTTCAAATGAAACCGGCAATCTTGCTATTAAACATAACGGCTCTGGAGCTAAAAACGGAGTTGGTATGAACTTAAACGGAACAGTAACTAACGATGGTGAAATTGCTATTAACAACTATACAGGCAATATGAATGTTGCAGGTACAATCACTCAAGAAGGCAACAAAACAATCGGTATTATAAATAGAGCTGCATCTGAAGATAAAGCAGGAACTGCATTAGGCGGAAATGCAATGACAGTTAATGCAACTATTAACGGCGGTGATATTAACATTAAAAACAATGGTTCAGGCGACATGACTGTAAATGGAGAAATAACTCATAACGGCAGATTAAATATCCTTGGTAACGAAGGAAACTTAATCTTGGGTGGAAAAATCCATAACACAGGTACAGATATGACTTATGCCGCATCAAGAGCAGAAGGTGACGGTATCGATGTTAAATCAACATTTAATGCAGATGCTAATAACGGCGGTACAATCTTAATCAAAAATATCACAGGTCAAAATGGCTTGAAATACGACGGTACAATGACTTCAAACAAACAAGCTGAAGTTTATAACAAAGTCGGTGATATGACAGTAACAGGTGCAATTAATGCAGCTCCTGCAGTAATCCTTAACACAGGAAAAGGTTTAACTGTAAGTGATACAGCTAACTTGCAAGGCGATGTAAAAATTGTTAATAAAGGGTCAGAAAAAGCAACAGTTGCTGATAAATACAAAGACAATTTCCGTGAATCTACAAAATAAATAGTAAATAATAACAAAAAACGGATACCTAATAAGGTATCCGTTTTTTTATTTAAAAAATACTTGATTTTTGTTTTTCAGCATTTTATAATAGGTTGTAATTAAATATCGCGGGATGGAGCAGTCTGGTAGCTCGTCGGGCTCATAAGACTCATTTTAGATTTACTTCCTTGCTTGATATAATCAGTGTTATTGGTATTTATAAAATACTTATTTTTTGATGTAAATTGTAGGGAAGACCTATAATTATTGTAGGTCTTTTTATAGGTCTTTTTTCCCTGCAACTTATCATATTTTATGCACCCCAATCGTCTTGTTGCGGTAACATTTCTTCCGGTATCTCTTTTTCAATGTCATTAAAATATCCTTTAAATATAAAAGATGACTTCTTAATTTCTTTCCGCAATTTTTCCGGCATTACATGAGTATAAGTATCTAATGTTATACCAACACAACTATGCCCCATTATTTGAGATACCGTTTTTGCTTCATACTGTCCGCTTTCAAATAATCTTGTCGCGTATGAATGTCTTAAATCGTGTATTCTAAAATGTTCAATCCCAAGTTCATTAAGTTTGTTGTTCAGATATTTTCTAAAAACTGTATCGCAAATAAAGTATCCGTCATTTTTTGCAAATACTAAATCAAGGTCGCGGCGATATTCAGTACCTAATCTAAGCAAATTCGGAGCTTGTTTGCGTTTGACTTTTTTTAGAACTTGCATTACATCTTCTAACATAGGTAATGTACGATTAGAATGTCGTGTTTTAGTTGATTTAATAATTTGAAGCTGAAATTTTCTTTTTGAACTTTTGTCTGTATTTGGAACCGCTTGCAACTGTTGGTCAATTCTGATTTCTTCTTTATCAAAGTTTACTTTTGACCATTGCAATCCAAGAGCTTCCCCTAATCTTACGCCTGTACAAAGTAGAAATACTATTAGGTAATCCATAGTTGTACCACTTTTAATACAAGATTTAGCCAGTTTTTCCGCTTCTTCTGGTAACAATGTAGTTGCAAAAGTTTTATGTCTTTTAGGTAGTTCAGCCTTTTCGTTGGGATTACAAGGTATCAAATCATTTTTATATGCACATTTGAACATTCTGTTTGCGACTGTATAAATGTTTTTGATTGTTTTAGGGCTTAATTTTTCCCCTTTTGCATTCGTCTTATTTGCACATCTAATATAAAAACGGTTTAAGGCTTGACCTGTAATTTTATTTAAACGATATTGTCCTATACCACTAATAATATGTGCATCTAAAATACTGCGGTCGTCGCTTTGTGTCGTGATTTTAACTTTGCCTACTACATAATTATCATACCAGTAATTTGCATATTGCTCGATAGTCCAATTTCCATTGGCATCTTGCGTATATATGCCGTCTTGTTCATTTCTCCAAGTTGCCGCTCTTTCTAAACATTCTTCTTTGGTTTTAGCCCAAAAGTATTTATACTTAGTTTTACCGCTATTATCTTGGTATGAAATTCTATAATCAAAGCCATTGCCATTTTTTGAAAAACATCCTTCCCCGTTACGTCTTCTCTTAGCCATTTGCATTCTCCTCTCTTACGAACTTGTAGAATGCGTATTCGCTAATATTCAACTCGCGGATAGCAACATTTGATTTGATTTCACGATTAAGCCATTTCTTGTAAACCTCACTAAAATTAACAGGTTTCGGCACTTGCTTTCGCCCTTTGTATTTGCCCTGCTTTTTAGCAACTGCAATGCCGTCGCGTTGGCGTTCCAAAAGATTAGCACGCTCAAACTCGTAAATCGCGGCAAGAAATGTAATCATCAATTTGCCGAAATTGCTTGTTGTGTCAATGCTTTCCTTAATGCTAAATAAGCCTACACCTTTGTTATTAAGATATTCGACGATATCTAATAAATCTTTAGTGTTTCTGGCAAGACGTGATAAGTCTTTTACATAAACGGTGTCGCCCTCTCTAACATAATCTAACATCATTTGTAGCTGTGGACGTGCGGTATTCTTTCCGCTAAGTTTCTCTTCAAAAACTTTGTCCATACCCACATTTCTCAGCAGCGATTTTTGACTTTCAGTGTTCTGTTCAATGGTGCTAACCCTGATGTACCCGACTTTTTGACCTTTGGTCGTCATTCTGTTCATAGTAAAAATCTCCTTTTACTTACTTGTAGGATGACGAGTGTTTGAAGTAAAGACTTCACCACTGAATTGACTGAAAAATCAAAATCTAAGTCTATTCAGGGAGTTTTAAATACCAAATTTTCGCCTGTTTAGAGTGTACTCTAACAAGTGATAAAACTTAATCAAGTTCGATTAAGTGGTAACTTTTCTCCCCCCAATGATAAGTGCAAGTTATCGGTTGTAGTAATTATAAAATTTCAAAATCATTTTAATATACTATCAAGTTTCTATCTAATTGAGGCGGTGATGTTTTCTCATCATCCGTATCTATTACATCAGAATCTATATTTTTGTATCCAATAGCATCAAGATTCAAATAGCTGGGGCGTTTTAATTATAGCTAAAATCGCGAAACCTACTCCCATATAACTTGCATTCTCATGATACTAAATTTTTCTAAAATTGTCAAATATATATTTCTGCAAACCCTTGTTATTATTGAGTTTATGTTATACAATAAATTTTTCAACAGGTCGGACATCCGCTCTAAATCAGCATTTTTACAAATGAATAATTATGAAGAAATATTAAATGCAATACAAAAATTTTGTCCGTCCGCCACCAATCGTTGCCTATCTCTCGTGTAACAATCTCGGATTAGATATACTTAAAACTTTGTCATGATAATAAGGTCGATATATTCATCAGTGTTTTTATATAATCCATTACTTCCTATACTTCTATATATAGGATATTTATAATAAACTTGTTCTTTTTTGTTTTTTCTTTCCCCCGCCGGAAGTTTATTTTCTATAAGAACCAGTATAACGACCAGAACTATTATAACTGTTATATCCGTTATTGGTTTTCTTTAAATTTCCTGTATATCGACTTGAACTATCATAAGTTTTATAGCCGTTAGAGGTACTTTTCATTTCTCCAGTGTATCTACCTGAACTATCGTACATTTTATAACCGCTAGATGTTTCTTTCATAACTCCAGTATATCTGCCGTAATTATCATACATTTTTATATCTTCCGCATTAACTGAATGCGAACCTAAAAGCATTGTCATAAATAAAAAACACATCACGTATTTTTTCATATACCCTCCTAATTCTTACCGCCAACCCAATAATGTTGCTATACACATCATTACAATTACTATAATTACATTTTTAATAAAATTCATCATTATCAAACAAACTCCTGTTCTAATAAACTAAACAAATAATAATAAACCAAATAATTATAAATATAATAAACATTATTCCGTTACCTTTTCTGTACACTGTTTTCCGTTGCTAAAACTATTTATACACAACGAGAGATGATTGCAAGTTTTATTTTTGACAATACTTTCTGATTACACATTCATTGCATTTAGGCGTGGCGGTACAAATTTCGCCATAACCCTTTGAGCAATAATTCCATAAAAGGTAATCCATTTTTGCTTGACTAATGCCGATTTGTTTTGATAGTTCTTGAAATTCATCTATAATCTTGTAATCAGATTTTGCCGTTACTAAATTTAATCTTTCCGCGGCGGCGATTCTTTTAATATGCACATCAGGTTTAATAATATCTATTCCGACATTTCTGACATACTCGCACGCAATCGGCACACCCATATACTTAATTTTGTAGGTGCTATTACTATCGGCAAGTAATTTGATAATGTTTGACGGTGTGCTGTGCGTTATAAATTTTTCCAAACTGCCGAAATCTTGCTCAATTTGTTCAAAAGTTTCAATATTGGCTTTTAACGACTGCATTTGATTTTTAGTTGTATATGGATTATGACATTTTATAGCAGTAATCTCGTTAATTAAATCTTCCGCCGATTTTTCTTTTAATTGTTGGCGGTCAAAGTTACAAAAAATTTCATCAAGCTTTGTTTGATTATCTTTAATTTTCTTCCACGATACCAAAGCACTAAGTTGAGCATATACAAAACCACGTAAATGTTCTTCAAAGCTAAAACTTTTGCCGTGTTTCCTTTGCCCTACCGCCTCTAATATAGTCAAGTCAATGTCTTGTACCTTGTCTTTTAGGTATTCCTCAAGAATATTAAACATTTGTTGATAGTCTTTATCCATAAATCCAATATTAAAATACCAAATTAAACTTGTTTTGTCAATAGTTTAGTTTTGTTCTTTTGCACTATCAAGCCAATTAACATAATAGAAAGGGAAATTATGACAGATATTAAAAAATTACTTGGAGCTAAAATCAGCCAAATACGCAAAGAAAAAGGGTTTTCACAAATTCAATTTGCTGAAATGTTGGGACTTTCTACTAATGCTCTAAGTATTATAGAAACTGGAAATGGATTTTTAACCGCTGAAACATTAGAAAAGATATTGGAAAAGTTAGAACTTGAACCAGATGAGTTATTTTCATTCGGCGGAATAAAGTCTGACGAAGAGCTATATCAGAATATTTTAAAAAATTTAGAAACTATAAAATCAGATAGAACAAAACTTGCGGTTATTAGTAATATTCTAAAAACAATTATCTAACATTTATATTCGCATTTATTATTTTGAGAGTGTATTTATGCCTCACCGTCTGTAAACATTTCATCATTCGCCAGAGAATGCTCTCATCTGAATTTATTTAGGCGGCGGTTTTTAGCACCGAGAAAAATCTTACAACCGAAACTTATTTCCGCGACCAAGAAACCACATCACACAATGAGAGGGGCTGTATGGGGTATGTATTTATGAAACTTTTTCCCAAGTGTAATAATGTGCAATCCCTTTTTCATCAATTGTACAAATTTTTATGGTTGAATAGTCTTCACTAATAATACCATAAGTTTTATCACCTGGTAAACTTCCCAATATCATACGGAATAAAGTATCATTATTATTAGAATAAGAATGGCATTCTCGAGTTTTCATACTTGAATAGAATGATAAATTATTGATTTTCCCTTTTATGCCAAATTCTGTATAATCTGTTTCACTTTTTATTTTAATTTTAAATATACATTCAAAATCTTGTTTAAATTCAAATTTATGTTCTCCTTGATGAGTTTTCCAAGTTCCTGACAGTTTAGAATAATCAATATTATATGGTGTACAATATTTTTCAGCATACTCTAGCATAAAATGATTTTCTTGCTGTGCTTCACTAAATATTGCAGTTTCTTTTTCTACTTCATTCTGTTCTGCTTTTTTTAATCTGCTTTCTGTATTACCTATATTTGAGTGTATAGAGATATGTCTTTGTTTTAAATCTTCAACTTTTGCTAATAAAGTTTTTGCATCATTTATAAAACCACTATTTATATATTGATTTGCTAAATTAGAGATTGATAAAGATTCATCTAATTCAATAGCTTTTAAATATGCGTTTACTGATTGAATATTTAATCCGAATTCATTATATAATACACCAATATTGTTATAATAAGTACCAGATTTAGAAGTATTATTTAATATCTTGTAATGATAAAAACTTAAATTTTTCCTTTTTTGTTCAGAGTAAGCATAAGCTAACTTGAACCTAATATCAGTATCATTAGGTTCTCGTTTTATATAGCATTCAGCATAATTAAAAAAGTTATTCCAGTCTTTATTATCATGAGCTAACATTGCAATACTTTTATATAAATACTTATTATTTTTGTTTTCTGATAGAAGTTCTTCAATATTCAGTAATGCCTCTTCATAGCCTTTATATGATGAAATACAATTATATTCTTGATAAACAAATTTAGCATATTGCTTTATATCTTCTTTTGTTATTTCTGAAAGTTCTTTAAATAAAATAGCCGCTTGTTCAAATGCTTCTAATTTTTTATTATATTCTGCTAATTTCTGTTTTATAAATACGTTATTAGGATATGTTTTTGATAATTCATATAGCTTATTTATATTTCCATTTTTGCCTAATAATTCCGAACGATACAAAAAAGTAGATTCATATATAATTTTAGTTTCTTCATCTTCTGTTGTTTTTATTAGTTCTTCATAGCTTTTTTTTACTAAGTCATAATCCTTTGAATAATCTAGATTTATTTCTAAATCAATTTTATGTATATCAATATCATTATTCGTTAAAGT
>CATNBA010000011.1 GCA_950096985.1 uncultured Candidatus Melainabacteria bacterium
GTGATTATGTAACGAAATGTAAAGAAATAAATAGGATATAGCAATTATATACTTTGAAAATACTTTATATAAATGTAAGCAATACACAAGAGATTAATCAAAGAATTAAATAAACACGAGACATACTATTTACACTACCTACTACACACTAACCTTCTACACACGAGGAATTACGTAAAAGAATTCCAAACTCTATCTCCAAGATAGGGTTTTTTTTTGCGAGCGTGCCACTCGACCCGCAACATTGGGTTTTGGAATTATTTAAAAAATATAGGTGTATAAACTATATTAATATATTCCTGATAATTTTCAGGCTCAAAGAATGCGACTGAGAACTCAGCGCAATTGTAGCCTAGCTGCTGTGCATCGGGAACTCCAAACGGCGGACCCGCAGGGGTTGAGCGCGACGGGTTTTTAGGATTAGAAATCACGCCTGTGCTTCTTAAAAGAGTTACAAGCAGAGATTTACCTTTGACTTCGTATTCTGTTAAACCTTGTGTAATAATTCCAAATCCTTGTGTCCCTACATATCTCTGCATCGGTGCAAAGTTTGTTTTAACCTCAATTCCTCGCTCTTTTGGCAAGTGTTCACGCATATTCCAATCAGGGTTAAATTCTCGGTGGATAATTGTGTTCATATCTTCAGAAAATGTTTCTGTTATAGGCTTCTTGAGGTTGAATTTTACCTGCCAGAGTTTGTTTTTTAACTTGTTATCCCATTCGATTTTGAAGCTTATAATTTTGCCGAATTCAACATGAACATCAAAAAAACTTGTTTTAATTATGTTATTTTTGAATGAGTAAATTTCAGCAGTTTCACCATTGTCGTCTTCTGCGGCGCCAAAGTTATATGTATCACCTTCATCTTTAAATCGTACAAACTCCATTTCAATATTGTTGATGCGGATTTTGCCGTTTTTGACCTCAAACTTTATATTGCATGGCTCGGCAGGTGCGTATTTTAATGTATAAATATCTGTAAAATCTTCTGTAACAGGGATTTTTTGAGTGTCATAAAGAAGTGAATTTTCCACACCGAAATGCTTTGAAATAACTTTATATTCCGGAATAAGTTCTTTGCTCTGCATAACCGGTGTTTTGAAGTTATGTTCAAGTCTTAGTTCTTCAATAATTGAATTTGCGATTTGAATAATTTTTTCATAGCGGGTAATGTTTTCCCTGTGAACCAAATCGGTCGAACATCCGCAAATTCCGTCGTGTGCCTGATTTTTTAGCAGTAATTTATATGCATATTCAATTACCGCATCATATTTTGAGCCATATTGTTTCTGTAATTTGTCAGCTTGTTCTAACAAGTATGTGCATTTTACGTTGTATTGTTTAAGCTTTGTTCTCGCCGAATATGAGCCTTGCAGGATAAATGTTTTGGAATTGTCACGAAGTTCATCGTTCCATTCAAATTGTTTGAAGTTATCTTTGACAAGTTCAAAATATTCAAACGGGTCGGAAAGCTTAATTTCATAGCCATCAAGCAATTTATTTACCAGTTCAACCTGTTCTGCAATATCAGGCTCAACCCCAAGATGGTCAGCTCCTATTGGTAAAAGTAGATAATCACCTGATTTTTCTGCAATTTTATCCAAATTCTCTTTTAACCATTCGGCTTTTTGCTCATTTGTCATCGGCGCAGAAAATATGTCCATAAAGTAACCGCGAACCAAATTAACTGTATTTATGCCGTTAAATGTGAATTCTGACGGAAACTCACCGCATCCTCGCCATACAACACATTTGTCTATGCCAAAATGTTTTAAAACAGGCGGGATATTTTTGCTGTGTCCGAAAGTGTCTGCAAGATATCCGATAAAATCTTCACAACCGAATTCACGTGAAATTTTTAACCCGATTTCAAGATTTTTTTCAAAAGCTGTTCTGTCAGTTAAAAATTCGTCAACTAGGGTAAAGCAAGGACCTATAAAAAGTTTTTTTTCTGAGATAAATTTTCGTATCAAAGCTTCTTTTTCAGGGCGGATTTCTAAATAATCCAATAATGCAGAAACTTGTCCGTCAAAATAAAATGACGGGATTTTATTTGTTTCAAGGAGTTCGAGAACATTATCAAAAACTCTCAAAAGTCTTAGCCTGAAAACTTCAAACTCCCGATACCATTCCCTATCCCAATGTGTGTGTAAATATGCAATAACTTTTTTCATAATTTCTTTGTAACATATTTATTATATTAGTGCAAAGTTTTAACAAATATGTTATAACATAATAGGTATTTGTACAAAAATTTTTAATATTATGGAGGAAGTTATGAAAATTGGTGAATATTTTAAAATCTCGGGGGGGGGGCAGCTGAACCGCGCATAGGTTATACACTGGCGGAAGTAGTAATTACAATGCTTGTTATTGCTATAGTTGTGAGTATCTGTATTAAATTAACGAAAAGTAAACTCGATAATATAACTTCTTATACATATTATTCCGCTTATCAAACAATAAATTCAGTAACAAAAGAAATGTTGAGGGATTTTGATGCTGAAAATGAAGAATATACAACTTCATATTTTTCCCCGTTAACTTATGCTAAAACGGAGTATTCCTGTCCGCAGACTAAAGTCTGGAAATATGAATACCCGAATCCACGTACAGAAGAAAGTACTGGTTTTGGTTCACCCTATTTTTCTTATACAACAATCCCGAATGATTGTTTAAACAAGGTATTGGATAAATTCAGTTCTTCTCTCAAAAATGTTAAAATATGCGGGGGACTACATCAGAACAGTTATGCTGTCACAGATGATTATAACTTATTCATGCCGTCTTTTGATTATGAAGATGATCCGATGGCTTGTACAAAACCCTGTATGCGTTTTGTATGGAATGGTACTGGAAGCAACTCGGCACAATGGGAAGGAAATAATTGCGGTTCGTATTCTCTAAGAGCCTGGGTTTCATCATCCGGATATTGTAATTTATACTCAGAATATAGATCAAATTTCAAAGAAATTATGGGAGATATTGGTTATTGCAGCACTGAATTTCCGGACGTACCCGAAAATCCTTCGTGCACTCCTGTTGCCTGTATAGGCGGTAATGAATTTGATATGACTAGTTGTGGCTGTGTGTGCAAAAAAACAGCACCTTCAGTAATTCCCTGTGGCAAAGAATGGAATGAAGCTCAATGCCGGCTTGTTGACATAACCCCTTGGCCTCCGGTTTGTCCTGCTGGTCAAATATTTAAAGATGATGATTCAATATGCGGTTGTGTGAATGAACCCACAACAGTTCCACGCAAAGGTGAAAACTTTTGTAAACTCTTTGTAAGTTATTCAAATACTGCGCAACTTGCAGAAGATGACGAATGCAGCGGCTCTGCAATAGCTGAAAACGAAAATGATTTTACAGACAAAGATGCTGATATAATCTTACGCAATGGAATGAGGGTATATAACGTAAGTCAAGATCCTGCAAAAATAGATATTTTAAGCGGTAATTCAAAAGGAGTTACGCACACAAAAGCTGACGGTACAGAAATAGATATAGACGAGTGGGGTTACACTGTTTATATAGACATTGACGGTTCAAGCGGCAATAGCAAATTGTGGGAAGATGTTTATCCTTTCTATGTAACACTGTCCGGTAATGTAATTCCCGCTTATGATCTGGTTAATGAAGGTTTATCCGGAGGTGACAGCAGATTACACTTGCAGACAAGTGGTTATGACGAGTTTATAGATAATGACGGACGGCATATTCAGTGGGTTACCAAAAGTAAGACCTTTAAAGAAAGTGCTTGCACAATGGGTTATGTAAAATCAGGAACTCAATACTGTAGTGGTGTTAGTATGAATACACAATGTGTCCAGCAAGGTCATGACTGCAGATTAAAAACTATTATGCCTGTTAAATTTTTCCAATAAAAAAAGCTCCCTGTTTTAAGGGAGCTTTATAAAGTCTTTAATTCGCCTTATGTGACGGATTGAGCGGCACGCTCTTATACTAATTCAACAACTTTAGTTGCATTTCTTGATGCGATTTCAACAAGGCTTCTTGAAGTTGCCATCATTGACAATGTTGAATCCATTTTATTAATACAAGAACCGCATCCGATAGCTGATGCGCCTGCAGCAAATGCAAACGGAGCTGTTGTCGGGTTGATAGCAGTAGCTGTCATAATCGGCAAATCAATATTTCTTGAAAGTTCGATTGTGTTAGAAAGTGTCAATTCAGCTCTTTCCATCAAACCTCTAACGCCATCAGCTTGTGAATCAGATGAATAATGACCTTCTGTTTGAATTAAGTCAATACCCATAGTTTCTAATTTTCTAGCTAATTCAATTTGTTCAGCGATAGCCAATTCTCCAGGAATTGTAACTGAGAAGAATGTTCTCATATCACCTAACATATCAATTGTTTCTTTTACAAGAGAAATAACTTGTTCAGCAGAGAAAGACATTCCTTTTTTGTAAAGAACATCAAAGTTTCCAAGTTCAATAGCATCAGCACCTAATTCAACAGCTTTAACCAATTCAGAAGGAATGATTGAAGATACGAAAATCGGCATATCTGTCATTTCTCTAATTTCAGAAATAATTTCAGGTCTTGCACAAATGTCAACCGCAGATGCACCTGTTTGTTCCGCTGATGTAACTACTTTTTTAATGTTTTCGATATCAAAGTTATCAATACCTGCGATAACTTTAACAGCTCTTTTTTCTGTTAAGTGTTGTCTGAATAAATCAATTCTGCTCATAATAAATTTCCTTTCATATAAGATTATAAGTTTTTTCTGAATTATACATTAAAATTGTAATAATTACAATAACTAATCCCAAATATTTTTTTGAGGGTAATGAATAAACTTTGAATTAACGCATAATTATAACAAAAGGGGAGCAATATGACTAAAAAAATAATTTTGTTTTTAACATATATTTTAATATCGGTAATACCTGTGTCTGCGCATAATTACAGTGCGGATGAAATGGTAAATATAAGTGTTTATGAAAAAATTAATCCTGCAATTGTTGCAATAGATGCAAATTTATCAGACGGATTTTCGGCAGGTACAGGGTGTGTTGTCAGAGGCGATGGTGTTATTTTGACAGGTTCACATGTTATCGAAGGTGCTAAAGATATTGATGTTACAACATTTAACGGTAAAGTTTATAAAGCATCGGTGCTTGCTAAAATGGGTAAAAATAAAGATTTGGCTTTGCTGAAAATTAATCCGAAACAGCATTTAAAAACAATTGCCTTTGGGGATTCAGAGCAGGTAAAAGTTGGTCAAAAAGTTCTGGCGATCGGTAATCCTTTCGGTTTTGCAGGTACATTAACATCAGGGATAGTATCAAGAATTGATTATACTAAAGGGCGAATTCAAACTGATGCGGCGATTAATCCCGGATGTTCCGGAGGCCCTCTTTTAAATTCGCAAGGCGAAGTTATAGGCATTTCACAATCTATCTATAATCCTGATAATAATATTTCAAATATTGGTATAGGTTTTGCAATCCCTGTAAATGAGGCTAAGAAATTTATACAAACTGCAAATCTTGATAAAAGTCGTTTTGCATCTAAGTAAATTTCATGTTATAAATAAAATATGATTGAATTTTTGGGACTTTGTGTTCAGAATTTAGTAAAGAGTGTAAAATATGTTACGCAGGTGAGATTTTCATCTGTTTTAGGACAAGCAGCGGCTATAAGTTATGATTCTTTACCTATATCATTGATTATTGCGTTTATTGCATCAGCTGTTATTGCGATACAGATTTCAAAACAATTTTTGATGAGCGGTGCAGAAACTTATATTGGAGGAACAATTGCCATTGTAATGATTAGAGAAATTGCTCCGGGGTTTGTTGCGCTTGCTATCGGGGCTCGTGCAGGTACGGCAATTTCAGCAGAAATTGCTAATATGCAGGTAACTTCTCAGGTTGATGCTATAAAAACTTTAAAAGTAGACCCTGTTGGATACTATTTTGCGCCACGAATTATTGCATCTGCAATTACTGTGCCTATGGTTGTATTGCTTGCCGAACTTGTGGGTATTGTTGGCGGAATGTTTGTATCAGAGGCGGCAATTGATTTACATCCTGCTAGATATATGAATTCTGCGTGGCTTTGGATTTCCACACGCGACATTTATATAAGCCTTTTGAAAGCTTCAATTTTTGGAGCATTAATTGCACTTGTATGTGCGACTCAAGGCTACAGTACACATGGCGGTGCAAAAGAAGTAGGTATTTCGACAACAAGAGCAGCAATCCTTTCTACTGTCTATATGCTTATTGCAGATTTTTTGATTAATCTGATATTTTATATCTTATAGAAAATCTTTTAAGCCAAGTATTTCTGTACGGTTTCTTTTGAGAAAACTTCAATACTATCTTGTGAATGTATAAATACAAGACAAGAAATAATGGATTTTAATGTTTCAAAGTCTGAGAATGATAGTTTATATCTCAAATCCTCCATATTGTTGGCTAAAAATTCCATAATAACTGTTTTGTTTTCAAAAACAAGACTTGAAAAATAATCAAAAGATTCTTTAGTCTTAATCCCTTCAAGATAGATTATATCGGGTGATTGGAACTCAATAAATCTTGATGCTTTATCCATATTAAAGCCTACATTTTCATTTAATTCACATTGGTGCACATCTTTCAGATTGTATTTTGCAATACTTTCTAACGTCATTATATTTTTATTTTTAGATGCACTTTCAAGCAGGAGTGAATAAATAATATGAGTTTTTCCGCTCAATGGAGAACCGCAGACAATAATTATTCCGGGGTTATTAAGCGCGGTTTTAATAACATTTAAATTGTTTTCGGATTTAATAATTTGATTTAATTGTCTTGGAGGTTTATAAATTTTCAAGAATATTCTTTCGCCCATAATAGTGGGAAATGTTGAAATGCTTGCTATAACATTTATTTCATCAACTTTGAAATTCAATTTCCCAAGCTGCGGAACTTCACTTACAGAAGCATCAAGCTCAGCAAGATTTTTAAGTTTTGCTACAAATGATGTTGTAAGAACTTGAGGAATATATCCTTTGTTTAAAATTTCAGCGTTCTTTTTGAAATTTACTGCAAATCCATTGTCCTCATTCTGAAATGTTACTTCATGAACATTTTCTAAAATTGCTTGTTTTAAAATAGCGCGTATGATTTTTTGGATATGATTGTCCGATAAATCCTCATTATGAAGTTCGTCTCGCCAGTCGTAATCAGCGCCGTTTTCTGTAAAAATTTCTCCGACAATTTCATCTTCTTTGTAATATTCGTTTATTTTATTTAAAATGCTTTTTTCAGAAGATATGACAGGTTCTATTGAACATTCTGCAGTTTCGATTACTTTATCAATAGCGAAAAGATCGAGTGGGTCTGCCATTGCTACAGTCAATGTTTCCTCTATTTTAAATATCGGTATAATTCTATATTTTTTAGCATCAGCAAGGCTGATGTATTTAAGACATTTCGAATCAAGTGTGTAATCGTCAAGGTTAACGTACGGGATATGCAATTTTGCTTCCAAAAATTTTAGAATATCATCTTCTGAGAGCACTCCCGAATTAATTAATGCTTGTCCAATATTAATATTTTGAGCATTTGCAATTTCTTGCGCCTGTTCAATAGTTTCGTAAGCAACAAGCCCTGCTCTGACTAAATCATATTTAAGTTTTTCAAGAGTTTTGTTAGTAACTGTTGTTTCCATAATTATTTAAGATATTTTTCTACTATTTTTACTACTTCATCCAATTCAAAAGGTTTTGTGATATATTCATCCGCACCTGTTTCTTCTCCTATAAGTTTATCTTCGTCCTGCGAACGTGCCGTTACCATTAAAATTGGAATATTTTTATATTTGGCATCATATTTAAGAAGTCTGCTTATTTTATAACCGTTAATTTTAGGCATCATAACATCCAGGATAATCAAATCTGGCACAATTTCTTTGGCAAGTCTTAATCCGTCTTCCCCGTTATAAGCGCAATAGCAGGCAAAATCTGCGGTTTCCAAAACAAATTTTAAGCTTTCTACTATATCCTGTTCATCATCAACAATAAGAATTTTTTTCATATACTCCCTCTCAAAAATATTATAACATATTAAAAAGCTTTCTGTAATTTGTTAATATTTGTTAATAAAATATCAAAAAATTTTATTTTTTAGTATTTAATACCCATTAGCTGATATGAAAGGAAATATATATGGGAATTATTAATAAAATAGTTAGTAACGGGTTACAATTTGCAGAAAATGCTAAACCCTCATTTAGATTTAGCGGCTGGCAGCAAATGGGGGCTTTCACAAGAGCTGCTGATAAAAGAACAACTGAACAACTGCTTACAAATATAGATTATTTTGCAGAGAAATTACCTGAAGTGGCACGATTTAAAAATCAATTAAAAGAAATGAATCCAAAATATCTGGGATTAGTTTCTGATATTTGTGAGTTTGGAAACAGAATGGAAATGATGCCTACAAATATTAATATAAGAAAGCCGATTGCAAATGGTAAAAGTTTGCTTGAGTTTTTGATGGAAAAACTACCTATAGCATCAAAAGAAAATCCTGAAGCTTTGAATTTTACTCAAGAGGTAATTAACCAAACAGATACTACTGCATCTAAATTCTTTTTAGGCGCATATACACCTATTTTTGAATATCCGGAAACTAGCAGACATCTTGCAGCTACAAGACCGCTGGTAAAGGATATTGCTCAATTAACTTTAAACGGTAGATATACTATGGATTATTCAAAAGAACAAAAATTTGTTAATGCATTAAATGCTTATATTAATCCATCTGTAAATCCTGAAAAAATTGAAATTATAAATGAAACTTTAAGAACTGTGGAAAATCTGCCTGAAACAATTGATTTAACATGTAGTGTAAAAGGTTCTGAGATTATAAACAGTGAATTATCGCCTGCCCAGATGAGAGAAAATCTTAAACTATTTACTCAATTAGCTGAAAATATATCACAAAAAACAAAGGAATTTGATTTAACGAACTTTATTACACGTAATATTAACTTAGACTAACGGAATAATAAAATAGAATTTTGAACCTTTATTAAGTTCACTGTCACACCAAATTGCGCCTTTATGAGCATCCAGAAGCTGTTTAGCAATTGGAAG
Organism: uncultured Candidatus Melainabacteria bacterium; assembly: GCA_950096985.1. Classification (GTDB taxonomy): domain Bacteria; phylum Cyanobacteriota; class Vampirovibrionia; order Gastranaerophilales; family Gastranaerophilaceae; genus Stercorousia. The sequence goes on from CATNBA010000011.1 coordinate 9,122, forward strand.
CCCAAGACCGGTTCCTCCGGCTTTTCGTGACAGTGAATTTTCTATTTGCGCAAATTTATCAAAAGCGCGAAGCAAATCTTTTTCTTCTATCCCTATACCTTCATCTTCTACGCAGACCTGAATATAATCTCCATTAAGATTTTTAATTTCAGGTTGGAAAATATCATTAATTTTTATTTCTGAAGCATTTACAAGTTTAGAAGATATTGTGATTGTTTTATTTTCTGCAGTAAATTTTATTGCGTTTGAAACGAGATTTGTTAAAACTTGTTCAAGCCTTTGTGCATCAAACTTTGTTTCAGGCATGTCCGGTGCTTCTTTCGTTATCAAGTTTATTCCTTTAGATTTTGCGACTTCTGAAAGTGCTGATTTTACATATCCTATTACTGTATTTATATTGGCAGCGGCAAAGTTGAAATCCATTTTCCCTGCTTCAATTTTTGATAAATCAAGAAGGTCATTGATAATACCCGAAAGTCTTTGGACATTGCGCATTGCCATTGAAAGAAATTTTTCTGCGGACTGTGTAACTTCTCCACAGCGACCACTGCCCAATATATCCAATGAATTTTTAATTGACGTCAAAGGTGTTCTCAATTCGTGTGAAACAATTGAAATAAATTCAGATTTAAGCCTTTCAAGTTTTTCGAGTTTTGCGTTTGTTTCAATCAATTCTTGATATAATGTTGCACTTTTTAAAGGCAATGCCACCTGTTGTGCAATTGTTTGAAAACAAGTTGCATCTTCGGGTGTGAAAGGATTTTCTTTAAAAATTTCAATAAATCCGAAATTCGTGTCACCAAGTGATATTTTTGCAAGCATATTGTCGTATTGAAACAATGTAAAAGTAAATCGGCTTGCAGGATATTTGATATATTTTATTATTTTTAAATTATCAATATCAAAAGGAGCATTTTCACCATCAAACACTGAATTAAAATTTAATATTGTTCTCATTTTAATTGCAGAAATCAGTTCATCTGACAAGTCATAAAGCGAATTAATAATTAAAACAGGTTCTTCATTGCATAGCGAAAGCGTACAAGTGAGTGAAAAACTTAGTGCTTTATCAATTCCCTCTATCATATATTTAATTAATTTATCTTTATCAAGAGTGCCGGCAAACTGTGAACTTGTGCTGTAAAGTGCATTTAAACGATATAAGCTGTCGGCTAAATCTTTATTTGAACTTGAAAGCATTTCAAGTGCATTTTTCATTCTAAGATTTACGTTGACAGTAGAAGTGATTAAATCTTCAGACATATCAAGCGTAACAAAAGCATTTGCATATTTTAACAATTCTTTGTCGATTTTAGAATTTACAACAAATATGATAATTGCATTTTCACAAACTTGTTTTATTTTTTTATTTAAATCCTTAATATTTTCGTTATCAGCATCTAAAAAAATAATATCCGGATTATCTGCAATAATTGAATCAATAGCTAATTTCCAATCACTGATTGCATTATAATTGTACAAATTTTTAGTGAATATTTTTTTATATTTATCAATTAAATTGATATTTTCAGATAAAAATAAAATCTTAATCATACTATAATTTTAGCAGGATTAAGTTTTAGGGCAAATTGTTAAATATCGTTAAATATACTTAATATGGTTACTTATAACTGTGTTTCCATACCTTATACAATTAAGTGATTTTATTGCACAGGAAGATGAAGAAGTTATAAGTAAAAATACTGAACGCTCATTTAAAGCTTTTTCATGATTTTTTCTTACGCGCATTTTTGTTATTTTTGCCGTTATTACGTTTCGGAGCATTTGGCAGTGTGTATGATGTTTGAATACGTTTAACGCTGTATACATCAGGAATTGCTTGAATACTTAATATAACCTTTTTGAGCGTATCGATATTATCAAGCTCTATGCCTAATTCTATAATTCCTATTTTACCGCTTTTTGATTTAACATTAGCATAAGTGATATTTGTATTATTGTCTGAAACAGCAGCAATAATATCTTTTAATAACCCCATTTTTTCAGCTGTTTCAACACGAATTGTTGTGTTGTATGTTTTGCTTACATTATCTCCTGACCATTTTATGTCCATTAATCTTTCAGGCTCAATATGTTCAAGTGTCTGACAGTCTATTCTGTGAACTGTTACACCTTTTGCACGTGTTACAACACCGACAATCGGTTCTCCGGGGATTGGAGAACAACATTTTGCAATTGAATATAATAAACCTTCAAGACCAATAATATCTTTTTCCGATTTTTTTCTCGATGTGCTGTGAAATTCCGGAGTTTTTGGACTTTCAGGTTTTTTAAGTTTATTTATAACTTTATTTAATGTAGTTTCTCCATAACCAAGTGCAGCAAACAAATCATCAGCTGATAAATAATTCATTTGTTTTGCTATTTTATCAAATTCTCCGGATTTTAGATTTTCATCAAATATTGATTTTGATAGTTCATGTTCAAGATTTGTTCTGCCGACTTCAATATGTTGTTCACGATTGTTTTTCTTAAACCATTGTTTAATTTTTGAAGATGCCTGTTTGGTAACCACAAAGTTGAGCCAATCAAGACGTGGAGCTGGTGTTTTTGATGTTAAAATTTCTACAATATCTCCGTTATGCAGCTTTGTATAAAGTTGTGCAATTCTGCCGTTTACAAGTGCTCCTACAGTTTTATTTCCGACTTCCGAGTGAATTCTGTATGCAAAATCTACAGGAGTCGCATTCACAGGCAAATCAAATACATCTCCGTTAGGAGTGAAGGCAAAAACCTGATCCGAAAATAAATCAATTTTAACAGAATTTACATAGTCTTCTGCGGATGTGTCTTCTTTGTTGTATTCAACAAGTTTTCTCATCCATGAAAATTGCATATCTGTCGGATTATTAGCTTTTTGAGAGCCTTTTTCTTTATATCTCCAATGTGCAGCAACCCCGTATTCGGCAATTTCGTGCATTTCCCAGGTTCTAATTTGAACTTCAAGCGGTTTTGAACGCGGACCGATAACGGATGTATGAAGTGATTGGTAACCGTTGCCTTTTGGCATAGCTATATAATCCTTAAATCTACCCGGGATTGGTTTAAATTGTGAGTGGATAAGTCCTAAAACTTCATAACATTCTTTTTCACTATCAACGATTACACGGACTGCTGTAATATCATATAGGTCATGGAAAGCAATATTTAAGCGTTTCATTTTGCTGTAAATACTGTAATAATGTTTTGCACGACCTGTAATTTGGGCATTAATGCCGCTTTTTTGTACATCCTGAGAAATTTTTTCAATAAGAAGTTTTACGGTTGCTTCCCGCTCAATCTTCTTTTGTGCAACTAATTGTGCGATTTCAAAGTATTTATCAGGTTCAAGATATCTCAAGGATAAATCTTCAAGTTCAGCTTTAATTCTACCGATACCTAATCGGTTGGCAAGCGGAGCAAAGATATCAAGTGTTTCTCGTGCGATTTTCTGTTGTTTATTTGATGCCATAAAATTCAGAGTACGCATATTATGCAGTCTGTCTGCAAGCTTTAAAAATACAATTCTTATGTCGCTTGCCATAGCAATAAACAGCCTTCTAAAGTTTTCTGCCTGACGTTCTTCTTTAGATTTAAACTGCAATTTGCCCAGTTTTGTAACACCTTGTACAAGCGTAACAACATCTTTACCGAAAAGTTTTTCGATTTCTTCAGGCTGAGTGTCAGTATCTTCTAAAATGTCATGTAAAAATGCTGCCATAAGAGTATGACTGTCAACTTTTAACCCGACAAGAATTTTTGCAACTTCAACGGGATGAATAATGTAAGGTTCTTCTGAAATTCGGTATTGACCTTCATGTAAGCGTTTTGCAAAAAGATAGGCTTTTTCTATATCCTCTATCTCTTTCGGGTCTCTGTTTTGTGCAATAAGTTCATTTTTAATATCTTCAAAAAGCGGTTTTTCTATCATGATATAATTATCATACAGTTTTTTTTGAAATTTTCAAGTATGTAAAGGATAAATAATGCTGAAAGAAACAAAAGACGGCATGATATTAACATTAAGAATTTCGCCTAATGCCTCTAAAAACGAGATTATAAAAGAAGAAACAGGTATAAAAGTTAAAATTACGGCTCAGCCGATTGACGGTAAAGCCAATAAAGCTCTTATTGATTTTTTATCAAAACAGTTTAAAATTCCTAAATCATATTTTGAAATTGTACGAGGTGAATCCTCAAAAGACAAAACAATTTTAATTAAATCAACAGAAAAATTTCAGTTTGTTAAAGAATTGTTAAGTTTGTAGTAAACCTCTTGAAATTTTCTGTTATTCTTGTAATACTTTATATGTGTATTTAATCTAGGAGTAGTGTATGCAGGTAGATAAAATATCCTTTCAAGCTTATATGCCCAAAAAGCTAAACGAAAAGTTGTTTTATGCTGCAAATGAGCAAGGTCATGCCGTATGCAGGCAATATCGTTCTCAAGTAAAAAATGTTGAAAGCTGGGGATTAGATACTTCCTGTATTACTGATGTTAAGCCGGACGGCAAAAAATGTTTGCTTTCGCTGGTGAATACATATCTTGCTCCATTTAAAAGAGTTGAATTACCTCAAAAAGATAATTTACTAGATACTTTTTTAGCATTAACCGAACGTGATATTCAAAATGCCGAAAATATATTGCATATCTAAAACTTTATGATAATATGAACAAAATGAAAAACTTAGAAATTTTACAATTACATCATCGCCATAGCAACCCTTGAAGGGCTGTATTGTCGGTTTGTGAAAATATTCAATTCTGATAAGAAGCAGTCTTTCAAGGGTTTATAGGAAGACTGTTTTTGGAGCATAGCAGCTCCATCTGTCACTCAGGTTTATTTAAAACTTTGTTGGCATCTGTGATTAAAGAATTGGAGAATAAAGAAAATGACATTAGTAAATATAATTTCAGCTATTGGTAATAATAGCAGTGTATACCCCCTCATAGTTCGTGATTGCGGAATTGAAGTTCCGACCAAAATCGCTCTTACTTATAATCAAAATAAGAAAGAGTCAAAAGATATTGCCTATCTTGCTGCACGTGAAAGATTTTTGGATGAATATGCCACATCTGCAGTATGGCTTGGCGGAATACCGCTTGTCGGTTGGGCATGTGATAAGTTTATTAAGGCAAAAGGGCTTAACCCTAAAGTTAACTTAAAGCTTTTTAAAGAAGAAGTAGGTGTTCAGGGGATTGAATATAATATTAAAAAGTTTAAAGAAACAGCACCTGATGCCGTAAAAGATCTTCTTAAAGCTAAAGAAAACAAAAAACTGTATGAAAAACTTCTTGCAGGTAAGTTTGCTGCATCTACTGCAATTCCGATTTTGTTTATGGGATTTATTCTGCCTAAAATGGTGTTTGCATCTTCTGCTAAAAAGATTGCTGAACAGCGTCAAAAAGAACAACAACAGCAGATTAACTTTGTTCAAAAAGATAAGTTTATAAGTTTTACAGGCGGAAACTGGATAACTAAGGCTGCCAATTTTTCTGCACAGGATAAAATGGCTGTAACTGACGGCGGTTATGCGGTTGGACGCGTTGTGACAGCACGTAATAAAAACGAAACTTATGATATTGCGTTCAAAATGGCAGGTATGATGTTTTTAAATTTTGTAGCTCCAAAATGGATTGAAAAAGTATTAAATAAACTTACAGGTGTTGAATTAGACCCTATTATACTTGCAGATAAAAATTTTGTTTCACAAATAAAAGATAATACTTTAAAACTTCCAAAATCATCAGATGCAAAAGATTTACTGGAATTTGTCGACAACATAAATAATAAAGATACTCTGTTTATTAAATATGCAAAGAAATTTGGCAAAATTACAATGCTTGATAATGGTGTTAGAGATCCGCGTGCTTATGTAGATATTAAAAATCTTGCTAAATTTAGAAACGATTTGGAAAATTTTGCCAAAAAAGCACTCACAGGTGGAGAAAAATTGTTTAAAAATGCGAGAGTTGCAAAGTCGGCAAATATTTTAACAAATATCGGATTAAGCAGTTTCTTGCTTGCTTACGCGCTTCCAAAAGCTCAATTTGCGTTCAGAAAACTAATAACAGGGTCTGATTTAGAACCCGGCTTAGCTCCTGCAAATAAAAATGTTTAAATATCAAACAATTTGTGTAATCTGTTTTGGATATCGTCTTCATCTAAATCTTGAGTGATTTTATTCAAATCAATTGACATTTGGTAATAGTGCGCAGCATCATTAATAAAACCCATAGCTTGCGAAGCTCTGCCTGCATTAAAGTATGCAAGAGTATAGCTTGGGTTTAATTCAACTGCTGTTTCAAAGTATTCAAGAGCCTCTTCTGCATCTCCTAAGCCATCAAGATAAAGTATACCTAAATTATTATGTGCATATTCGTTTTCAGGGTTTAAGTCAATTGACTTGTGGAAGGATACAAGTGCCTCTTCTAAATAATCTTTTTCCCATAATGCAATACCTGCTTTAGAATAACCTCTGTAATCTTCAGGATTAAGCATTATTGCATCACAGTATGTTCTAATTGCATTATCAAGGTCATATGCTGCCATATAAGTGTCCCCGAGCGATAAATATAATTCATAATTATTTGGGTCAAGAATAATTCCCGCCTGATAAGTGGAAATTCCTGCCTCAATATTACCTTTAATTTCTGCATAAATTGACCCTAATGCCTGGCATACAATTGATGTCCATTCTTTATCGGGATTAATTGATATAGCTTTTTGATAATGTTCAATTGCATCATCATATAGTTCTGCTTTTGAATAAGCGAATGCAAGCGAATTATTATAGAACGGATTTTCGCTGTCATTGTCTACGGCAAGTTTGAATGCACTTATTGAGTTAATTTTATCTTCTTTTTGAAGATAAAGATGTCCCAGTTCATAGTAAATTTGTGCTGTATCCAATCCGAATTCGAGAAGTTTTTCATAGCAATCAATAGCATCATCGGTATTTTCAGGGAAATATGTCTGAAGAACAGTTGCAAGTTTTATCATAACTTCTCTGTTTTGCGGATTTTGTTCAAGAACTTTTCTGTAGCAGTCAACCGTTAAATTAAGTTCTTTATTTTTTAAAGCGAGATCACCCATTTTGTTGTAGAAGATTTCACCGTGATTTGTAGCCATAACAGCTTGTTTGTAAACATTTTCAGCAGTCGGGTACATTCTAATTTTTTCTAAAAATTTTCCTACAGTATTGTATGTAAATACTGATAAATCATCTGAAATGTTTTTGTAAAACATTTTCATTGAAGGTTTATCCCAAGCAAGCATGATACTTCCTGACAAGAAATAATATAAGAAGTTCATATAATCGGTCGCAGTACCGTTTTGAGTATTAATTTTTTGTAAAATCGATTGAGAAAGAATAAGTCGCGGACGTGCGGATTTTAATTTCCCCATTTTTATTGCAGATTTGAACTCTTGTTCTGCGGATTTAAAATCCTGAGCAAGTTTCATGAAAAATCCTGTATAAAGGTGCGCATTGATATTTTGGGGAGCGAGAGATACAGCAGTCTTACATTGCTCAATAGCTGTGTCTACGCTGATTTGACCTTGTTCCCACATTAATGTTGCAAGTCTGTAGTATGCCTCCGGCATAGCGGGGTCATATTTAACAGCATCAATATAATGCTCAATTGCCTCTTGTAAATCACAATTTTGAAGACGAACTAAATACTTTTCATGAGCCTCTCTTGCTTTTTCTAAAGCAGCGCGGGCTTTTTCGGGATTAGACGCCTGTATCGGCTGTAGTAACATTTGGTCTGACATCAGTGAGCTCCAATAAGATGTATATTCTATATAAATTCATTCGACATTAATAATTCTAGTCTTTACAAAATTTAATTAATATCATCTACATGGAGGATAAATTTTTCTAATCGGGCAATGCAGAAAATTTATAAACAATTTCTCTGTTGTATTCTTCACCTGCTTTTAATATGCCTTTTTCTTTAAAGCTCTCTGTATTTATGGCATTCGGGTAAAATTGCGGTTCAACACAGAAAGATGAACGTTTTTCGTATCTGCTTCCGCTTTTTCCCGCAGGCTGAGCACTTTTTCCCAAGTGGTTTGCGGTGTAAAATTGAAATCCCGGAAGGTTTGTTGATACTTTCAAGTTTATTCCTGTTTTTTCGGATTTAACATCTGCCACTTCAACGAGATTTTTGCCGTCGTAGTTATCTATACAGTAGTTCTGGTCAAATCCTCCGCCTATTTTAATCTGGTCATGGTCAGAATTTATTACATCATCGATTTTTTTCGGAGTTCTGAAATCAAACGGAGTGTTTTTAACGTCAAGAATTTCTCCTGTCGGAACTGCAATTTCACTGTTTTTTGTGAATTTTGATGAGTTTGGTAAAGTTACAATGTGGTCTAAAACGGAATTTTCAGCCGTGTTTTCAGCTCCGTCAAGGTTAAAATATGTGTGGTTTGTGAGGTTTACAATAGTATCCTTGTCGGTTTTTGCATTGTACAAAATGTGTAATTTATTATCGTTATCGAATTTATAGGTTACGCTCATTTCAACGTTTGCAGGATAGCCGTTTTCCATATCTTTTTTCAGATAAGTGAATTTGATGCCGTCTTTGAGCTGTTCTGCTTTCCAGTTTTTAACATCTAATCCTTTAGATCCGCCGTGTGAATGTGTTTTGCCGTTATCTTTGTTGCATTCGAGCGTGTATTCTGTTTCGCCGAGTTTAAACTTTCCGTCACTGATTTTGTTTGCGTAAGGTCCTATAGTACCGCCCGCATGCCCTACAGGTGCAGTTTCGTAAGGAGTTACGTTATCATAGCCTTGGGTTACGTCAACTATTTTTCCGTTTTTGTCAGGCACTTTTATAGATGTAATCGTGGCGCCGTAAGTAGACAGGTCGACACTTGCCCCATTTTTATTTGTTATTGTATAAAGTTGAGTTTTTTCGCCATTTTTCAGCGTGCCGAAATCTTTTTTGCTGATTTTAATCTCAGGAATTGTTTTCACATATGTATCCCGTATCGGCTGATTATTAATAAAAGATTGGTGCACAACTTTATGTGAAATGTTGTTATTGTTGTTAAACCAGAAATGCGGATTAAAATCTATCGGCATACATATCTCCTTTTTCTTTTATTATAACAGGAAAATATTTTTGTAATATAATACTGATATGAATTATCTGAATAACGAATACGATATAATTGTAGTTGGAGCAGGACATGCAGGATGTGAGGCTGCAATTGCATGTGCAAAATCTGGTGCAAAAGTTTTGTTTGCAACTTTAAATATTGATAATATAGCCTTAATGCCTTGCAATCCTGCAATCGGCGGGCCTGCAAAATCTACGCTTGTTCGCGAAATTGATGCGCTTGGCGGAGTTATGGGCGAAGCCGCTGATGCCACTTATATTCAGATGAAAATGTTAAATTCATCAAAAGGACCTGCAGTTCGAGCATTGCGCGCACAATCCGACAAACGTCAGTATATGGATTATATGCGCAATATTATCGAGAATAACGATAATATTTATCTCCGTCAGGCTTGTATTACAGATATTATTGTTAAAGACGGCAAAATTACAGGTGCTCTTGATGAATTCGGTATAGAATATAAAACCCGTGCTGTTGTTTTGACAACAGGAACTTCATTGAACGGGAAAATCTTTGTAGGTTTGCGCTCTTATGAGGCAGGCAGATTAGGTGAAAAAGCAGCTTACGGACTTTCTGAAAGCCTTATAAAACACGGTATTCAGATTAAAAAACTTAAAACAGGTACTCCACCTCGTGTTGATAAACGTACTATTGATTATTCAAAAATGCAAATTCAACCGGGGGATGAAACACTTCATTTTTATTCATTTAAACCTAACCGCCCTGTACGAACTCAATATCCGTGTTATTTAACAAGAACTACTGAGGAAACTCACAATATTATCAGAGCAAATCTTGATAAATCACCAATGTTTCAGGGATTAATTCAAGGGGTTGGACCTCGTTACTGTCCTTCAATTGAGGATAAAGTCGTAAGATTTGCCGAGAACCCTTCCCATCATATTTTTATTGAACCTGAGGGGTTGGGAACTTATGAAATGTATATTCAGGGATTTTCAAGCAGTCTTCCTGCTGATGTTCAGGTTCAGATGCTCAGAACTTTACCGGGGCTTGAAAATGCACACGTTATTAAACCTGCTTATGCTGTTGAATACGATTATGTACCTGCAGTGCAAACAACTCATGCATTGATGTCTAAAAATGTTCAGGGATTGTTCTTTGGTGGGCAAATCAATGGTACAAGCGGTTATGAAGAGGCTGCGGCGCAAGGTTTAATTGCCGGTATTAATGCGGTTAATTATATCAATAATTCTGAGATGCTTGAACTATCAAGAAGTTCTTCTTATATAGGTACTCTTATTGATGATTTGGTTACAAAAGACATTCAAGATCCTTACAGAATGCTTACGTCGCGCTCTGAGTACAGACTTTTGCTAAGACAGGATAATGCAGATGCAAGGTTAACTGAGATTGGGCATAAATTCGGGCTTATTGATGATGTGCAGTATAAAGTATTTACTGATAAGCAGGAAGCAATTGAGCGTGAAATGGATCGTATTAAAGAAGCTAAGATTTCTGTAACGGATGAAAATAACCAAATTCTTGCAAAATATGGCGAACATATGGATAGAGGTATGAAAATTGCAGAACTTCTAAAACGTCCTAACATTGACTATTCTGTAATCAATGAGATTGATAGTGTAACGCGTGAAATGAATTTGCCGTTTGACATTGCAGAGCAGGTAGAAATTTTAACCAAATATGACGGCTATTTAAAACGTCAGGAAATGCAGGTTAAAGAGGCCGGAAAATTAGACAAGTTTAAAATTCCCGATAATATAGATTACTCAAAGATTGAACATATTTCATCAGAAACAAAAGACAAGCTTGCAAAAATTCGTCCGAAAACTCTTGCTCAAGCCTCACGTATTGGAGGGGTTAAACCTGCTGATATTTCAATTCTTATGGTTATGCTTGAAAGACACCAAGTACTGCGCACATAGCTACATCAGGCTTTGTTTTTTATTTACTGTTATCCTATTTATTAAGCAACACCGTTGTTGAGTAAGTCATGGATATGGATTACACCTATTGGTTTATTATTCTCTAAGACAAAAATGTTTGTAATCTTTTTGTCATGCATAATTTTCATTGCCTCTGATGCCATTACATCTTTGGAAATTGTTTTCGGATTTTTTGTCATAAGGTTAACAGCTTTTTCTTCCAAAATTTGAGGTGATAAACATCTTCTCAAATCACCATCTGTAAGCATTCCCGTAAATTCACCGTTATTATTTATAAATCCTACGCATCCCAATCTTTTTGAAGTCATTTCCAGTAATACCCTCTGCATATTGGAGTTTTCTTCTAACACAGGCATTTCTTCACCCGTGTGCATTAAGTCGGAAACTTTCTGTAAAATTGATCCGAGTTTACCTCCGGGGTGTCTTGCATTGAAGTCGGATTTAGTAAAGCCTTTTCTTTCAATCAGTCCTGCTGTCAAAATGTCGCCAAGAACAAGAGTAGCTGTAGTAGAACTTGTAGGAGCAAGACCAAGCGGACAAGCTTCGCCATTGTTTGGTAATAATAATACAATGTCACCCGCTTTTCCCAGTGAACTTTCTGCATTCTTTGTGATTGAAATAAGCTTTATGCCAAATCGTTTGCAGTAGTTTAAAATATCAACAAGCTCTTTAGATTCGCCGCTGTTAGATATTGCTATTACGACATCATCTTCGGTAATCATTCCCAAATCACCATGGCTTGCCTCTGCCGGATGTACAAAGAAGGATGGTGTACCAGTAGAAGCTAAAGATGCGGCAATTTTTTTCCCGATATGACCAGATTTGCCCATACCTGTAATTATGATTCTGCCTTTTGCATTCTGCATAATATCAAGGGCTTGGGTGAATGTTTCATTCAAGCTTTGTTTTAACTTTATAATAGTATCAATTTCTCTGTCAATTGTTCTGACTGCGCAATCTATATCTTTTTGAACTTCTAATAATGCTGTCATTTTTACTCCTTTGTACTATCACATTTTAGCACAAAAGTTCTTTTATAAAAATAATAAACTAATGCAAAAATTGCACAATACAGTGTGAATTCTGCAATTTCTTCAAGACATGAGTTATGCAATGTTCTTTCGCCTAAATATTGGATTACTACTAACACAGCCATACATACAAAATCCCAGAAAGGAAATCTGAATTTTTCAAGTACAGTTTTAATATCAACCCATATTTTGTTTACAACAGCATAAAGCAAAGAAATTGCAATATAAATTCCTACAATGATATGTGCCATCCAACCGTATTTGTAATGTGACCAAGGATAAAAATTGTGCGGGTCATCTGGCAGTTGACAGAATATACATCTGCCATAGCTTAATTCTCTCATAATCATTAAGAAAATTACCATAGCTCCGAAATTGAATAAAACTTTGTTATTTTTTGCTTTTAAACAGAGTATAAACGCAGCAAATAACACAACAAGTTGAGAATTTTCAAGCAAAGTATTTTCTGCAATATAAGTTATATTGAAAATGCGGGCGAGTAAAAGACATACCGCAAATATTCCAATTGTAACAGCAGAATTTTTAAAATACTTAAAATCAATAAACTTGAAAATCTTTTCCATATTAACTCCTTAATCCTAATAAAAATTTCCCGGAGATGGATTCGAACCACCGTTGGAAGAGCCAGAATCTTCAGTCCTGCCACTAGACGATCCGGGAAAAATACATAATAAAAAACTCCCCAGGTTGGACTCGAACCAACAACCTACCGGTTAACAGCCGGTTGCTCCGCCATTGAGCTACTGAGGATTACATGACTATTATATAACGAAAAATTTTTATTGTAAAGTACTTTTTTAATTTATTTTTGATAATTTTACCAGATTGGCGAATTCGGTATAATGGTTGCAAAGGTCGTCAAATGTTCCTATGTCAACGATTTGACCGTCTTTTAAATATATTAATTTATTACATGCTCTTAATGTTGATAATCGGTGCGCTATTGCAATTATAGTTTTACTTTTGCCTATTTGTTTTAACATTTCTGTAATTTCGTTTTCAATTTGTACATCAAGAGATGATGTTGCCTCATCAAGTATTAAAATCTCAGGGTCGCGATATAGAGCTCTTGCAATTGCCAAACGTTGTTTTTGACCTTGAGAAAGCCCGTTTGAACCTATTATTATATTCGAGTTTATACCGTCTGGGTATTCGCTTATTACATCATATAATTGAGCGGCTTTAAGTGCTTTTATTACACCTTCTTCATCTATGTTTTTGCATCCCCATGCTATATTTTCTTTGAATGATTTGTCTAAAATATTAATCTGTTGGGGAACATAACCAATAAGTTTGCGAAATTGTGGCAATGTTTTTTCGTTAAGTTCATTGCCATCAACTTTGATTTTTCCTTCATCAGGCGGTAACAGACCTGTTAAAATATCTGCAATTGTGCTTTTGCCTGCCCCTGAAAGTCCTATAATTCCAATAAAATCACCTTTTTTAATTTCAAATGAAATGTTTTTAATCACCTGTTTTTCTTCAGTATATGAAAATTTTATGTTTTCAAAAGTTATTTTGTCAGTAAAATTCATTTTGTTTGCAGTGTTATTAAACTCATTAGTTTTAAAGTTAAATTTTTCATGTTCATTATTGATAAGTTTTACAAAATTTCTTGACGTATTAATGGCAATAGTTGCTGATTGAATTCGGTTTAATGCCGGAGCAATTCTAAAAAGTGAAGCAACAACTATAGCAAATGAGGCAATTAAATTAGAATTGCTGTTAATGTTTTGAATTGAAAGAATACAAGCCATAAGCAATAATGCTGAAACAACAAGAATTTCTACAATATATGGCGGTATTGAGGCATAAAATCCCTGTTTTGCCTGAACTAATTTCATTTCTTTTGAATTTTGCACAAAATTTTCGTAAAATGCTTTTTCAGATGATAAAATTTTAATTTCTTTTATATTATTTAAGTTTTCAAGCAAAGATGTTTGATATTTATGATATTTTGTTGCCATAACATCAGCTATTGCAGAGGTACGGGTTTTAAAATATTTATTTTGAATAATAACCGAAACGCAGACAAAAACTATTGTTATTATTGCAGGCAAGGTAAATTTTATCAGCAATAAAGAAATAACCATAAATATTATGATAACATTTGTAAGCAGGTTTAAAACTCTCATAATAAAGCAGTCTATTGTTTGATTACACAATGTTTCTATTGTATAAAGCTTGTCATTTGCAGAAGTTAGCATAGTTGTTTTATAAGGTGCATAAATATAAAATTTCATAAAATTACTTACAATATTCTGTTTCCAGTCTGCGGTAAATTTGTTTTGAACATATTGAGTAAATATTATGAATGTATTTTTTAATATAAATATTAAAAGCACGGCAAGCCCTATTAAGAGTCCGCTTGCCATTGTGTTTTCAAGTTTAATATATTTAGACATATTAATCATTTCTGGCTGTATAATGAGCATAATAAAAGGATAAATTAATGCAATTCCTATAAATTCAAGTGCTCCGGCTATAAGTGATAATATGGTAAAACCGGTTAATTTCAGATATCTGCCTTTGCCGTAAAATGTTAAAAATTTCTTTAAGTTTTCTAAAAACATGTTCAAACCTTGTTAATTTTAAGAATATAATATATAATTCATGGTAAAGGAAGGAGTTAATTATGTCAAATCCTATTTTAAATGATGAGAGATTTTCAACTCAAGAAAGAATTCTTGAGGGTGAACCAATGACAGTTCAAGGTACTGTAAGTAAAATTTTAATGCTTTTTGTATGTTTACTTGCCGGTGCGGGTATTAGTTTGTATTTTTTATTCAGCGGGCAGGCTGCATTAGTTATGCCAATGATAACAATTTCTGCAATTGCAGGGTTTGTTCTTGTTCTTATAACTTGTTTTAATGTTACGAGAGCAAAATACCTGGCAGCCCCTTATGCATTATGTGAAGGTATTGTCCTTGGTGGTATTTCAGCAATGTTTGAACATGCAATTCAAGGTATTGTTTTACAGGCTGTTACAATAACTTTTGCTACATTGTTTGTAATGTTAATGTTGTATAAAGCTAAAATGATACAGTATACTGAAAAATTCAGGTCTGTAATTCTTACTGCGATTTTGTCAATCGCAGCTGTATATATTGTACAACTTGTCGTGTCGCTTTTTGGAAGAAGTATCCCGGGTATTTTTGATAATGGGCCCATAGGTATTGTATTTAGTATTGTAGTTGTTATTATTGCAGCTTTATCTTTAATTCAGGATTTTTATTTTATTGAAACTGCATCTCAAAAAATGTTGAGTAAAGATTATGAATGGTATGGCGCAATGGGGTTAATGATTACTCTTGTGTGGCTGTATTTGGAAATATTACGACTACTTGCAAAACTTAATTCAAGACGATAAAAAAAGAGGCTCAAAAATGAGCCTCTTTTTTTATCTTAATCGGTTTTTACTTATGAAAAATTTAACCGCATCCTCAACGGTTTTTGGTGTTCTAAGAATTTCATCGTCGGTATTATCTGTATTTTTGTCAGAAAGGATTTTATTATAAACTGTCAACCCCGCCCAAATTACAATCGATGCGAGCATCACTCCAACCATTGCAATAATAAATTTAATCATAATTGCATGGATATCAACAGAACGGGTTTGTGTACACATACCCGCATTTGTTGTCAATATTAATGTAATAACAAGTGAAAAAATTTTATTCTTCAACTTTTTCCTCTTTGTCTGCTTTTTTAGTTCTGGGTTTTCTTGTTTTAGATGCGCCTCGGTTTGGACGTCTGGTTTTTTTAGGTTTTTCGTCCTCAACGGGTTCTTCCGGTTTAGTTTCTTCAACTACCGGAGTTTCTATAACAGGTTTGATTTCTTCGTTCGGTTTAAGAACGGTTTCTGCTGTTTCAATTGCAGATTGTTCTTCTTGAATTTCAGTTTTCTTTTCAAATTTGCTCTTTCTTGTGCGGCGTTTTTTGTTGTCGCGTTTTTCAGTTTCTTGAACTGCAACTGTTGAAGGATTTTCCACTTCAACTTCAACGGGAGCTTGTGGTTGTTCTTCTGCGATTACAGCCGGTTCCAGTTTCGGAGCCTGATTTTTATTGTTATTTCTGTTGTTTTTCTTGTTAACGGGAAGTTTCATTTTTGCATTTTTAGCTCTGTATTCACCTTCTGCTGTAGGGGATGCAAAATTAAATTCATTTAAGAAATAACCGGTTCCCTGACAGTGCGGACATTTTTTTGTAAAGATTTCAGATAAAGATTGTCCCTGTCTGTGGCGTGTAAGTTCAACAAGTCCCAAATCAGAAATTTGACCTACCTGTGGTTTTGCTTTATCAGGTTCGAGTGCTATTTCAAGTTCTTCAAGCATTGCAAGCTTGTCTGCTCTAGACATCATATCAATAAAGTCAACAATTACCATACCGCCGATGTTTCTTAAACGTAACTGGCGTGCAATTTCGTGCACTGCCTCAATATTTGTTTTTAGAATTGTTTCATCCTGTGTTGATGAACTTGTAAATTTACCGCTGTTAACGTCTATTACAGTTAAAGCCTCAGTTTGCTGAATAAATAAATATCCGCCTGATGGCATATTAACTTTTACATTTAATGCAGCTTTAATTTCTTTATGAATGTCTTCTGCAATAAGTAAAGGTTCTGTGCCTTTATATAGAGTTACTTGGATATTTTTGCTCATATGCCAGTTTTGCAGAATATTTTGAACTCTTTGAAGTGCAAAAGCCGTGTCAACAACAATTTCTTTAACATCTTCGGTACAGGCTTCACGGATTGTTCTATAAAGTAAGTCCTGATCGCGGTACAAAAGGTTTGGCGGAGTTAAAGTCTCAGCAGAAGTGATAATATTATTCCATTTTTCAAGAAGGATTTCCAAATCTTCCTGAATATCAGCTTCCGATTGTCCCTCAGCTTCAGTTCTTATGATAACACCAACTCCGACAGGTTTAATTAAACTTACAACAGATTTTAATCTTGCTCTTTCTTTATTGTTTTCAATTTTTTTACTGATGCTGATACCGGGTTCGTTTGGCATCAATACCAAAAAACGTCCTGGAAGGCTTATTTCTGTAGTAACTCTCGGACCTTTGTGTCCTGTAGGTTCTTTAACAACTTGAACAATAAGTTTTTGTTTTGGTGAAAGCTTATCTTTTAATGCACCTTTACCCATAACATCCTGAGCGTGTAAAAAACCCATTCTATCTGTTCCGACATTTACGAATGCCGCATCAATACTTGGTAAAATATTGTCAACTGTTGCAAGGTAAACATCACCTAAGATTACATCTCCTCTTGAGATAATAAAATCCGAAACTCTTCCGTTTTCCATTACTGCTGAAATATTGTCGCGTTCAGCAATAATAATTCTTTTTTCAACATTTTTTTGATTGTTTTTGTTGTGTCTGTCGTTTGCCATAAAAAATCCTTTACTATAATTCTTTTAAGTTTTCGTCAAAAAATCGGTTCCGTTTTATATTAAATATAATATCGGGTGCAATAAAATTCATAAGCACATCCGCGCGAACTGCGGGAATACCTGTGTTTTGACCTGTCTTTAATACTATGAACAGACTTTCATCTTCAAATCTATATGATTTTATTGATGGTTTAATATCTGTTTTTTTAAGTAAACCTTTTTTGTTTTTCTTCTCGATAAAAATTTCTTCAAGAGATAAAACTTTGTCTGTATTATATCGTAAACTTTCAAAATCGTAAAGAGTTTTATCAAAAATATCAATTTTGTATTCTGCCCATTGAGCTGTCATATCAATTGCGGGCGAGGATTTTTCAATATTTACAATACTTATAATTTCTGATCCTTGCGGAAGAACTTTCTCAAGCTTAGTTTTAAGTTCATCAGGCGTAAGTTTGTCAAAAAGTTCCAAATCTACCAGTTCACATTCACTTTCTGCAAATAGTGGCAATGCAATTCCCATAGAAACTTTCATTGACGGGTTGTAACCAAGTGAATAAACTACGTTCAGATCAGTTCTTGATAGTGCCTTAAAAAAAGTGTTTTGCCAGTCAAGATGTGAAAAATATTTTAAAATGCCGGTTTTGGTTAGCTTTATGCGGTATTTAAATATTTCTTTATCATACCCCTGACAGGTTTTCGGGTCTTTAATTTCTATTTTCAGGTTTTGAGCTTTCTCGCTTGCCTTAAAGCTTGGAGCAAGAACTTTGTGTGTTTTTAGGTTTTTACACACTCCGCAGTTTACACAGCCTTTTTCGCAGGTCTGTTTAGCATTGCTGTCATTGTATTCTTGGATAAACCATTCTTTATCAACACCGATATTAATGAAATCCCATGGCAGAACTTCATCCGTAGAATAATGTTTTTGTGCTAAACCGGCTAAATCTATACCTAATTCAACAGCTGTATCTGCCCAAACATCTTCTTTAAAATATTCACCCCAGGCATCAAGATAACATCCTTTTTTATAAAGTGACTCAATATAATTACAAAGTGATCTATCGCCTCGTGTTAAAACTGCCTCGATTTGCGATGTAAATTGTTCGTGGTAGTTAATTTTAACACCTTTGACGTGTGCGATTTTTTCTTTTAGGTATTTAATGTGTTCTGATACTTTTTCTAACGGCATTTGTGGATACCACTGAAATGGTGTAAACGGTTTGGGTACAAAAATCGATAATGTACATGTTATATCCATACCATGTTGCAATCCTTTTTCACGCTTTATTTGTTTACAGCGCCATTTGATTTTAGAAAGCAGTGCAGCCATTTCGTCCATATCTTCTAAAGTTTCTGTTGGCAGACCGCATATAAAATAAAATTTAACTCTTGACCATCCGTTTTCATATAGTGTCAAAACAGCATTCAAGATTTGTTCTTCATTAATATTTTTTTTGATTTTATCGCGTAATCTCTGGCTGCCTGCCTCAGGAGCAAGTGTCATAGTTGATTTGCGTACACTTTGAACAAGGTTTGCAAGTTCAAGATTAAACCCGTCAATACGTTGACTTGGTAAAGATACTGATATTTTTTTCTCATTAAAATCAACAGCAAGTTCTTTTATAACTTCATTGATATTTTTGTAGTCATTTGATGATAAAGAAAGCAAAGAATATTCATCATAACCGGTGTTTTTAACAAGTTCTTTTGCTATTTTGATAATATCTTCTGCCGAACGCTCCCTTATAGGTAAAGTTACATGTCCTGGCTGGCAGAAACGGCACATTCTTCCGCATCCGCGTCTTATTTCAACGATAGCCCTGTCTTGAACTGATGTTGAAAAAGGTATCGGATATGATTTTAGTGCTGTGTCATATTCTAACTGTGC
Source organism: uncultured Candidatus Melainabacteria bacterium (assembly GCA_950096985.1). Lineage (GTDB taxonomy): Bacteria > Cyanobacteriota > Vampirovibrionia > Gastranaerophilales > Gastranaerophilaceae > Stercorousia. Next base: position 28,514 of record CATNBA010000011.1, read on the forward strand.
AATTCTTTTTGTAACAACTCCGCCGACACTTGCAGACCAACGTCCGGAGTTTTCGCCTTCACACAAAGCCTTTATTCGTTCTTGACGCGGCAAACCTTTTGTCTTTTCTAAAATTCGACAAGTTTCAATAATACTGTCCTCTCCATCGCCAATCATAAATATATCTATAAAATCAGCTAATGGCAACGGATTAAAAGCACAAGGTCCGCCTGCAATTATAATCGGATCATTATCCCCTCTCATATCATTACGATATGGAATTCCTGACAATTCAAGCATTTTTAAAACTGTGGGATATGCCATTTCATATTGCAAAGAAAATCCGACGGCATCAAATTCGTTTACTGGTCTTTTACTTTCAAGGCCGTATAAAATTTCAGGTTTAAAATCAGGTTCCGGCGCATAAACTCTGTCACACATATAATCCGGCTGTGCGTTGATAAGTCCGTATAAAACTCTTACACCCAGATTGCTTATCCCTATTTCGTATTTATCGGGAAAAGCAAAAGCAAATCTTACTTTAGCACTTTCAAAATCTTTATTTGCAGACAAAAATTCTCCACCAACATATTGATAGGGTTTGTTGCATTTATATAAGGCATCATTTCTAAAAAAACAATTCATAATATTTTTATTAAACTATAACTTTACGGGCATGGCTAAATGTTAAGCAAATTATTACAATTTAATGACTATAACTGTTTTTATTATATGATAATTAGGAAAGGAAAGTACATGAAGATGTTTTATTTTAAGAAAACCGCATCTACAGGGCGTTATGAAATAAATTTGTTTGGTATAAAAATGAAGTTTAATGCAGGCAGAGGACAAACTGATAGAATTAATAATTTATTATATGAGCTTGCAGATCCCAGAACATTGCAAAACATAAAACTTCCTAAAATATTAAGCATAGAAAATTCTCTTGATGAGATTATCGCTTCCGGTAAGTCTGTTGCCAGATATGGTGATGGGGAATTTAAGCTTATCATGGGTGAAAATATCGGTTTTCAAAAATATGATTATCTTCTATCAAAAAGATTAAAAGAAATTTTAAAAAATGAAGATGAAAATATATTAGTTGGTTTGATTGATATATTTGGTTACTGTCCTAATACTTATATGAAGAAAATTGCAATGCTTTGCAGAGAAACGCTTTATGAGCATATTAATTTTTCTAAAACGTATATTGAATCTTGTGTAACTCGTAAATTTGTTTTTGATGACCAAGAAAAAGGTATCGAGTATTATAATAAATTAAAATCTTTATGGCAGGATAAAGACATTATAATTGTTGAAGGAGTAGGCAGCAGGTTGGGTGTAGGAAATGATTTGTTTAATGGAGCAGCTTCTATTAAAAGAATATTGTGTCCAATCCGAAATGCATTTTCTAAATATAATGAAATTTTAGCAGAATGTTTAAAACAGTCCAAAGATAAATTATTTATTTTAGCGTTGGGACCAACTGCAACTGTCTTATCGTCTGATTTGACACAAGCAGGGTATAGAGCTCTTGATGTCGGGCATCTTGATACTTGTTATGAAACTTTTTTAAGAAAAGCTAAAAGATTTGTGCACGTAGAAGGCAAGGTTGTTTTTAACAGTGAACGATATAATTGTCTTATTAAACCTTGTAAAGATGAAAACTATAACAATCAAATTGTATCCCAGATAAAATAATAATTTCGCGTAAGCGAAAAAATACCCGAAAGTATTATTTAATAAATTTTTGTATATGCTAAAAATGAAGTATGATAAACATTGAAAAGGGGCGTGAAGCTCATTCATATAAAATAAATATTTTTGGAATTAGAATAAAATTTCGCAATATATTTGAAATCAAAAACAACAAAGTCGTTGTTGTAAAAAAAGATGGAACAGAGGTTCGAAAAATCCCTAAGGGTTTGAAGGTCATATTTCGTGGAGCAAATTCTACAATAAAAATTTATGAGCCTTGCCCAAAATTTAAAAATTCGCAGATTATGTGTTTTGATAACGCAAATGTTGAAATTGATTCTTCTAATACAACAATTTCTAATTTATCAGCTCATATTATTTCTAAAAACGGTAAATTGAAAATTGGCAAAAATGTTAAGTTTAGAGGGACAGGAATTTTTATTGGTGATCATGATAACCTTTCGGTTACAATAGGTGATAATTCTTTATTTGCAACGAGAGTTGCCATAAGGACTGGTGATTATCATGTTGTTTATAACGCTTTAACAAAAGAACCTTTAAATAAGCCTGCTGATGTTAATATAGGTAAACATTGCTGGCTGTGTGAAGATGTTATCATTGCTAAAGGTGTATCACTGGCTGATGATACTATTGTGAGTGCAAAATCTTATGTAACTAAATCTTTTGCTAAGCCTAATACAATTATAGGCGGTATTCCTGCAAAAGTTATAAAAGATGAGAACACAACCTGGTCAGAAATGTCATATGAACAGTATGTGGAATCAATGTCCTAAATTTTTGGCATAATCTGTATATTCTTTTATAAATTCAATTATTTCAAGTGCCAGTTCTTTTCTTATGTCAATGGGAGCATTTTTTAGATATTCCATTGCATGTGACACTTTAATGTTTTTATCGTACCATCTGCGCATAATATAATTATATTGGTCGTCTAAAGACATTTCGATATTAAAATCGATATCTTTAAGACGGTCAATAATAAAGTCGGCGCATCTTACCTGAATATACTCTTCAGCTTTTTCCAATTGCGCAACAGCTCTGCTGACTGTTGGATCTATATCATACCAACGTTTTTTCATATCTTAATAATACAAATTTTTTGTCATTATGTCAAGGTTTGTTATATAATATTGTTATGAAAAAGGTTATTTCATGGGTATTGTTATTAATATTTCTGGGCTCACATTCATATGCTGATGTTTTGCAGGGTCATGCAGAAAAAACCGAACAATATGAACAGCGATTGCAGAAGGAATTGTTTACCGGACAAGTTGAGCATCTTGAACGCAAAGATATAATTAATATGACTGTATCTCAAGTCCTTGATAGTAGTATAAATATTGAAGGCGACGAGTTTTTTGCAGAAGTAACCGATGAAGTTAAAGGCGATAGAGGTGTTATAATCCCTAAAGGAACTGTTGCTCATGGTAAAATTACTCATACGGTTGACCCCAAGCGTCTTGGTCGTTCCGGTTGGATAGAACTTGATTTTGACTATCTGATAACTCCCGATGGTCGTGAAATTCCAATTGAAGGGAAAATGTCAACAAAACTACATCCTGTTGCAGAGGCTTCAAAGATCGTTGTGCAAGATGTGGGTTATACCTTAGCAGGCGGAGCAGTAGGCGGGTTTCTTGCTCTTAACTGGCTTGGTCTTGAGGCTGCAATAGCCTCTCAAGGTTATACCTTAGCAGGCGGAGCTGCTGTCGGCGGAGCAGTGGGATTAGGTATGGCATTAATCCGCAAAGGACATGATGTATTAATAGCACCGGGTGATCAAATCAGGGTAAAAATAAATACAACAGTTCCTCTTCCTGTATATAAAGATGAGGCTTTAAAACAGCATGAAATGTTTTATCCCGGACTTGATATTCAAATTAGTGACATAAAACATGAAGAAGACCCGTTTGGTGAAGTTAATACCATAACCTTAACAATTATGATTTCTAATATGTCTGATAAAACTTTTTCAGGACTTGATATGGCACTTGTAAATGATTATAATTCAGTTTTTCGCCCTTCAATTTTTGGTGATACAAAGTTAATGTTTAAACAAATACGCCCCGGAGATAAGTTTGCAGGCAGAGTGTCATTTGCTGTTGATAACATTAACAGAAGTTTTTGGCTTACTTTCTATGACAGGCGCAAAGGTACTGCATTAACCAAAATTTCTATAGACAATGCTTACAGAAATGTTTCTAATAAAACAAAAAAGAAAAACCAAAGATTAAAAAATAAAAAAACAAATTTCAAAAAAGAGGAAGATTTATTGGATATACGATAATTGTAACATTTTTGATATAATTATCTTGAATTATGGTATTTATATGTTACAATGTTAGTAATTATAAAAGACAAAAGAAAGTAGAGGAACAATATGGTGTGCGGCAGGTTAGAAATTGATATTTTAAATTCGTTCTGGAACTTAACTCAAGAAAATGAAGACAGAGATGTTTCTATTCAAGATATCGTAGATGATTTGTCTGCTAATGGTATTGAAAGAGCATATACTACTATAAAAACCGTTATGGACAGATTGACTGTAAAGTCAATTTTAGTACGCTATAAAGTTGGTAAAAAGTTCTTTTATAAAGCTGCTATGTCTAGAGATGAAATGGCATCAGATGCTGTCAAGACTGTTGCAGAACAATTCTTTAACGGTAGTTATATTGAATTAATAAGATTTGCTGAGAGTAAATCTCAAAACATGTTAGTATGAAAAATGAAAGAGCACTGGTTGCAGAGTTAATCAGACAGGTTTTAATTTCTCGTGTGTGTGTAAGAGAAGCTATTTTAAGATTTCCGCGTGATACTGAAGATAAGAGTATTCATGCGGCTTATCATGCACTGGTTCATTATGAAGCTGATGAAGATTTAAGAAAGCGTGATGACATTTACCGTGAAGAACAGGATGATTATCTTGAATTTATATCACAGATTTTAGAAAAGGGTGAAGATTTGCCCGAAAATATTATAAATAACTATGAAAATTATTATGCTTGTGCTAATATACCTCATGAAGAGAACGCAAAAGGGTTTTTAAAAAGTTTTTTTAGATTTTTAAATATAAGGGAGAAATAAATGAAAAAATTAATTACTTTAATCGCAATTTTATTATTTGCAAGTTCGTTTGCCTTTGCAAAAGCTCCGCAGACGCTTGAAGTTTTACCGTTATTGTCGTCTGAAACGACACAGGCAAACAGGGTTTGGGTGGGCACTTTTCAGCTTGCCTGGAATGACTTGATGGATGGCATAATTAAAGGTCAAGTAGAATTTGACGGTGGCACACCTGCTGTAGTTCAACAGTTGAACAGGCAGCTTTTTAAAGCAGATCAGTTAAATGAAAATTCATATTATAAAACTTATGGAAAAGTTTCACCTGAATTGAAAAAAACTATTGAAACAGCTTTAAAAGAAAAATTTAATGAGAAAAGTGATATTTTAGATGCTTTTGATTGGACACCTGCTCCTCAAAAATATCTTGTTTATGCAATCTTAAAGAAAGATTTTAAATTTTTAACAGCTTTCAATAAGTTAAAGTCTGAAAGATTTGGATCTTCACGCAAAAAAGTTGACTATTTCGGTATTGATAAAAATAGTGACAGCGCACTTGATAATACTATTGGTGTAATGTTCTATAATTCTTCAAAAGATTTTGCTGTTGAAATTTATACTAAAGGTGATGATAGACTTTATTTGTACAGAACAAATGATAATAAATCATTTGATAAACTTTATTCAGATATGTTTATGAAAAAAGCTCAATATGACGGACCGTTAAGCTTTAAGGCTGATGATGAATTCAAAGTTCCAAATATTAGTTTGTACAAAGAAAAATCTTTTAAAGAAGTTACAAATCGTCGTATTAAAGGTACTGATATGATGATTTCAGATGCGTTGGAAACAATTGATTTTAAAATGGATAATGAAGGTGTTAAATTAAAATCAGAAGCGGCTATTATGACAAAACTTTGTGCAATGCTGCCGGATGAAGATGTTAAACCTCGTAAATTCTATTTTAATGATACATTTGTTTTGTTCTTACAAGAGGCAGATAAAAATAAACCTTACTTTGCATTAAGAGTTAACGATGTGTCTTTGATTAATAAAACAGGCAGAAAATAATGGCAAAAGTTAAATCAAAATGGGTTTGTTCAGAATGTGGTTACGAAACCGCAGGATATTTAGGCAAGTGTCCCGAATGCGGAGCTTGGGGAAGTTTGATTGAAGAAACCCAATTTGCTGTTAAACCAACGTCAAATTCTGTCCATGATGAATTTATTAATAAAGAAAAACCTGAACTATTAAAAGATATTCATATCGGCGAAGAAGTTAGAGTTTCTACTAATATTTCTGAATTTGACAGAATACTTGGCGGCGGATTAGTTCAAGGATCGCTTGTGCTTATTGCAGGCGATCCGGGAATTGGTAAATCTACAATTCTTTTGCAGACTAGCGGTGAGCTTTGCAGAAATAATAAAAAGGTGCTATATATTTCGGCTGAAGAAAGTGCAAGTCAGTTGAAACTTCGTGCTGAAAGGCTTGAAATAAGTGCACATGATTTATATATTTACCCCCAAACTTCAATGGAAAGTATAAAATGTCAAATTGAAGAAATCAAACCTGATATTGTTATAATAGACAGTATTCAGGCTGTGTACTCACAAAATGTTGCAAGTTCGGCTGGCAGTGTTTCTCAAATTCGAGAATGCACAAATCTTTTAATGCATATCGCGAAATCTAAAGGTATAACAATCATTGTTATAGGACATGTGACCAAAGATGGAAATATTGCAGGTCCGAAGGTTCTTGAGCATATGGTAGATACCGTAATTTATTTTGAAGGTGATAAATATAAATCCTACAGAATGTTGCGTTCAATGAAAAATCGTTTTGGAAACACTTCTGAGGTGGGCATTTTTGAGATGTGCGCAAGCGGATTAAAATGTGTTACTAATCCTAATGAACTTTTTTTGAATGAGCGTTCACAGGTAGCAGTACCGGGAAGCGCAATAATTGTTACTAATGAAGGTACCCGTCCGCTGTTAGTGGAAATTCAGGCTCTTGTTGGAACAACACCTTATCCTACGCCACGTCGTGTTGCAAATGGTGTTGACACAAGCAGAGTTTTACAAATTCTTGCAGTTTTAGAAAAACGTGTCGGCTTAAACCTTTCAAAACAGGATGTTTATGTAAATGTAATGGGTGGTATTGATGTATCAGAGCCATCAGCAGATTTGGGAATTGCGCTTGCGGTTGCCACATGTGCACGTGATGTTGTAGTGGATTCTCAAACTGTAATAATTGGTGAAATCGGTTTGTCAGGTGAAATTCATCCTGTCAATAATATTGAAAAGCGTTTGAATGAAGCGGTTATGTCCGGATTTAAAAAAGCGATAATTCCTTACGCAAACAGAATAGATTATGATAGAATTGAAATTGTTCCCGTAAAACGGCTAATGGATGCTATAGGTGCTTGTATTTCACCTACTGGCAGGTAATTTGCACAATATCCTTGCTCCATATATTTATGGCAGTTGCATTTTTAGTCTGATATGTGTTCAAATATGTCTTGAATTCTACAATTTAATGCCTTGCAGAGTTTGTTTAAAGTTTCCAATTCTATAGTTTTAGTTTTGGCATGATAAATTTTAAAAACCGTAACATGAGTAAGACCAGCAAGTCTGGCAACTTCTGCCATATTCAAACGTCTTCTGCCCATAATTTCAGAAAGTTTATTTTTAATCATATTATATTTTTTATCATTAGAAATAAACTCTTGTAAAATGTATTATGCTGTTGTATAATAATATTATATGTAGATTTAATATTGTTTAATGATTATTAACGAGGAGTATCGAATATGAAAAAAGCATTTACTTTGGCAGAAGTTCTTGTAACATTGGGCATCATTGGTGTAATTTCTGCAATGACTTTACCAACATTAGTGAAAAATCATCAGCGTCAGGTTTATGTAACACAGCTGCAAAAAGTTGTAACAGAGTTGTCTCAGGCTGCTGAAAAAGCTACTCAAGATAACAATGCAATATCTCTTGATGAAACTAAATACAATAGTAACAATGCCAATGGCGCAAAAAATTTTCTTAACGACTATTTTAAAGTCGTAAAAAATTGTGGTACTGATTTGACACCTTGTTTTGCAAGCAGTTATAAAACACTAAATGGTAAAACATTTACTTTGCTAACTCCTATAAATGTCGTATCATTAGCAAGTGGAGCTGCTATTTCAGTGGTCGGTAATTCTCTTTATTATAGTTATGATTATCATGGTTATTTACAGTTACAGGTTGATGTAAATGGGCAACAAGGTCCAAATATACTTGGTAGAGATTTGTTTTATGTGGAGCTTTATAGTGACGGTAAAGTTGCTGAAAACTATAATTCCGGTGATGATTGGCATGCAGATTACTGTGGAGATGATTTTAATTATGGTTATGGTTGTTTAACTAAAATCATGCGAGACGGTTGGAAAATGGACTACTAATAAATTAACCATTTCTTAATATTTCAAAAGAACTAATCTGCTTGATTAGTTTTTTTGTTTGTTATATAAATAAAATGTTAAAGTTTTTACAAAAGAAAGAAGGGAAAACTTATGGTAAAAGTAGCTATTAACGGATTCGGAAGAATCGGTAGAAACACATTAAGAGCAGCTATCAGAGAAGGTATCTTTGATGAAATCGATTATGTTGCAATCAACGACCCTGGTTTAACTCCTGCAAATGCTGCACACGTTTTCAAATATGACTCAGTTATGGGTAAATTCTGCGGTACTGTAGAAGTTGTTGAAGACGGTCTTGTAATCAACGGTAAAAAAATTAAATTCTTCGCAGAAAAAGATCCTGCAAATCTTCCTTGGAAAGATTTAGGTGTTGAAGTTGTTGTAGAATCTACAGGTTTCTATACAGATGCTGAAAAAGCTAAAGCTCATATTGCAGCTGGTGCTAAAAAAGTTATCATTTCAGCTCCTGCTAAAAACGAAGATAAAACTATCGTTTTAGGCGTTAACGAAAACGAATATGATCCAGAAAAACACAATGTTATTTCTATGGCATCTTGTACAACTAACTGCTTAGCTCCTGTAGCTAAAGTTTTAGATGAAAAATTTGGTATCGTTAAAGGTTTGATGACTACAGTTCACTCTTACACTGGCGACCAAAGAATTTTGGATGCCGGTCACAAAGACCCTCGCAGAGCTCGTGCAGGTGCATTAAACATCGTTCCTACAACTACAGGTGCAGCTAAAGCTGTTGCTTTAGTATTGCCTCAATTGAAAGGTAAATTAAACGGTTTCGCTATGAGAGTTCCTACTCCTGATGTATCTGTTGTTGACGTTGTTGTTGAAACTTCTAAACCAGTTACAGTAGAAGCTGTAAATGCTGCATTGAAAGAAGCTGCTGATGGACACGTACTTTGCTACTCTGAAGAACCATTAGTATCTTCTGACTTTATCGGCTCATCTCAATCTTCAACTGTTGATGCTGCATTGACTATGACAATGGGTGACAACATGGTTAAAGTTGTTTCTTGGTACGATAATGAAATGGGTTATTCAACTCGTTTAGCTGAAACTACAAAAATGGTTGCTTCTAAATTATAATTTAGAATATATCATAAAAAAAAGACCTCGAAAGAGGTCTTTTTTATTGTAATGTTTTTAGATAGTCGGCATTTGCTTTTAGTGTATTTTCGGTAGCAACAATTGAGTATGTAGGTTTATTTGAAAAAACGTAATTTGCTGTATTGTATATATCATCAACTGTTACTTTATCGATTTCATCAAATAATTGATTAGTTCTTAATGCGCCGTATGGAGAATTTATACCTAGCATAAGATTAACATTTTTATCTTTGCTGTTATGATTGTCATTTAGAATTGCGTTTTTCAAACTTAATTTTGCATTTTTTAATTCTTCATCAGTTACTTTTTCATTTTTAATTTTATCAATGTGGCGTTTAAAACCGTTAATTGATTTTTGAATATTATCAAAGCTTTGCTCGCCTGTTTCTTTGTTTTCGGTTGTTGTACCTATTCTAAGTGTTATAATCCCTGTATCATCAATACTCTGATAGCGAGATTTTACGTGGTAGGCAAGTTTTTCATTTTCACGCAAATCCATAAATAAGCGTGATGATGGGTTGCCTCCAAAAATTATGTTAAGAAGTTTCAATGCGGCTGTGTCTTTAAGATTGCCGTTTATTTTAAATTTATAAGCTTGAATTATTTCTGCCTGATTTTTGTAATCTGTATCTGTCAATACTTTAGTTTCTAAAGTTGGTTTAAATTTTTCCTGCATTTTTGCCGGAGTAAATTCTTTTACTTTCGGCAGTTCTGCAATATTTGTGAAAACTTCATTTTTAAGTTCAGGTTTTCTGTCAAATGGTGCAGAAATTACAACTATACCTTTACCGTTTTGTATAAGCTGATTATATAGTGTATTTACATCATCCAATGATAGAGTCTGCAAGTCATCAAGGATTTCTTGTTTTGTATACCCTTCTGTAGTACCTTTGAATAGTTCAGCATCTAGTTTATCGTATGCGGATTTTTCAGAGGTTAATATGTTATCTCTTATTGCATTTTTAGCCTGTTGGAAATCGGCATCGGTAAAACGTGGGGTGTTGATTATTTCTTTGAGGCTTTGAAAACTTTTTGTGAGTGTGTCAGTATCACATCCTACAGAACAGCATATTGAACGTTCTGATGCCGAAAGCCCCTTTATAATACCGTCTTGAGCAAGGTCTGCATCAAATTCCCCTTGAGTTTTTGAAATTGTACCCTCATTCATAAGTTTTTGCAGTACAAGTGCAGTGGAGGGTGTTATTATAAAATCGTTGTCAGTAGCTATTTTATAAAGTATTTCAACATTGTCGGTTTTAGAATTTTGGGTTATAACTCTATAATTATTTTGGGTGCTATATTCTTTTATTGTTTCAGCGTTGATAGCATTTTTTCTTGTACCTGTAAATGATACATTTTTGTAATTTTGTTTAATAGTTTCTTCTTTTACACTTGCAGGGTGGACAACTGCAACTGATGCTTTATTTACATCAAGATATTTCTTTGCTGTGTTAACCAAATCCTCTGCGGTCATTGTTTTAACTATTTGTTCAAAATCGGTTAAATAAGAGTTATTGTTTTCCAATATAGCAGTTCCTATTGCATCATTTGTTGCAAATGAATTTTCAAGCATACTTGAAAAAGATTTCAACATTAACTTTTTTATCATCTGCATTTCTTTTTCGGTTGGAGGATTGTTTGTGATATTTCCGATTTCTGTAAACATTGTTTTTAGAACTTTTTCAGAATTTTCATCCGTACTTTCCGACATAAACATAATGACTCTGCCGTCTTTAGAATTAGCGCTTATTTTTTCCTGTTCTGATATTGAAACAGAGTTTAGTGGTTTAATTTTAGTATTAATCCTTGAACTTGGGGAAGTTGAAAGAAGTATGCCAAGAGCGTTTGCATAAATTCTATCTTTTGTATTGTCTGATGAAGGACCGTTGAAACCTATAATCATAGAGGTTGCCGTTGCTTTATCAGAAATCAAATCTTCTCTTACAGCGTGTTTAAGCGGTTTAAATGTTTCAAAATGTTGTTGTGTTTTCGGTTGTTTTCTTGACGTAAAATATTTTGAAATAATTTGCATTGCATCATCTGGTTTTACGTCACCTGTTATAACAGTAACCATATTAGCAGGATAATAATTGTTGTTGTAGTAGTTAACAACATCTTCACGGGTTAAATTTGTAATGTTATCTGTAGTTCCGCCAATCATGTCAACTGATGAACTTTTTATGCCGTAAAGGTTTTTGAGCATTTTGTTTATTGCAAGATTTTCGGGATTTGAGGTAATCATGTTAATTTCAGAATTCACAATCCCTTTTTCTTTTTCAAGTTTTTCGATGGCAAATAAAGGTGTTTCAAGCATTGAAGCATGAAGCTTAATTTTGTTTTCCAAATCACCGTCATTTAAGAGGTTAGAACTTATATAGTAATTTGTTTCTCCAAACCCAGTTGAAGCGTTTGTGGAAGCTCCCATTTTATCAACCTGTTTAAAGAAATCGCCTTCCTGTAAACCTTCTGAACCGTTAAATAAATTATGCTCTATATAGTGGCTTATTCCGCGTATATTATCGGGTTCATTCATAGAACCTGTATTGACATAGGTTCTTAAAACAGTTTCACCCACCTGCGGAACAATAATTACTTTTTGACCGTTTGCAAGTTTATAGCAATGAGCTTTTGTATCGTACGGGAAATCAATTTCGCCTGTTTTAGAATAACTCATAGGAGTTTTAACGGCAAAATCCGGTTTTACGTCATATAGTTCTTTAATTTGCGGTTTTGTTGCATTGTTGACTTTGAAAGACGGTTTATTTTGCGCAGTATTATAATTATTTACACTATTAATAGAATTTATTCTAACCACAATAATATAAAAACATAAAGAAATTAAAAATTGCTATTTAACAAAAATAGTTTGTTCTCTATCCGGTCCTACACTAACGATTGAGATAGGAACTTCAAGAATATCTTCTAGTCTTTCAAGATATTTTCTTGCGTTTTCAGGCAATTTGTCATATTCAGTTATGCCTGTAATATCTTCTCCCCAGCCTTTGTGAGTTTCGTAAACAGGTTCTAAATACTTATGGATAAATACATTTGTCGGATAACTTGTATAAATTTTACCGTCGCGTGTATCTTTGTATGCAGTACAGATTTTAATTTCATCAAATGTATCAAATACGTCGATTTTTGTTAGAGCAATTGATGTCAGACCGCCGACGAGTACCGCATATTTCATTGTAACCGCGTCAAACCATCCGCAGCGTCGCGGTCTGCCTGTAGTTACGCCAAATTCGTGCCCGATTGTTTGGATTTTGTTACCTGTTTCGTCTGTTAATTCGGTTACAAACGGACCTTCGCCGACACGTGTTACGTAAGCTTTTGCAACCCCGATAACTTCATTAATCATACAGGGACCGTATCCAGAACCTGTTGATGCACCGCCGCCTATCGGGTTTGATGAGGTTACGAAAGGATAAGTTCCGTAATCAACATCAAGCATTACACCTTGTGCGCCTTCAAACAATACCGCTTTGCCTTCGCGTTTGGCATCTTCTAAAACTTTTTGCCATTCAAAGCAAACGTATGGTCTGAAGATTTCTGCATATTTTTTGCATAATGTTGTAACTTCCTCTTTTGTATATGTTTTTAATCCGTAAACTTCTTTTAGTGTTTTATTTTTGATTGGAAGAATTATGTCTAATTTTTCAGAAAGGGCTTCATCAGAATATAAATCTTCTATTTTTAAGCCGATACGAGCCATTTTGTCAGTGTAAGTAGGTCCGATACCTTTTTTAGTTGTACCTATTTTGCCTTTGCCTGCTGTGCTTTCAGAATAACCGTCAACTTCTGTATGGTAAGGCATTGTTATAGAGGCAAGCGGGTTGATTTTTAATCCTGAAACATCAATTCCTTCATCTATTAAACCTTTAATTTCAGCCTCAAAACTTTCAGGCAGGATTACAGTTCCAGCTCCGATGAAACATGTTTTTCCTTTATAAAGAATACCTGATGGTATAAGGTGAAATTTAAAAGTTTTGTCATGCGCAACAACAGTATGCCCTGCATTACATCCGCCTTGATATCTTATGATTAAATCCGCATCCTGTGCCAATAAATCCGTAATCTTTGCTTTACCTTCATCGCCCCATTGAGCGCCGACAACTACTCTGTTCATATCCCATCCTTTCGTTACGAGATTATTTTAGCACAAAAGTTTTTAGTAATCCATTTCCCATCCATTTTCGATAATTCGTGCAGCACAATTATTTTCCCATCTTTCAAGTGAGGATTGTCCGCATTTGTTATTTTTATTTTTCCAATAATGTTTATTATTCTCAAGTGTTGATTGGTCTATAAATAATGCAGCATCTTTGCCGCCATTAGGGTATAATTTACCCTCCCCTGACATTGTAAATAAAAATCTGTCTTTTCCTGAAATATTTGGACCTTTTTTACCATTAACATCTATCTCTAATGCTGGTATAAACTGAGAACACATAGTTCCACCGAGTGCTTTTGCATCTTTACATTTTTCAATGGTAAGATTTGTATATTCATCTCCAACATGAAATTCAAAATGGGTTATTGCAGAACCATCACTAAAATTGATAGTTTGATTGTCACCTTTGTCAAAATTTTCATAATTTAATTTAAAATATTTACTTAAAAGAACAAACAAATCTTGACAGCCTAATGAACTATCGCCAGCTTCACAACAACCACTTTCTTGGTAAACTTGAGGTATATCAATAAAATGTTCAACTTCTGCATCTGCAAGTATTTTTTGAAACCCTTGTTCCAGCATTGAAACTGATTTTTTTAGTTGATTAACCCAAACTTGCTTTTGATAATTTGCAATTAAAGTTGGCATAGTGAGGGCAGCAACAACACCAATAATTCCTAAAGTAATAAGAACTTCTGCCAGTGTAAATCCAGGTTTACAATAATCTTTCCGTAGCTTTACAGGCTCAACGTTTCGGGGGGGGGGCAGTTCTGAGCTTGTAATTTAATCATATCTTAACTCCTCCTTTTTTTATTTTATTATTTACGATTTTAAAACTTTTGTCAACTGCGGTAAAATTTCAAATACGTCACCGACAAATCCAGCATCTGAAATCTCAAATATGGGTGCATTGGGGTCTTTATTGATTGCAATGATTTTATCGCTGTCGCACATCCCTACAGTATGCTGGATTGCACCCGAAATTCCGCAGGCAATATATAGTTTTGGCGTAACGGTTTTTCCGGTCTGCCCGATTTGAACATCCTGAGAAGCCAGTCCCATATCGACTGCTCCGCGGCTTGCTCCGATACTTGCACCGATACTTTTTGCAAATTCTTTTAAAATTTCAAATCCTGTTTCATTTTTCATACCTTTACCGCCGGCAACTATTATTTGTGCACTATCAAGGTCATTAATTGTTACGTTTATACGTTTTACAAATTCAATAAACTCAACTTTTCGTTTTATATCGTCAATTTCAGGTTTTTTATATATAAATTGAGTTTCTTTGACGATATTTTCACTTAATGGTTTAAAAACTTTCGGTCTGACTGTTGCCATTTGAGGCAAAGTTCTGCATAAAATTGTCGCCATTAATTTTCCGCCAAATGTAGGTCGCGTTGCAGCGAGCTGCCCTTTATCATTTATATCAAGGTCTATACAGTCTGCGGTAAGTCCTGTATGTAATGCTGATGAAATTCGCGGAGCTAAATCACGCCCCTGAGTGGTTGCACCAATCAGTATAATATCAGGGTTAACTTCTTTTATAATATCAATTGCGACTTTTGCAAAAATTTCTGTTGAATAATGTGTAAATCTGTTGTCTTCAGCTATATAAACATTATCAAATCCTGAATTTATAAATGCTTCTTTATACAGTTCAGCAAGCCCTTGTTTGCATATTAAAAGTGCGGAAACTCTTGCATTATCAAGCTTTTTAGAAAGTTCATGCGCTTTGCAGGCAAGTTCAAAAAGAACTGTATGGACATAATTTTCGTGGGTAATCTCAGCATATAATAAGATTTCAGACATTTATTCCCCCAAATTCTTTTATTTTATCTGCAAGACAACTTATATCATTACATAATGAACATTCACCGCGTTTGTTTTCTGGACGAAATGCACGGCTTACATAAGTGGGTGAGCCTTTAATTCCGACATCATCGGGAGTTAGCCCTATATCTTCCATAGAATAAACAGAAATCTCTGCATTTCTTGCTCTTTTTATTCCATTAATTGTCGGATGCGTAGGTTCTTCAAACCCTTTTAATACACAAATTAATGCTGGGAGTTGAACTTTTACTGTTTCCAGCCCTTCTTCAAGTTCTCGTTCTGCATAAATACTTTGCCCGTCGTATCTGTCAAGTTTGCGAACATAAGTTACCTGAGGTATTCCTAATTGGCTTGCAATACTTGGACCTGTTTGAGCAGTGTCTCCGTCAACAGCAAATTGACCGCAAATTATTAAGTCAAAATCTGGCATTTTACTTTTTATTGCAGAGGCAATGGTTTTCCCCGTAGCATAGGTATCTGCTCCTGCAAATTTTTTATCTGAAATCAAAACTCCTTTATCGCATCCTACAGCTATTGCTTTTTTCAGCATATCAGTTGCTTGTAGAGGACCCATTGTAAGTACAGTTATTTCTGCATCTTTAAATTTTAATGCTTCTTCAATTGCGTATACATCAAAAGGGTTGATGACACTTTCGACACCTTCCCTTTGAATGGTATTATTTTCAGTCCACTTGATATCTGTCGTATCAGGAACTTGTTTTATGCAAACTAATATTTTCATTATTATTTCTTAGCTTCTTTTTGTCTGGCTGTAGTTTCGAGCAATGCATTGTATGCAAGCATGTATACAGAACATTTTTTTACACTGGGTACATACCATGCACAACTTTCAAGTGTACAAACCTTATCAAATTCAGACCCCGCAGTCATTAGCGGGCAGTATGGGATGTCTTTTGCCATTTTAGTTTCTCCTTGCCTGTTTTAGTAAATTACAGTTTTCGTCGCGTTTTCTTTCCTGATCTTTGTAAATTCTGGTTCTGTTAATAACTTCATCAAAATCGATTTTGTGAGCATCAAAGTCAGGACCGTCAACGCAGGCAAATTTGGTTTCTCCGCCGACCGTAACACGGCATGCTCCGCACATACCCGTACCGTCAACCATGATAGGGTTCATACTTGCCTCAGTATAAATCCCTTTATCGCGAGTTAAATCCGCCACTGCGCGCATCATTGGCATAGGTCCTACGGCTATTGCATAATCGACTTTTTCTGTATCAATAATTCTTTGCAAAACTTGAGTAACAAAACCTTTTTCGCCTAAAGTACCGTCATCAGTTGTTATGAATAATTCAGTGCAGGCATTTTTCATTTTATCCTGCCAGAAAATTAAATCTTTAGTTCGAGCACCCATAATCATATAAACCTTATTACCTGCCTCTTTAAATGCTTTGGCAATTAAATAACAAGGTGCAGCTCCATAACCGCCTGCAAGGCAAACTACAGTTCCGTATTTTTGTATATGTGTAGGCTTGCCTAACGGCCCAACTATATCACATATTTCATCGCCTTCTTCAAGCGCGGCAAGTTTTTTTGTTGAATATCCGACAGCCATAAAAACTAAGGTTAATTCACCTTTTTCTTTATTTACATCAGCTATTGTTAAAGGAACTCTTTCGCTGTTTGCATCAGCTCTAAATATAATAAATTGTCCTGCTTGTGCGTTTCTTACAACATAAGGCGCATCAATTGTTATTTCATATTGATTAGGACAAAGCTCTTTTTTTGATAATATTTTGTAGCCCATATTTTCCTCTTCTCACTACAGATTATACTATAAAAACAATTCACCGTAAAGTTTACCGTTTTCGAATTTTGTAATTTTAATTTTCTGTATAGAGTTAATCAAACTTTTATCATTGCTATTTAGAGTTACAGTAAGGTAATTTTTTGTTACACCTTTTAGGCAGCCGTTTTTATCCGGATGTTTTTCAATAAGAATTTCTGCGGTTTTACCTATATTTTTATCTATAAATTCTCTAAATTTTATTGAAGAAAGTGTTTTGACAATTTCGGCACGTTGTTGTCTTATATTTTCGGGAACTTGATTTTCTGCATTAGCTCCGACAGTGCCTTCACGGATTGAATACGGGAAGGTGTGAATTTGTGTCAAACCGGATTTTCTTAGATTATTTACTGAAATATCAAAATCCTCATTTGTTTCTCCTGCAAAGCCTGTAATAATATCGCTCCCAAGAAACGGTAGGTCAAACATTGAATTAATTTTTTCAATCTGAGCAAGATAGTCTTCAACTTTATAAAATCTGTTCATTGATTTTAATGTTTTGTTACATGCTGATTGCAAGGACAGGTGAAAATGCGGACAGAATTTATCTGATTTTTGTAAAAATTCAAGCATTTCATCTGTTATTTCGAGCGGGTTTAGTGAACCTAATCTATAACGTATATCAGTGCGGGTTTCAATTTCTTTCAACAGGTCTAAAAGTTCCCTGCCAAAATCTTTTCCCCATTGACCAATATGAATTCCTGTTAACACAACTTCTTTGAAACCATGTTTTGAAAAGTTATTAATCTGTTCGATAATAAAATCTATATCTGCGCTTCTGCTTTTACCTCGGGCAAAAGGGATTATGCAGTATGAACATCTGTTATCGCATCCATCTTGGATTTTTAAACTTGCACGGGTTTTTGTCATATCTTCGAGTACAATTTTGTTAAAATCTTTTAAAGTCATAATATCAGATGTCTGGCATTTTAAATCGATTGAAAGCACTTTGGACATATCAAGTTTTTCGTCATTCCCGATTACAAAGTCAATAAAATCATTCTCAAGAAGTTTTTCTTTTTCAATCTGTGCAACACAGCCTGTCAAAATATTTATAATATTGGGATTTTTATGCTTTGCATTGCGCAGAAGATACATTGCTTCGTTGTCGCTTTTGTGTGTAACAGAGCACGAATTTAAAATATAAATATCTGCATCTTCTATATTTTTAACTTCTTCATATCTGTTTTTATTTAAATTTTCTTTAATTATTGAGCCTTCAAATTGGTTCGATTTACAGCCCATTGAGTGAATGTAATATTTTTTCATTCTTGTATAATATAAAAAACATTTGAGGTTGTAAATATTCTTAACAAAATTTTCAATAAAGTAGCAAAAAATTTTACTTTTAGGTTTTGGTAAAGTATAATAAATTTGCGAAAGGTGTGTGTGTATGCAAGTATCTTCAATAGGTTCAAATTTTCAAGGCAGACGTGATAATGTTGATGCCTTAATTGGTATGGATGATAATTCTATTCGTCAGTTAGCTTATATGAAAACTTCAGCTAAAATTGACCATGACAGAAATCGTAAAGTTACGAATGCATTATTTTATAATGCTCCGTTGGCAGCAGGTCTTGGAACCGCTTTGTTAACTAAAAACGGTAATACAAAATTGTTTTCAAAAGAATTGACAGGAACTGCAGGCAGAATGGCTAAAGGCTTAAAAGTAGCAGCTTACTGGACAGCAGGACTTTTAGCTATTGATTCGTTGGGCGCTGCAGCTGATAAATTGGTGCAAAAACATCCAAAAATAAAAGAATTTCGTGATGAACACAGATTTTCAACAGGTTTAGGAATGATTGTTGCAGGCTTCAGTGCATTGGCACTTTTACATAAAGGTGTCGCTAAACTTGCAAAGATTACCGCTCCAAAATTTATGCAAAAAGGCACAGAAAGAGCTGCAAACTTCTTAAACGAAAGCAGAATTATGGTAAAAGCTAAAAACGGTTATAAAAATCTTTTGGCAAAAACGCCTTCTGCTTTAAAAGAAATTGGAGCAGCGGCTCTTAACTGGTCGCCTACAGTATTGCTATTTGGTGGTTTGTTCCACTCTATAGCAAGTGCAAATGCTGAAAATAGAGAATTTGCTAAAAATTATACAGAACTTAGAGAAAAACAGATTAATCTTTCTCGCGCAAGAGTACATGAATTAGCTGTTCAAAACGATTTAATGATGCAGGAAGCTCGAAATAGAGAAGATGCAGCGTTATTGAAAGATAATTTGGCAGAACTTCCAGAAGAAGTCATTGAAAAAGTTGAAGCTTTGCAAGCCGAAAGAGCATAAGTAGTTTTGTTATATAAAATAAAAAGACACTTTTATATGTAAGTGTCTTTTTTATTTATAAAAAATCGGGAGAATTAACTCCCGATTTTTTTGTTATTTAACTAATTCACCAACAGCTTTGAACATTGCCATACGTCTTGCAGCATCTTCTTCTGCTTGAGTGTATAGGCTTTCAGCAGCTTCAGGGTTAGTTTTAAGTAGTGACTTATAACGACCTTCTGATCTGATGAAGTCTTGGTAGCTTCCTTTAGGCTCTTTAGCATCCCAAGTGAACGGTTGTTCGTTAGCAGGGTTGTATCTGTAAAGCGGGAAGTAACCTGCTTCAACAGCACGTTTTTGTTCTGTCTGAGTTTTAGACATATCAATACCGTGCGCGATACAAGGTGCATAAGCAAAGATGATTGACGGTCCATCATAAGCTTCAGCTTCCTGGAAAGCTTTAAGAGTTTGACCTCTATCTGCACCCAATGCAACTGATGCAACGTATACATAGCCGTAAGACATGCTCATCAAGCCCATGTTTTTCTTGTATGTCGGTTTACCGCCGGTAGCAAACTTAGCAACAGCACCGGTAGGTGTTGATTTAGAAGCCTGACCGCCTGTGTTAGAGTAAACTTCTGTATCAAGAACGAGGATATTAACGTTTTTGTTTTGAGCAAGAACGTGGTCAATACCGCCGTAACCGATATCGTTAGCCCATCCGTCACCACCGATAATCCAGATTGATTTATCTGTAAAGTAGTCTTGAAGTTCACGAACTTTAGCTAAATCTGCGCAATCTACGTCAGCGTATTTTGCAAGAACTTCTTTAGCTTTGTTTTGAGCAGCAACTGCTTCTTCTGTTTTTGAATCTTCGAAGTGAGCCATTGCGCCTTCAAGTGCTTCTTTCAAGTCAGCAGGTGTTTTTTCACATTCAAGAACTTTTTCAACAAAAGTTTTCAAAGTATCTCTGTTAGAATCAACTGCTAATCTCATACCGAAACCGAATTCAGCGTTATCTTCAAATAAAGAGTTAGCCCAAGCCGGTCCTCTGCCTTCCTTAGTTTTTGTATAAGGAATTGTCGGGAATGTACCAGAGTAGATTGAAGAACAGCCTGTTGCGTTTGCAACGATAGCATTTTCACCGAATAATTGCGATACTAATTTAACGTATGGAGTTTCTCCACAACCGGCACAAGCGCCTGAGAACTCGAATAACGGTTTTCTCAACATTGCACCTTTGATAGTTTTAGTTGTATTTTTACCCATTACGTTATCAGGTAATTCGTTGAAGAATTTTTCATTTTCAAGTTCACAATCTTCAACTTCTTTTTCAATAGTTGACCATGTCAACGCTTGTTTTTCAGGGTTTTTGTTTGCAGGACACTGGTCTAAGCATACTCCGCATCCTGTACAATCCTGACAGTATACCTGAACTTTGAATTCTTCATCTGCAAGAGCTGGTTTAGCAGGAATAGTTTTAAATGATGCGGGAGCATCTTTTAAGTTTTCTTTTTCTACTAATTTAGTTCTAATTGCAGCGTGCGGACATGCAGATGCACAGATACCGCATTGAATACAGTTTTCAGGATTCCAGTGAGGAACACGCGGAGCAATACCACGTTTTTCTAAGCAAGCTGTACCTGTAGGAATAACGCCGTCATTTGACATAGCAGATACTGGAATGTCATCACCTTTTAATTTCATTGAAGGTTCAATGATTTTTTTAGCGAATTCTGATGCGTTTTCAGGAAGTAATTCAGCTTCATCAACACATCCTACACCGTCTAATGATGCCGGTACAACAACTTCTTCAGTTGCATTAACTGCAGCATCAATTAATGCTAAGTTCATGTCAACAACATCATCGCCTTTTTTCTTAAAGGTTTTGATAGTCATTTCTTTCATACCTTCAAGAGCTTGTTCAAACGGAATAATTCCTGATACTTTGAAGTAAGCAACCATCATAACTGTATTTGCACCTTTACCGCGCAAGCCAGGTTGTTCTTTAATAAGTTTTTCAGCATCTACGTTGTAGAATTTGATTTTCTTATCAATGATAGTTTTTTGCATATCACGTGTTAAGTGAGCAAAAGCTTCTTCTTTTGTATATGGAGAGTTAAGTAAGAAAGTACCGCCCTCTTTAATACCTTTTAACAAATCATATCTGCCAACGTATGCATGAGCAGAGCAAGATACGAAGTCAGGTGCTGTAATAAGGTAAGTTGATTTAATGTGTTGGTCACCAAATCTCAAGTGAGAAACAGTTACACCGAAAGATTTTTTAGAGTCATAAGCAAAGTATGCTTGAGCATCTTTATCTGTGTATTGACCAATAATTTTAATTGAGTTTTTGTTAGCACCTACGGTACCATCAGAACCAAGTCCCCAGAACATACAGTTTGTAGTACCTTCAGGTTCTGTTACAATGTGTTCTTCAACTTTTAAAGATTTATTTGTAACGTCATCTTCAATACCTACTGTGAAACCGTGGAAACCGTTGTTTTCAGAGTGTTTGTAAATAGCAAGAATCATTGACGGAGTAAATTCTTTAGAAGATAAACCATAACGACCGCCGATAACTCTGATATCTTTTCCTGCGATAGCCGCTGTAACGTCCATGAATAAAGGTTCACCGATTGAGCCAGGTTCTTTTGTTCTGTCAAGAACTGCGATACGTTTAACTGATGCAGGTAATGCTTCGTTGAAACGTTTTACGTCGAATGGTCTGTATAGTCTTACTTTAACCAAACCATATTTAGTACCGCGTTTAGCGTTCAAGTATGTAATTGTTTCTTCAATAGTTTCGCAAGAAGAACCGATAGCAACGATAACATCTGTTGCATCAGGAGCACCTACGTAATCAAACGGATGATATTGTCTTCCTGTAACTTGAGCAACTTTGTCCATGTATTCTTGAACAATATCAGGAACTGCATCATAGTATTTGTTAACTGTTTCACGACCCTGGAAGTAAACGTCAGTGTTTTGAGCACCGACTTTACAAATAGGTTGTTCAGGTCTTAATGCACGATTTCTGAATTCTTCAATGTATTTAGGTTCAACAAGTTTTGCAATATCTTCGTAAGAAATTTCTTCGATTTTGTGAATTTCGTGAGAAGTTCTGAAACCGTCAAAGAATTGCAAGAACGGAACTTTAGCTTTGTAAGTAGCTAAGTGAGCCACTAAAGCCATGTCCATTTCTTCTTGAACAGAGTTTGCAGCT
This sequence comes from uncultured Candidatus Melainabacteria bacterium, assembly GCA_950096985.1. Lineage (GTDB taxonomy): Bacteria > Cyanobacteriota > Vampirovibrionia > Gastranaerophilales > Gastranaerophilaceae > Stercorousia. The sequence continues at coordinate 51,160 of CATNBA010000011.1, forward strand.
AACATTGCATAACCTGTGTTGCGGCATCCCATAACGTCTGTATGGTCGCCGAAAATTGCTAATGATTGTGCTGCCAATGCACGAGCTGTTACGTGAATTACGTGAGGAAGCATTTCCCCTGCAACTTTGTGCATAACCGGAATCATCAATAACAAGCCTTGAGATGCTGTATATGTAGATGTCAAAGACCCTGCTGCTAAAGAACCATGTACAGCGCCTGCTGCACCAGCTTCTGATTGCATTTCAGCTACTCTTACCTGTTTTCCCCAGATATTTTTTTTACCTTGAGATGCCCATTCATCAATCCATTCACCCATAGTAGATGAAGGAGTAATAGGGTAAATTGCGGATACTTCGCTTAATGCGTACGCTACATGCGCCGCTGCGTAGTTACCATCAACTGTTATTGTTTTTGGCATAATTAACTAACCTCCTTATTTAATATGCTATTCAATATACAATAAGATTTTATTACAAACATGTTATTAATACCATATTAACTTATGTTACAATTTGTTTCCAGAAAGTAAATTTTCAGGCTTGAGTGTTGTTAAATATTTGAGGTGTAGAAAAGGTACAATTATGAATATACAATTATTAACCCCGAAATTTTTGCAAAATCGTAATGATATCATTACTCGTTCAAACCAGAATGGTTTGAACGCATCTAACGTTTCTTATCCTAATTTAAAACCATTAACTAATGATACTGTTTCATTTAGTGCAAAAACAAGGTTTATTATAGATACTGCTGATGAAGCTCAATCGTTAGCAAAAACAAAAGTATTAAGATATTGGGATCATAATGCTGCAAATTTTGAAGAAATAATTAAAGTTGCTGAAAGTTTTGAAGAACCTTTGAATAAATTTATACGAACTTTAAAACGTGAAATGAAATCGCTTATTGCGACAGATGCTCACCCTGATAATCCGATATTGCCAGGAACTGCCGGTATTAAAGGTAGAGTTAAAAAGCCTCGTTCAATAGCTGAAAAAGCAAATTCCAGAAAATTGTTTACCGCAGAAGAAATTGAAAAAATGGGTGACGTCGGAGGGGCTAGAATTGTCATGAGAACTCTTTCTCAGGATGATACCGCATTAATTTTCAATGCCCTTAAAAATATGGTAAAAAAAGGTGTTAAAATTACTGAAGTTGAAAACTATCGTTTAAATCCAAAAGATAGTTATATCTCTCAAAGAACTTTAGATGATTTTGAAGCTTATTGTCAAAAATATGGTCAATATCCGGAAATAAAAAATAAACCTTTGCCCAATGCTTATACTGCAATTCATTTAAGTGTAGAACTTCCTGACGGTAAAGTTATAGAACTTCAAATAATGGGTAAAGATATGGAGCAAGTTAAAGAAGTTGAAGATTTCTTCTATAAATGGAGATGTGAAAAAGATTTTGATCCGAAATACAGACCTATTCAAAAAGTATTTGAAGAACATATGCCAAAATTAGATGATTTCCAAAAAGAAACTCTGGAAAGATATATTAAAGATTCGTATATTCATGCTCTATCTATTCCCGAAACTTCTGCTAAGCGGAAACCTAATTTTGAAAAGGATTATTTCTTATCATTCCCGTACTCACTGCCTCAAGAATTAAGTTACGTTAATATTCATAGAATGATGGAACAATGTAATCATCCTAAAACGAAATAACCGCAACATTTTCAATATGATAAGTGTGGCAGAACATGTCAAACGGTTGGATACTTTCGACTTTAGCTCCGTGTTCGCTTAAATATTTTAAGTCACGCGCAAGTGTAGCAGGGTTGCAGCTTACATATATAATTTTTTGTTTTGTGTGAGCAATTGTTTCATCCAAAACTTCTTGTGTGCATCCTTTTCTTGGCGGATCAAGGATTGTAATATCAAATTTACGTTTAACTGATTTTAAATATTTTATCGTATCTTGTGCATAAAGCTCCACATTAGAAATATTATTTTCTCGTAAAACATCTTGAGCTTTTTTGATTGAAGCAGAATTTTCTTCAACACTTACAACTTTTTCTGCTATATCAGACACAATAATCCCGAATGTGGCTATGCCTGCATAAGCATCAATTATAATTGGATTTTCGATTTTGGATACTTCATCTTTTACATATTTGAAAATGTTTTCTGCACTTTTTGGATTAATCTGGAAAAAAGTATCTGCTCCTATTTTAAAAGTTTTGTCTATGATTTTTTCTTCCACAAAATCTTGACCGCAAATGCATTCGGTATTTTGTCCCAAAATTACATTTGTTTTTTTTGAATTGAAATTTGAGCAAACGCCAACAACTTGTTTAAAATTCTCATAAATAGCTTTTGAAAATTTGTTTAAACGCTCAAATGTTTTTGTAGCATTTACAACCAATGTAACAAGACACGTTCCATTTTCTGCCGAACACCTTATTACAACATGTCTTAAATCACCGGTGTGTTTTTTTTCATTAAAACCGTTAATACCATATTCCGGGGCTTTATCTCTAATAAACTCAATAATATTATCGCAAATTTCTGGTTGAATCGGACAGTATTTTATATTTACTATTTCATGTGATTGTGGCTTATAGTAGCCTGCTAAAATTCTACCAGAGTTTTTTGTCTGAGAAACAGGATACTGAATTTTCTGCCTGTAGTTTTTAATCTGCGGGCTTGCAATCGGATCGTTAACAGGAGTTTCAATATGTCCGATTGTTCGCATGGCGTCTTCAACTATTTGTTTTTTTAATTTTAATTGATATTCATAATCAATAAACTGCATCTGGCATGCGCCGCAAATTTTTTGCATAGGACAGAATGGAGTAATTCGATGTTGTGAGGGATTTATAACTTCAACCACTTTTGCAGTTGCATAATTTTTATTCACTTTAGTAAGTTTTATTTTAACTTCATCCCCAACGCAAGCATTTTCAACAAAAACAATTTGCCCGTCAACTTTAGTGATACCAGTGCCGAGATTTGAAAATTTCTCAATTTTTACAATAATTTCATCATTTTCATGCATGAAAGTATTATATATAAAAATTTTGTAAATGTTTGTAACAAAAAGACAATTATTTAATTAATATATACTTTATATTAATAAGGGGATACTATGGGATATTGCATGCAAATTATGAATTATAATTTTATGCCGGCTATGCCGTTTTTGCGTTGTAACTGTATGCCTAAAATGCAAATATTTCCTTCATTATTTGGCATGTTTAATCCAATACGCTTTACAATACCGTCTTTTAATACAAACCCTTGGTCAGTGTTTGGTTGGCAGCCATCAGTCAATTATAATAATTTTATGTCGTTTCAACAGCCTGTAAATACCAATTATAGCTTATTTAATCAGCCTTCAAATTTATTCACTGTTCCATTGGTTGATTATAGTAATTTCTTTAATAATTTAAAAAAAGAAAAGAAAGCTGCAAATTTTTTGAATAATGGTACTCCTCTTAATTTATCTGATGCGCAATTAACTGCTTACGGTTTTGATACTACAGAAAAGCGAAACGGTTTCAGACAATTAAAACCACAAATGCAAAGAGCTGTTGTTGAATTAAGCAATTATGCAAAATCACAAGGAATTAAAATTACATATGCCTCTAAAAGAAGTATTTTTAGAACTCGCTCAGAGCAAGAGGCTATATATAGAACTGCCCGTTCGGGTTATGCTGCCAAGCCGGGTTCTTCGCGTCATGAAAGCGGTGAAGCGATAGATATAACTATACCTGGTGCTAATAAAAATAACAAAAATGACCCTCAGTACAGAAAGTTAGCAGAAAAATGGCAAAGCATGGGCTATACTTGGGGTGGTAATTGGAAACATTGCGAACCTTGGCATTTTGATTTGCGAACCGTATAAATTGGAGCGTAGGGGATTTGAACCCCTGGGGTTTATTTGAGACTTTTGAAATGTAATCAATTAGCCTGTATCGCCGAATATGTTTAAGTTTTAGCGATTTAATGCGAATTGACTGAAATTACTCAAAAGGGTCTTTTATTACTCTTTTTGTCCCTCAAAAATCCAATCCAAATTTAAATAAATCCCCAAAATTCAAACGTACTCTATATGTTGGCGAAGGCAAAAATAAGACAAAAAAGTCCAATTTAAAGTGCCAATTTATAACTCGGAACAAAGCCGGAAGTGTTTACTACATTTGAATAACAGTATAATTATTACTCAAAATACATTATAAAATAATAGAAAACCATACAATAATCTACTGTTTTCAGTCAACTACTCTACAATATCGAATCCTAATTGTTGCATTTTATCTTTAAATTCATTATAAAAACTATCAATTTTAAAACGTTCAACAATTATTTTTAATGTTTTCTTTGCTCTGGAACATCCTACATAAAATAATTTATATG
>CATNBA010000012.1 GCA_950096985.1 uncultured Candidatus Melainabacteria bacterium
AAGAAATATATGTATAATTATGAGGAGTATAATTATGGGCGTAGATGCTATTGGTGCAATCGGACATGGTGATCAAGAGAAAAAAACACAATATGCAACAGATTTAAAAAAGAGAAATCCATGGGACGAAATCGGTAATTTGATGAATGGTTTCGGGTCATATCTGAATATTAATCCAGGTAACAGTGTTTTTACCGCAGGAACTAATGTTCAGGGGGCATTTGGCGACTAACCTTTTGCAAAATGTTTTTGTTTAATGTAGACTAATTCTCGAAAAGAGGATTAGTCTATCGTGTTATTAACAGCAGATATTGGAAATACAAGTATTACATTGGGTATTTTTGAAGAAGAAGCTCTTGTAGAAGAATTTCGTCTTGCATCGGATAAAGATTTATCTTTGGAAGAATATGAAGTACTCGTAAAATCCTTATTTAAAAATTATAATGTTAACGGGTGTATAATTTCGTCAGTTGTAGAAGAACTTACGGTTAAATTTAAAAATGCCGTTGATAATGTATTTAAAATTAATTCGCTTGTTTTATCTACAAAAATTAATACAGGTGTAAAAATATGTCTTGATAATCCGGATGAGGCAGGGGCAGACAGAATAGCTAATGCCGTCGGTGCATATGTTCTGTATAATCATCCGGTAATTGTTGTTGATTTTGGAACTGCAACGACTTTTGATATTGTAAACGCAAAGGGAGAATTTATAGGAGGGGTAATTTCTCTCGGTATAATGTCACAGATGAAAGCTTTAAACAGGTTTACTTCTAAATTGCCCCAAACAGATGTGAGTATTTCAAATTCTGCAATCGGGCATAATACAAACGATGCGATTTTATCGGGTGTAATCAGAGGTACTGCCTGCATGATAGACGGACTTGTCGAGCAATGTGAAAAAGAACTCGGGCAGAAAAGCATCTTAGTGGCAACAGGCGGTTACTCAGGATTAATTGCAAATTATTTAAAACGACCGTTTGACTTTATCAATCCGACATTGACGCTTGAAGGTTTGAGATATTTATATGGAATAAACTCAAATATTATAGGTAAATTGCAGGAAATTACCCATTAAGTTTTCATTCCATACCTGAACATTATCAGGCACTGATAGGACTTTGGGGGTAAAATTCCAAATATATTTTATGTGAGCATTTACAAGGAAGTCGGCTGTACTTTGTGCAAATTTCCCCGGGACTGTAAGAATTGCAATATCTATATCCTCTTTTGATGCGGTTGCGGCAAGTTCATACATATTTTGAATTTCCATACCGTTGATAACTTTACCGATTTTGTTTTTGTCATTATCAAAAATCGCAAGTATTGTCAAACCATAATCGGTAAAATTTCCGTAGTTTGCAATTGCAGTTCCGAGGTTGCCTGCTCCTATAATGAGTGCTTTTTTTGTTTTTTTAAATCCTAATGTTTTTTCGATAGAAATTTTCAATTCTTTAACAATGTATCCGATACGAGATTTGCCTGAATTATTCAATAAATTAATATCTTTTCTCACCTGCGAATCATCGATGTTAAGAAGTTCAGATATTTGTTTGCTTGAAATATATTGAATATTTTTGTCAATAAAATCAGTCAATATGCAGTGATAAAGTGTTAATCTGTTTATAACTTTATCTGAAATTTTTTTATCCATATTAGTTGTTATTCCTGTTTTCTTCATCTTTCACAAATTTTGCTAATTGTTCAAGATGTTTATCTTCAATTGCATCAATAAGTTCGGTTACCGATTTAATTTTGCCAAGAGCAAAGCCTGTTTCTGCAAGAAGTACACAATCGTTACAAAGTCTGTAGCCTTCATATTCAATAGAACCTGCAAGACATTTCGTTTCTCCGCAGCAGTCACAATCAAAAGTTTCATCGATAATATCGCGGTTATCCTCGATATCGTCAAGCCTCATTTGCTCAACTACCTGTGACATTTCTTCGATTATCTCTTGTTTATTTTTCATGAAATAAGCTCCTTCATTTTACTTACGGCTTCAGGTAGACCTGTGAATACTGCGCGTGAAATTATACTGTGACCGATATTTAGCTCATACAAACCTTCAATTTCGTGCATCCTGTGAACGTTTTCGTAATTAAGACCGTGTCCTGCATTAACTTTTAAACCTAAACTTTGTGCAAGTTCTGCTGAATTTTTAAGTTTTTGGAATTCCTTTTCTTCATCCTCGTAGCCAAAACATTCAGAATAAGTTCCAGTGTGCATTTCAATAAATTGAGCACCTGTTTTGGCTGAAGCTCTGACCTGTTCTTCATAAGGGTCAATAAATAAGCTTACTATAATTCCTGCATCCAGAAGTGGTTTAATAAATTCTGTCACTTTATCTAATTGTCCAGCAACATCAAGTCCGCCTTCTGTTGTAACTTCCTGACGTTTTTCCGGAACAAGACATATTGAATGTGGTTTAATCTCGAGTGCGATTTTTTGAATATCATCAGCCATTGCCATCTCTAAATTTAAACGTGTTTTTAGTGTATTTATAAGTGTATAAACATCTTCATCTTTAATGTGTCTTCTATCTTCTCTCAAGTGGGTTGTAATTGATGAAGCACCATTTTGTTCTGCAGTTTCTGCCCCTTTTATGATGCTCGGTTCAATTCCGCCTCTTGCATTTCTTAGTGTTGCTATGTGATCTATATTTACGCCAAGTAACATTTTTTTTCTCCTATTTTTTTATTGATAACAAAGCTGTATATGACGGCAAAATTGTTGTTTTACCGTCTTTTGTAGCTCTATCGATTGCTTTTTTGATGTTTGGTTCTATTATAATTTTTTCCTGAGGTATTCCAGCATATTTAAGTCGTGTTGCCATATCGTTTGCGCGGATGCCCGATGTGATTACAAGTTTTTTTGCATCCTTTAATTGTTCAAAATCGCTGTCCCAAAGCCAGCTAATGTCGCGTCCGTCAGCATAGTTATCGTTAATTGCGATTACAATATTTGAGTTTAAGTCAACTGTTTTTAAAACTTCGCTTGCACCTGTCGGATTTTTAATAAGTTGAATTAATGCAGGATTTCCGTTTATAATCCTTTTTTCTGTTCTGCCGAAAATTGCGTGATAGCTGTCAAGAGCTTTTTGAATTTGTTCTGCCTTTAGCCCGAGTTCATAGCCGAAAGCAATTGATGCAAGAGCATTGTATGCATTATAAAGTCCTGTAAGGTAAATCTTAAACTCTTGACCTTTTAATGTGATTATTGAATAATCCTCAAGCACTTCTACATCTGCTGGATAGTCGCATTCGTGGCGTTTGTAACCGCATTTTGGGCAGAAGTAATGTCCTTGTTGTGCAAAAAATTGTTTTGAATACTCTAAAGGATGACCGCACATACAGTTAAAAACTTCTGACGGGGCGTTTGACTTTGTATTGCATTTTACGTTTTCAAACCCGTAGTATACTGCGTATTTTGTTCTGTCAAATGTTGCAACAAGCGGGTCGTCTGCATTCAAAATGAGTTTCAAGTCAGGGTTTTTATCAATTGCGTTTTTAATAAATCCGGCTGTTGTATTTAATTCTCCATATCTATCCAACTGGTCACGAAAAAGATTTGTTACAACCAGATAATCTGATTTCAAATAGTCATAGAGTTTTGTAAGGTAAGCCTCATCACTTTCTATAACTGCATAATCATATTTTTTTAAAGGCTTTATGCCGAGAGCAAAGACATTTGCGACCCCTGTAAGCATATTCGCGCCTTCAAGGTTATGAATAACTTTTTGCCCGTTGGTTTCCAGAATATGCGCCATTAGACCTGATGTTGTAGATTTCCCGTTAGTACCCGTCACAGTTGCAACATCTTTCGTGATATATTTTCTGCAGTATTTCAAAAAATCAGGACAAATTTTTAGTGTAAGCATACCCACAAATGAAGTACCTGATGATTTGTTTCTCAGTTTTATTGCTAAATAGGCTAGTCTTGCTATGATTAATGATATATAAAATCTCACTCTGTTCATTTAAATAGTCCTTTAGACGTATTCCCCTAATTCTAATTATATATTAGTATAAAAACTGTAAAATGTATATGTTTATAGCAATAATTTTCATAGCAGAGCTGATAATTGCCTTAAATCTTGTCGCATTGATTGTTAAGGCTGATAAAAAAGTGCGTGAATATAATATATGTGTTAATGCGTTTAATCCGCTTGCTGAAATAGCTTTAAAGTATGCAAGATGTAAGATTTCAGAATTTAATAAGTCTTTCGGATGTGTTTTTGAGTTTATAAAAAAGAAAAAAGAACAGGTTATCTTTAAGACTGTTTTTATGGTTTCAATTTATGTGCTTTTGATTGTATTTAAAATAAAGATGAAAAAAGCATCCAAAATTTATAAGCTGATAAGTGTAATGCGTGATTTGGCGATTGAATTGACCGTTTAGCTTGTAATCTTAAAAAAAATATGATAGAATAACGCTATAATTTATAAGAAAGGATAAAACGGAGGTGTAAGCCTCTGACCAAAATCTAAAAAGTCTGACCAAGGTTGGCGGAAAGGATAAAAAAATGAGTAAAAACAAATCATTAGTGTTCGGCATGGGATTGCTTGCTGGTGTTGTCGGCGGACTTCTTGCGGGTGTTTTATTTGCTCCTAAATCAGGCGAAGAATCAAGACGTCAGATTAAAGAAACTGCATGTGAGTTATATGAAAAGCATTCTCCGGCAATAAATGAGGCAAAAAAACAGGCTCTTGAAAATGTTGATTTAATGAAATATAAGTTAGAAAGACAATTGAGAAAATTTAATAACATGATAAAATCAAAGAAACTTCTTAAAGCAAAAGAGCTTGAAGAAATGGACGATATCGGTTATTAATTAAGGTAAAGAAAATATAACGGGAGTAAGCGTAAGCAGTCTCTCAAAAACTAGAATAAGTAACAAAAAGCGAAACGACTGACGTTAACATAAAATGTTTAACCAATGTCGTCGCAGAGGGTAAAATATGGAGATGTCACAAATAGCATTAAATCAAGGGTTAACTTTTCTTGCTTGGGCAACAGGAGTTGTTGTAATTGTTGTTGCAGGTTTTTTGGTTAAACTATTGATTGATCTTTCAGCATTGGCAAAAAATCTAAATCAAACTTCAATTATTGTTAACACAGAATTAAAACCTACGCTGAATGAATTAAATCAAACTTTGAGTTCAATTAATGAAATTGTTAAAAATACTGACAAAGGTGTCGGAGATTTCAAGACAGCTGTCGGCGGATTTTTTGATAAAACAAAATTAATTTCCGGAACTTTATTCGGTGGTTTACTCAAAGGTTTTACAACAGCTTATAATATGTTTAAAAAATAGCCGTTTAGTGGGATTATTTATTGATTCTTAAACGATAGAATGAATATGGAACATACATAAAGGATAAAACGGGAGCGTAGCGACTGTCCAAAATATTAAAAGTCCGATTAGTGTCGGCAGAAAGGGTAAAAAAAGATGTCAGCAGGTAAATTTTTAGCAGGTTTTATAGTAGGCGGAGCAATTGGTGCTATTGCGGGTGTTTTATTAGCCCCAAAATCAGGCGAAGAAACCCGTGCAATGATTGCAGACGGTGCTAAAGAAGCTTTGAAAAGAGCAGATGAAACCGTAAAAGAAATTCAATCTAAAGCAGATGATGTTGTTTCTGATATGCAGAAAAAAGGCGATGAGATTAAAGAAAAACTTCAAAACCTTATTAATCAGCAGAAAGAAGCAAAGCAAGAAGCTTAAAATAAAGGGGCGTTATGCCCCTTTATTTCTTTTTAAAGCATCATCAAGAGCTTTTTCCAGTACCGTAATTTTGTTTTCTAAAACTTTTATTTTAGCCTCACCGTTGGAGTTTGAAATTGAGCCTTTTTCAAGTTCACGTTTATATGCGTTAAATTTTTCTTTCAAGGAGAAATACAAAGGTCCGAAGAAAAATAATACTGATAATATTCCAATCAAAAATACAATTAGAGTATATACTGCAAAATCAAAGTTTATTGTGTGTACAGAAAGATTTGTCAGTGCTGCAAATTTGGGGCTTAATAAATTAATGTTCACATTGTTGTGGTAATTCATTAATATCAAAAAACCTACGCTTAACGCAGATATAATAGAAAGAGCTTGCATTTTTTATCCTCTTAAATATCTTAATACTTTATTGATTTTTTCATCGGGTTCAATTTCCAAATCTATTATTTCATTTCCAAACGGTTTTGTAAAGCTCAAATAATAAGATTGCAAAACCTGTTCTTGTGTTTTAACTTTTCCCTGTCCTGCTCCGTATAAGGTATCATTATAAACAGGGTGTTTCAGATGGCTCATGTGAACGCGGATTTGGTGGGTTCTGCCCGTTATGAGAGTTAGTTCAATGTATGTATGTTCTTTAAATCGTTCAAGTACTTTTACGCGTGTAAGGCTTTCTTTTCCATCCTCTCTAACCATCATTTTGTGAGGTTGATTAGGGTTTCTGCCTATCGGAAGATTAATTTCAAATTCATTTGTATTGAAAAATTTTTCAATGCCTAATGTGGCTACATGCGTAGCACCTTTTACAATTGCCCGATATTTTTTTGTTACAGTGTGTTCTTTTATTTGCCCGCTAAGAAATTCATGAGTTTTGTTATTTTTAGCAATCATCAAAAGCCCTGATGTGTTGCGGTCAAGACGGTGCAAAATCCCTCTGCGAAATTCACCGTTTATATCTGATAAATTTTCGCCGTATTTATATAAAAGTGCATTTACAAGGGTGTTTTCGCGCTCAATTGGTGTCGGATGTGTAAGCATTCCCGAGGGTTTATTTACGACAAGCATATTTTCATCCTCATAAACAATATCAAGCGGAATGTTTTGCGGTAAAACTTTCAAATCTTCATGTTCGGGAATTTCAAATTCTATCCTGTCGTTTTCTTTGAGAGAATAAGAGGGTTTTTTGACGGTATTATTAATTTTTACTGCACCTGATTTGATTAAACTTTGAATTTTTGAGCGTGACAAATTCGGTGTTATTTCAGCTAAATAACTGTCCAGTCTTTTGTTTTCGTCATTTTCGTCGATATTTATAAACATCTATTTTGTTTTCTTAATTAAAATCAATATTATTAATGCGATTACGCCGACATTTATAAAAATGTCTGAAATGTTGAATACAGGAAAGTTGATAAAATTCAATTGAAAATAATCTCTCACAAAGCCGTATGCAATTCTTTCGTGAAGGTTTCCCGCAATCCCTGCAGAAAGCAAGGAAATAAAAAAACAGGTTTTTAAAGAAATTGATTTTAAATTGTGAATTACGTGCATAGCAAGCAAAACAAGTGCAATCATAGATAGAATGATTAATAATTCTCTTGAATCCTGTAGAATACTAAATGCTGCTCCGGTATTTTTTACGTAATTTAATGAAAAAACAGGGTTTGACATATGAAATCCGTCACGTAAATTTTCAACCATTACGTTGGACAGATAAAGGTTTGTAAATATAAAAAATATATAACATACCGTGAAATATATAAATTTACTTGCTTTGTTCATTTTTCTCAACTTTCTTGTCTTCAATATTTACAAATTTATTTTCAGGAATTACATTTACTCTTGTCATAATAAATGCAAGTCCGTCCATATATACTTTCAAATCTTTTTCCTGTTCTTCAGCATGTGCAAGACCTACAGATGCTATTGCATATTCATTAACATTGTCTTTATTTGAAAGAAATACGCGTTCAAGAACATTGTCGTTTGGAACTCTTCTGAAATTATCTTCAATTCTGGTTTGAGGATAAATTATTTTTTCTCTGCCGATAGATGCTATAGCGTTAAATCCCTCCGGTACATTAATTTTAAGTGTTGCAGTATAATATTTGTCTGCGCCTATTTGTTTTGGAGTATCTAAACCGATTTGAATGTATCTTGTGCCTCCATATTTTAGAGTTGAGGTTTCTTCAAGCATATCTTCCGATGAAATAAGCCAAATGGTGCCATGTTTTTCAAGGTGATAAATACATTTTGATACTGAATAAAGTTCTCCGACTGTTTGAAATTCTCCGATTTGTTCTTTTGGAGCAGCTACTGCTGTTTCTGTAACAAGTACACGTGCATAATTATCACTAAATTCAATTTTCTCTATTTTGGTAGAGTACATAATGTCCGGATAAGTTTTCCATGTGTCTTCAACCATCTTCATATAAATATCATAATTAAACCCGTCGGAGTTAACAAAATCTTTTGAGTAAACTGACTGAAGTCCTGTTAAACTATGTTTGTTAGCCTGTTTAAGCATTTCACCGAAAAGTGCTTTTATTTCTGCGACTTTAGTTTTTTCTGTTTTAACTTGTTCAATTTTTGCTTTTTGTACTTTTATAATTCCTGCTTCAGAAGGAACTTGAACTGATAAAAATAAAGCTAAAATTAAAAATACGGATATCTTTTTCATAGTTTTATTATACATAAAAAATTTTTTTATGTATAATATTCTCATATAGATTAGGAGAGATGAAAAAAGATGAAAAACGCATATTTTCCACAAGAAATAGAAAAAAAATGGCAAAAAATATGGGAAGAAAACGGCACGTTTAAAACCCCTGATGAGAGTGCTAAACCCAAATATTATGCACTTTCGATGCTGCCTTATCCGTCAGGCAAACTTCATATGGGGCATGTAAGAAATTATACGATTACAGACGTTATAGCACGTTTTAAGAAAATGAACGGATTTAATGTTCTTCACCCTATGGGATGGGACAGTTTCGGACTTCCTGCAGAAAATGCAGCTATGAAACATGGTGCAGAGCCTGAAAAATGGACTTTGGAAAATATTGCATATATGACAAAACAGTTAAAAATGCTGGGACTTTCTTATGATTGGGACAGAGAAGTTACAACTTGTCTTCCTGATTATTATAAATGGACTCAGTGGCTGTTTTTACAATTATATAAAAAAGGTTTAGCTTACAAAAAAAGTGCCGCAGTTAATTGGTGTAACGAATGCGGGACTGTACTTGCAAACGAACAGGTAATTGACGGTAAATGCTGGAGATGCGACAGCGTTGTTGAGAAAAAATATTTATCTCAATGGTTCTTTAAGATTACAGAATACGCGGATGAATTATTGAAAGATCTTGATAAATTACCCGGTTGGGGCGATAACGTAAAAACAATGCAGGCTAACTGGATTGGTAAATCTGAGGGTGCAATTTTTAATTTTAAAGTTGTTGAAAATGATATGGTTGTACCGGTTTACACAACAAGACCCGACACGGTTCACGGCATAACTTACCTTGTTGTAGCACCTGAATACAAAGATATTGAGGCTTTGACAACTCCCGAAAACAAAGAGGCTGTTGAGGCTTATAGGGCTAACGCTCGCAAAATGACAGAAATTGAAAGACTTTCAAATGACAGAGTTAAAACGGGTGTTCCTCTCGGAACTCACTGTATAAATCCGTTTACAGGTGAAAAGTTCCCATTATGGACTGCCGATTATGCACTTGCCGAATACGGAACAGGTGCTGTAATGGCTGTTCCAACACACGATGCGCGTGATTTTGATTTTGCTAAAAAATATAACTTGCCAATGAAAGTTGTAATACAAAATGCTGAAAATCCATCTGATTGTAATGATGCAGCTTATACTGAAGAAGGTGTTCTTATTAATTCTAATGAATTTAACGGCATGAAAAATACAGAGGCTAAAAAAGCTATTACTCAAAAAGCTGTTGATGAAGGTTTTGGAGAATTTAAAACTCAATACAGATTAAGAGATTGGTTGATTTCACGTCAGCGATACTGGGGTGCTCCTATCCCTGTTGTTTACTGTGAAAAATGCGGTATTCAGACTGTTCCGGAAGAACAGCTTCCTGTATTATTGCCGAAAGATGTTGATTTTTCAGTAGTCGGCAAATCTCCGATTACAACTTCAAAAACTTTCGCGGAAGCTACTTGTCCATGCTGCGGCGGTAAAGCAACCCGTGAAACTGATACAATGGACACATTTGTTTGCTCAAGCTGGTATTATATGAGATACGCTGATGCGAAAAATGATAAAGCACCGTTCTCAAAAGAATTGATTAATCACTGGCTGCCTGTTGATCAGTATGTTGGCGGTATTGAACACGCAATTTTGCACTTGTTGTATTCAAGATTTTTCACAAAAGCTTTGAGAGATTTAGGATTGCTTGATTTTGACGAACCGTTTAAAAACCTTTTAACTCAGGGTATGGTCTTGAAAGACGGTGCAAAAATGTCTAAATCAAAAGGAAATACGGTTGACCCTGACGAAATCTTTGAAAACTACGGGGCTGATACAGCAAGATTGTTTATCCTTTCAGATTCACCGCCGGCAAGAGATTTTGACTGGTCAGACGCAGGCGTTGAAGGATGTTACAAATTCTTGAACAGAGTTTGGAGATTGATTTCTTCTAATGCAGAAAATATCAGCGTTTCATACTCACTGCCGTCAAGTTTGACAAAAGACAATGATGATTTGGTTCGTATTGTTCATATGGCAATCAAAGGAATTACGAATGATATTTCAAACGACTTCCAGTTCAATACTGTAATTTCTAAATACCGTGAACTTGTTAATGCGATTTACGACTGGTGTGGCAAAAAATCTCAACTTAGTGATGAAGATAAGGCAGTTTTAAGCTTTGCAATTGTATCATTGATTAAGTTAATGTCACCTGTTGCAGTTCATTTATGTGAAGAAGCTTGGACTGAGCTTGGCGGTGAGGGTTCAATCCACGCTCAAGAATGGCCTGTTTGGGATGAAAATCTTGCAAAAGCAAGTTCAATTACTCTTGTTGTTCAGATTAATGGAAAATTAAAAGATAAGATTGAGGCAGATGAGGCTTTAAATCAAGACGAACTAAAAGAGCTTGCTCTATCAAGTCCGAAAGTCAAAGAATTGACAGAGGGCAAGACGATTGTGAAAACGATTGTTGTGCCAAAGAAATTGGTTAACATAGTTGTAAAATAAAAAAAGGAGCATTAGCTCCTTTTTTTATACTACAAAACCTTTGCGATCTTGCAGGTATTCTATTTCTATAACCCGTCCCAGGTCTGCATATTCGTTATTGCAGGCTTTATTATATTCCATTATGACACTTTTAATCGGTAAAGTCGGAACTGAGATTACAGCAAACGGATATTTTTTGTTATTGTCGTGTGTATTTTTTATAAGAATTTTAGTTTCGTCTTTACACTGTCTGCCGTTTTCTTGTTTTTGCTGAATACCTAAAATATTTTGAGTATCAAGAGTTGTAACTATTTGGTCTCTCGGACCTGTATATTGAACAAAACCTGTAAAATTAATTCCATTTATTTTCATTAAATTTCTCCTTTCTTTACTCTTAAAATACAAAAATAAATTTTTTTGCTATATAATAATAAAAGAGAGGGGAAGATTTTGAAAAACAAATTTTATTTTATAGCAATAGGCGGAGTTGGAATGAGTGGTTTAGCAAAATATTTGCTTGAAAACGGCTGTGAAGTTTCTGGTTCTGACATTGTTGACAGCAAATATATTGATAAATTAAGAAAATTAGGCGCGACAGTACATATAGGTCAAAAGGCTGAAAACGTACCTTCTGATGCAATTGTGGTTGCTAGTACGGCTATCAGAGAAAATAATCCTGAAATGGTTCGTGCAAGAGAATTGGGTTTGAAGGTTTACCACCGCTCAGATATTTTGGCGGAAATTTCAAGCTGGGGTAAGTTCTTTTTAGGTTTTTCCGGAACTCACGGAAAAACTACTACAAGCGGGCTTTGTTCTTACGTTTTGGAAAAAGCAGGCTTGATGCCGTCTTACGTTGTCGGCGGTCTTTTGCCTGATATCGGCTTGAATGCTCATTCTCAGGACGGAAAATTTTTCTGTGCGGAATTGGATGAAAGCGATGGCACAATCGTTAAGTATTCGCCGAATATCTGTGTTGTAAACAATTTGGAAGCTGACCATTTGGACTTTTATAAAGACGGTTTGAAATCAATTTTGGAAACTTTTGAGAAATTTATTTCAAATATGGCAGATGATGCGGTTTTGCTTGTAAATAAAGATTGTAAAGGCGCAATGAGATTAAACAGCCACAAAGCAATTACTTTTGGATTATCTGATGCTGATTACACTGCCAAAAATATTGAGTTTAAGTCTGATTGCACGACATTTGATATTTATTATAAAAATAATTTTTTAACAGATTTGACGATTATTTTGCGCGGTATGCACAATGTTTACAATGCCTTATCAGTACTTGCAAGTTTACATCAGGCTGGTGTAGATATTGAAAAAGTTAAACCTCATTTCGCAACTTTCTCAGGAATGGGAAGGCGTTTTCAAAAAGTCGGCGAATTTGACGGTATAAGCATTTTTGATGATTACGCTCATCACCCGACAGAGATTAAGGCAACTCTTTCATCTGCTGAAGGTATGGATGGAAAACGAATTATAGCAGTTTTTCAACCTCATAGATATACAAGATTAAAAAATCTTTGGAACGAGTTTTTGGATGCATTTTCAGTAGTTGATAAGGTTTATGTTACTGATGTCTATGCAGCATCCGAAGATGAAATTGAGGGCGTTAATTCTGAGAATTTTGTTAAAGAATTATCTTCTCAAGTTGATTGTGAATATATTCCCGGGTCTATCAAGGATGTCGCTAAAAAATTGTATCCGCAATTAAATGAAAATGATGTTGTTATCGGACTTGGAGCAGGCACTATTACAAATCTTGGAAAAGAACTTTTGATGATAAAAGATGAGGTTGCTGCAATTGCTCGTTGAGAATAATTTTGAAATAAAAAAACTTACTTCTTTTAAAATCGGCGGGAAAATCGCAAAAATGATTTTCCCTGAAACAGTTGAAGAATTTGTTCGAGCATTGCGGGAGAATGAAGGAGCTTTTGTTGCCGGAAATCTTTCCAACACTCTTGTTTCTTCAAACGACTTTGATGGTGTGGTGATTTCTACTTCAAAATTAAACAGTATTAAAATTGAAGGCAACAGGGTTACGGCAGGCGCAGGTGTCAGAGGCCCAAAACTTTCCCAAACCGTTGGCGAAAAAGGTCTATCAGGATTGGAGTTTATGATTGGCTTTCCGGGCTCTGTGGGCGGTGAAGTTTATATGAACGCAGGGGCAAATGGTCAGTGTATTGCGGACTCATTAAAATCTGCAAAAATTTACTGTCTTGAAAAAGGCTTGGTTACCTTGACAGATTTAGAATTTGGCTATAGAACTTCAATTTGCCAGAAGAAAAATTATATTGTCCTTGAGGCTGAATTTGAACTTACGCCGTCCGCGGGTGTTAAAGAAAAAATGGAAGAAAATCTTGCATTTCGAAAAGCTCATCAACCATCTTTAGCCTTACCAAATTGCGGCAGTATATTCAAAAATCCCGAAGGTCATTCAGCAGGCAGATTGTTGGATGAATGCGGTGTAAAAGGTCTTTCTGTCGGCGGGGTTAAGGTTTGGGAAAATCACGCTAACTTTATTGTAAACTATAATGATGGAACATCTGAAGACGTTGTAAGATTAATGCGTGAAATGCAAAAAAGAGTAAAAGAGAAATTTGATATTGAATTGAAGCCTGAAATCAGGTTTTTGGGAGAAGAATTATGATAGATAAAAATGCAAAAATTGCTGTACTTGCAGGCGGAATGTCATCTGAAAAAGAAGTTTCAATGCGTTCGGGTAAAGGTTGCTATGAAGCTTTAAAAAGGCTTGGATATAATAATGCCGAATTAGTTGTAGTTGATGAGAATATTGCTCAAACTTTAAAAAACCGCAGCTATGATATTGCTTATAACGCACTTCACGGGAAATACGGTGAAGACGGCTGTATTCAAGGTTTATTGGAAATTTTGCAAATCCCTTATACCGGATGCGGAGTTATGGCAAGTTCTGTTTGTATGAATAAAGAATATACAAAAAGAATTCTTTCAACTTGCAAAGATATTCCGCTGATAAAATCCGTTTTTGTCAGAAAAGGTGATGATGTTAAAGAAATGACTAAATGTTTAAAATATCCTTTAATCACAAAACCTGTTTCTGAAGGTTCAAGTTTTGGTATGACAAAAGTAAATACTCCTGATGAGCTGGAAAAAGCTTACGAAGATGCAATCAAATATAATGATGATGTTCTGATTGAAGAATATCTTGTGGGAATTGCGGCAACTGTTGGTATTATCGGTGACGGTGCTGACAGGCAGGTAACAGAGATTTTGGAAATGCGTCCGAAACACGAATGGTATGACTATGAATGCAAATATACTAAAGGAATGACACAATTTGTTCTGCCTGCCGAACTATCTGATGATATGACAAAAAGAGTTAAAGAAATTGCATTGAAAGCCTTTGAAATTGCAGGATGCTCAGGTGTTTCAAGAGTAGATTTTCATATTGTCGGTGATATTCCTTATGTGTTGGAAATCAATACAAGTCCCGGTATGACAGAAACAAGTGATTTGCCGGCTCAGTCAGCCGCAATGGGTATAAATTATGATAATCTGGTACAACTAATTTTAAACAGTGCAGGGTTAAATAAATAATGGACGAAAACGAACAACAAATTAACGAAGAAAAGCAGCAAGCACCAAATGACGGCAAACACTTTGTAAAAAAGAAACGCCGTGAGAGAGTTGTGCGTAAAGGCAGAATGAAACAAGAACGTTTTAGAGCTTTTATGCGGTTTTTTATTTCTATAGGTTTGATTGCAGGAATGGCATATGCACTTAAATCTAACGGTTGGTATATGGATAAAAATGCATTTAATACCGCAGATGGAAGTTCTGTTCAAATTATTAATAATAAAATAGTTCCTTCAGTAAAAATTCTTGCATTATTAAAAAACAGCAATGTACCCAATGTTCCTTTGTATATGGCACGTACAAATTCTATAAAAAAAGAATTAATGCAGCTTGCTTCCATTGAAAATGTTTATATCAGACGGTATGCTTTCCCTGCGCGTATTCAGATTATTATCAGAGAACGTACACCTGTAATTACAGTTTCACCAGATGTTAAATCTGCGCCCGTTGCATTTTTTACGACGGATGGCAGCCTAATCGGAAGAGAATTTTTGCCGCTTGACAAAGCGTATAAAACAATTCTTGTCCTCTCATACGGAAATAAAGGTGACGATTATCATAAATGGGATTTGGATAGAATTAAAGAAATTCAAAAAATAGTTAAATACATAGAAACGTATTCAAAAGAACAGGTGGAATATGTTGATTTTAGAAATCCAAATGACGTTTTTGTCAAAATAAAAACTGTTAATATAAGAATAGGCAAACTTGACGACAATGTATACAAGCGAATTGAAAGAATTCCATCAATTTTGCCTCAGGTAAAAGATGTTGAAACAAAAGTTAAATATTTGGATTTGAGCTGGGAAAAGGTTAATTATTTGAAATTGAAGTAGCGGATTGCGAGCTGAAGGCGAAGGTCGCACACGGCGGCGAGGAGACGGCGGAGCAGACCGTAGACCCGTTAATCGCAAGCAACCAAGAAAGGGTGAAAATGAAGATTACATTAGCACAAATAAAATTAAAAACTGGTGATTTTGAATTTAATTTTGAAAATATAATAAAGAATATTAAAGGTGATTTGATAATTTTTCCGCAGTCTGATATTGAAAGTCTTGGTGGAAAAGATTTGGTATTGGATGAAAAATGTAGAAAGTTCCAGAGTGAATTTTACCAAAAAATTGCGGATAAAAACTTTTCTCAAAATATTTTAATCGGAGATGTGCTTATTCGAAATGGCGAAGTCGAAGTGTCTGATGACGGATTTTACGATATTTGCGGGAAAAAAGTTTTTGTGTCCGATACGTTTATAGAAGATATTGAATGTGATTTATATGTATTGGCTAAAAATCGATATTTTGCTATGAATACATATAAAGAATTTGTCGACAGCATTGAAACAAAAACAAATTTTGTTTATGTAAATGCGCTTGGACTTGCTGACTGTAATGTATATGCAGGTGGAAGTTTTGCAAAAAATGCAGATAACGAACTTGTTCTTCAAATGCCTGTTTGCGAGGAAGATATTGATACGGTAGATTTTTCAAGAGTTATAGAATTTTGTGATGAACCTATAGAAAAGCAGGTTCTTGCAGTTACAACTTTTGCATTGAAAGAATATTGTGAAAATACAGGCTTTAAAAAAGTAGTTTTAGGTTTATCAGGCGGTATTGACAGCGCATTAACGGCAGCACTTGCAGTAAAGGCTCTCGGTAGTGAAAATGTTTTCGGTATTTTAATGCCAAGTATGTTTTCATCAGAAGGCAGTATTAAGGATAGTTTGAGGTTGGCAGAAAATTTAGGAATGCAAACTGTGACAGAGCCAATTACCTCGTTGTTTGATGCCTTTATGCAAGAGAGAGAAAGAAAACATGACCTTGCCGAGGAAAACCTACAGGCGCGTTTACGTGGACTTATTTTGATGTTTTATTCAAACAGAGAAAATATGCTCCTTTTATCTACAGGCAATAAATCTGAAAGTGCTATGGGTTTTGGGACTTTATACGGCGATTTGGCTGGTGGATATAATTTAATTTGCGACCTTACTAAAACCAATGTTTATAAGCTTTCAAATTATATAAATCGTGAAGGTGAAATTATTCCTCAAGAGATTATTGATAAAGCTCCGTCAGCAGAACTTCATCCAAATCAAAAAGACAGCGATAGGCTGCCTGAGTATGATGTTTTAGACCAAATTATTGAAATGTATCTTGAGCAAAATATGTCAGCTGATGAAATCCCTTTTGAACGTTCAATTGTAGATGAAGTTATTACAAAAATTCACAGATTTCAATTCAAACGTCATCAGGTCTGTCTTGGTGTAAGGCTTACAGAACGGGCATTCTGCGGCGGTGTAAATTTACCTGTTATTCAAAAACTATATTGATTTATTCACCACATTTTGTTTGGTTGTTATATATATCACAATATTACTGTTTTACATTTGATAAAAATTTTTTTAAAATAATATTGCAAATTTTAAAAAAAATTGTTATAATGTGTTTAAGATAGTTGAGGGTATTAATGGATTTAACAGTTTTAGTCGACAACAACTGCAAAATTGAGTACAATCTTTTAGCTGAACCGGCTTTATCGTTTTTGCTTGAAAATGAATATCACAAAGTATTGTTTGATTGTGGATATAGTGATGTATTCATAAAAAATGCTTACAAGCTTGGTTTGGATTTAAGCGATGTGACGGACATTGTATTATCACATGGTCATAATGACCATACAGGCGGCTTGTTAAGGCTTGAGGCTTTATATCGTAAAATGATGAAAGCCGGAATTAGTTTGAATTTAAAAACTATATTTTGTACTCCAAATGCATTTGATATTAAGTTGGATACCAACGATCGTAATATAGGTTTCCCGGGTAAAGTTGAAGAATTATGCGATATATTTGAAGTTGACTTCACAGATAGCTGTACTTGGCTTTCGCCTAAATTGCTTTTTTTAGGTCAAATCCCTAAAACTTACGATACCGATTATAAATATGACGACGATACTGCACTTGTATTTAAATCCGAAAATGGTCTGGTAATAATAAGCGGATGCTGTCATATCGGGATTAAAAATCTTATTGAGTATGCACAAAAAGTCACAGGTGAAAAACGTATAGATACTTTCATCGGCGGAATACATTTAGTTGATAAAAGTGAATATAGAATTAGAGAACTTGGCATTTATTTGCGAAATTTAAATATTAATAATTTTTATCCTTGTCACTGTTGTGATTTAAATGCAAAAATTATTTTGTCTGAATATATTAAGGTTAAAGAAGTTTATTCAGGTTTATTTTTGTCATTTAATTAACAATTTTTACAATGTGCTTGCAAATCAATATTTTGCGTAATATAATAGGTTTGAAAGGATTTTATGGCTTTGGTATGCCTGAAATTCCTAAGAGTACACTTGTAAAAAAGGAGAACTTAAATGCCAAAAATGAAAACACACAAATCTGCTGCAAAACGCTATAAAGTTACTGCAACAGGCAAAATCGTTAGAAGACAAGCAGGCATTGGCCACTTACTTCAACACAAATCTGCTTCAAGAAAACGCAGAATTTTCAAAATGATTTCAATTTCAGATTCACATTTCAAATTGATTTCAAAAGAGTTACCTTACAGAAAGTATGCGAGATAGGAGGCAGTAAATGAGAGTAAAACGTGGTAATGTATTACGCAAAAGACATAAAAAAATCTTAAAATTAGCTAAAGGCTTTATTGGTGCAAGAAGCAGAATTTTTAAAGTTGCTAACTGTGCTGTTATGAAAGCTTTAAAATATGCTTACAGAGACAGACGTACCAACAAACGCAACATGCGTCGTTTATGGATTGTTAGAATAAACGCAGCTGTTAGAGAACGCGGAATGAGCTATTCTAAATTTGTTAACGCTTGCAAAAAAGCTAACATTACTGTAAACAGAAAAATGTTGGCTGATTTGGCAGTAAGAGATGCAGAAGCTTTCTCAGTAGTTTTCGAAACAGCTCAAAAAGCTGCTAAATAAGATTATAATAACGATTTTAAAAGAGGGACAACTAATTTGTTGTTCCTCTTTTTTTACATTTCTTTACAAAAAGTCAATTTTCCTAAAATAAAATACTTTATATAGATGTAAGGTTAGGTTAATAATTTTGGAGAAATCGTTATGTTAGGCGGTGACTTTGATACACCAATTATGTATCAAGATTTAGGGAAATATACTATGGGCGGAATTCCTCCTATGTATGGCGGAATGTACGGTAGTGGTATAATTGGAAACTCGTCTTATCTTGGCGGGGTTCAAATTCGTCCTCAACTTGACCATGATAAAATTCAATTAATAAATAAGAAAAATAAAGAAGGCAAAGATACGTTTAAGAAAGCTATGCTTGGTATAGGTGCCTGTCTGTTGTTAGGTTTTATTCCTGTTATCAAAAAAGGAATTAAAAAATCCGGCGGTGTGGGTAAATATATAAAGGATGTATGGACATCTTTAACAGCTCCAAAAGCTAAAAAACCGTCATTATGGCAGAGAATTAAAAATAAATTTAAGAAAAATTCGTCAAATAATACATCATCTCCATCAACGAGTTCAAGAATTAAAGGTTGGTGTAGTGCAAAATGGAATTCATTTAAAAAGTTATTTAAGAAGAAAACTCCGGTTCAGCCTTAAAAAATTTTTTTAAATGTGTAATGAATTAACATAAAAAAGTAGTGTGTATTATATAAAAAACCTAAACCATAATAACCAATCTTAGTGCAAGTGTTTTACATCTTGCACTTTTTTATGTATAATATAAAACATATTTAAGAGAAAGAGGTGTTTATTATGGCAAAAGATTGTAGTTTTGATGTTGTATCTGAATTTGATAGACAGGAGCTTGTAAATGCTGTTGATCAGGTTAAACGTGATGTTGCATCTCGTTTTGATTTGAAAGATTCGGGTTCATCTGTTGAATTAGAGGCTGATAAAATGATTACTGTTACAACAAGTGATGAAATGAAATTGAGAAATATTTATGACATAATGCAGTCAAAACTTGTTAAAAGAAATTTGAGTATCAGAATTCTTGACCCGCAGCCTGTAGAAAATGCTCTTGGCGGAAAAGTTCGTCAGGTTTTTAAACTCAGAAAAGGTTTAAATCAAGAGCTTGCCAAAAAAATAGTAGCTGATATTAAAGATAGCAAAAAGAAAGTTCAGGCATCTATTCAAGGAGATCAGGTCAGAGTTTCAGGCAAGGATAAAGATGATTTGCAGGCAATTATTCAGTTATTGCGCTCAAATGAAGAAAAATATGATTATCCGTTGCAGTTTACAAATTATCGCTAAAAAAATAAGCCTCGATTACGCGAGGCTTATTTAGTAATTTTGTTATTTTCATCAACTATAATAATAGTCGGTTTGTAATTATCCATTTCATCCGGATTATAAAGTCCATATGCAATGATAATAACTTTATCTCCCGGTTGAACTTTTCTTGCTGCAGCTCCGTTCAAGCATATTTGACCGGAATCAGCTTCACCTTTTATTACGTATGTATGAAATCTTTCACCGTTATCTATATCTAAGATATCAACTTTTTGCCATTCTTTTATTTTAGATGCTTTCATCAATGTCTCGTCAATTGTTATTGACCCAACATAGTTTAGGTTTGCATCTGTAACAGTTGCTCTATGTATTTTTGAACTAATGAATTCTTGCAACATAATTTTATCCTTTTTATTGAAGGTTTTTTTATTCCTCGCGAGAATATTTTAACCCAAACATATTTAAAAATCAAAAAAAGAGTACGTAATATTTACATACTCTTTTTTTTCTTCTGTGTTATTTAATGTGCCTCTATAAATTTTGTTTATATATTCGTTTTGAATGATTTTCTATGTTAGGAGTGTCGATCTCAAAAACATGAATTCTTGCAGGAGCTAAGTTTACAGCAAGTTGATTGTCTTTTGCCTGCAGTGCACTTTGCTGTCCGTAAGACGGCAGTAAATTTTTAAGCTCCTGAGAAGATTTTAATGTCGGAACATTTATCGTACAAGAAACTTTTCTGTTTACATTTTTGTTTGCGACGACAAGAAGTGTTTTTCCGTTTAAATGTCTCGCATAAGCGATAATCTGGTCATTTTTATCACCTTTTTTGTCAAGCGGTATAAATGTTCCTTTATTTACCACGTCAGCAAATTTGTCTTTAAGTTCAAATGCGCTTGTCATGAATTTCCCGATTTCAGGCTCACTGCCTCCAGGTTTTCTTGAAAGATTAAAAATATCCAGTCTGCCTCTGTGAACTGTCATTTGATGATTATCTGTTGCAGTTACCGGATTGTATTTATCCTCATACGGATAAGAATATTTATCCCCTGATTGATAACCGTCAACGATATAAGGACTAAGCATAGGCAATGTTGCCTGTAGACCCATTGTAAGATTACAATAATCTGCTCCGCCATGATACATTGGTGAAATGTCATCATGTGTTGCAAAAGAACCAATCAAGGCTTTGCCTTTTGGCAATTTATAAGACATATCCAACTGTTCTTTTATGTAATCAATAAATGTCGTTGCATCAGGCCATTCATGGAAAATATGATATTGTCCGTAAATTGTATCAAAACCCGCTCTTAAAGAGTCTTCAGGTCTGTCATAAGGCATATTTGCCTGAGGTGAAGCATCTTCATAAGTATATGTTTCACCAAGCCATCCGAATTCAGGGTCGCGCATTCTTGAATACGGGATGATTATATCCCAGAATTCAACAGGTTTAGCTCTTGCAACGTCTGCTCTTATACCGTCAATTCCTAAATCAATACACATATCAACGTATTCTTTATGAAGTTCCAGAAGTTTTGGGTTTAAAGTTCTTTTGCCTTCATCTTGCCAAGGTTGAAACATTCTTATGTCATTCCAACCTTGTGGTGTTTTTGCTAAACCGTCACGTTCCATTGCCATTAATTCAGGATATTCAAGGAACATATCGTATGATGCACAGCTGGGCATATCAAGCATTACTTTAATTCCGCGCTTATGGCATTCGTCAATAAAAGCTTTAAACTGTTCTTTATCACTTCGCGGATCTTTAGGGTCAATAAGTTTTGGGTCTATACCGAGCATATCTTTTGGTGAATATAAAGACCCCGCAGTGCCCATTGCTTTCATTTTACCAGGTTCGTGGACAGGCAGAATATGAAGTGTATTAAACCCTTGAGCTTTAACTTCATCAAGTCTTTCAATTGCGTTTAAAAAAGTTCCATGCTGCTCATTTCCGTCAATAAATTCGTTGCCGTTTAAATCTTTTGCATTAAATGTTCTTGGAATAATTGCAAGAATTTTAGCCTGATTTGTTCTAAACAATGTTTTTAAATCATTATGGTAATTAACAGGCCAGCTGTGTTCAGATTTTTTTACAGCAGGTGTATTAATCATTGCAATATTGTTTAAATAAGCGTTCAGTAACCCCGAATTTGTTTGTGCCGGCTGTTCTGTTTGAGTTTGTACAGCTTGCTTGAATGTCGGTTGAGCTTTAATGTTGAGTATATTTATTGCATTAATCATTTTTTACCTGCCTTGGGCTTTTAAGCTTACCTAAGAAGAACTGTATAAGTACTGTAGTTCCTAATAATCCAGCTCCGAAGCCACCGAACATTTTAAGCCATTTTTTTGTATTAAATGCCTGTTGACCTGCTTTAAAGAAAAATTCGTCAGGAGCTATGCCTGTTAATAAGAATTTTATATCCGAGCCTGTGTGATTTTTGCCGCTTACTAAATGGCGTGGTTTTGCGAAGTATTTTTCCCCTCCCAGTTTTTCCATAATAAGCTGTCTATATCTTGTAAATTCATCTCTGATAGAAACATTTTTTTCAAGTATAGCTTTTGTGTCCGGATGAATTTCATCACCGAACAGGAATTTCATTGCATTTTGATAAAAATACTTATCTGTTGAAATATCAGTTGTCCCGGCTGCGTTTCCTAAGTATTTATTCTTAATTTTGCCGCCTTCAACTTCTAACGGACTTGTGTCTAATGCAGGATTTGGATTTCTAAGCATCCAGAATTTTGTAGCATGGTCTGATGAGTGACCTTCAAGCATAATTATTTTACAAAGTTCAATTAGTTCTTCTTTAACTTCACGAACTAATGTCATTTCGGGATTAATATGAGTTAATGCATTAGGGTTTGTAGCTGCACGTCTATATAAATCAAGAGTGTTAATAAGTCTGTTAAATGAGCTTTTAACACCAAGCAATCTGTCTTCTACATAAGCTTTTTGAATACGTATATAACTACCATTGTCGTTATTGCCGTTTCCTATAATTGAGTTTGCTGTTCTTGTAAAACCTTGTTCTCTAAGCTTTTTCGCAAATTCTTCGAATATAGTGTGAACTTTTTCTTCATATATTGTCTGAGATCCGGTATCTGTAAGCATGTGTGATGCTATATCACTGGGTTTAATTTGAGTGTTTAATGATGCAACTTTTTCAACAAGAATGCCCATAACTCTATCATATGCTGATTTATCAGAAACAATTTGTTCCAGTTTACCTCTTAACAGTTCGCCCATAAGTGTTCTGTTGAATCTTACTTTTTCTATTTCTTTAGAAGTAAATCCAATAGATTTCATAAGTTCTTGTGAAACATTGTTCCAATAATTTGCAATAACAGTTTCCGGCGCAGAACCTACTTTTGTCAGTGCATATTCATCAAGCGAAAGATTTTTAGCTCTGAAATTATCAAGAATTCCTGCAAGTTTTTTTAATTTTCCCTGCGCAGTTTCGTCTAATACAGATGCTCGAACTTCTTTAAGAGATTTAGCTATAGGATGTTCTTCAGTTTTATTTGCACTGATAAGCTCTCTGATATAACCTAAATCTTCAGCATCATCAGGATGAGCTTGATTGAAAATATGTGCTCTGTTAATAATTTCGTCAACTATTGTGTTACTTATTTCTGTATGGTCAACTTTAAGGTAATTATTTCCACTGAAACCTCTATCTTTCATAAACTGTATCATTGCAGTTTCATCAGGAATTACTGCTTGTAAAAATTCTTTTGAAAACCCTTTATCAGCAAACTGTTTGTGTAAATTTGCAGTAATATTTTTTGCAGTGGTATCGTTTATAGAATATCTGTCGTTAGAAAGCAGTCCCAGCAAGTCTTTTTTAAAATTTTCCGATGTTACAGGGTCAATATCGGTTGTGAAAACGTCTGTAATTTTATCAATTAATTCTTGATTTATAGGCTGATTACTATGTTTTTTTATAATTTCGGTTAACGATTTTTCAACAGGGTTAGTTTGATATTTTTTAGAATAATTTTCAAGGTTTGTTAAAATTTGGTCTGCTTTTTTATTTTTTTGATTGTTTTGATATTTCAAAAGATATGGTTCTGCCTGATTACAGATTAACGCACTCATAATTGGAGTTGCAAACCCTGCAGTTAGCATCCATAATGTGTTATTTTGCACAGCAAGTTTTCTCATTTTTTCCTGAATGAAATCCCTTCTGTTTGGGATATCTTTAGGAACACCCATTCTATCCCCGATTTTTTGTATTTCTTCGTCTTTATATAAATCCCAAGGAATAAATTGCGGGTCTTGATAGAAAGGTTTTCTTCTTCCAAAACTGTCTTGATATTGCTTTTGGACATCTACTCCATGTAATAAGTAAGCAGGGAGCTGTATTGCAATTTTAGGCCATATTGCCATTGAGGCAAAAAATGAGCCAAGACCGACAAATTCCATACCTTTGGTTAAAGGTGTAGTCTTTTTAGTAAATAAGTAGCTTGCGATTGCAAGACCGCCTGTCATCATTCCTAAATCATTAAGTTTACCGAGTTCATGGTCATTAGCTTTTCCTTTTGCCGCATGACTCAAGGCCTTCATGCTGTATTTAACATCTCTGAATGTATCAATAGGAGCATAAAGAATATTCCCGCTAAGCAGTTTACCTTTACCTTTTAAAGGTTTAATAAAGGTCCTGTTATTTAATTCATTTTGAATATTAAAATCAGGTTTAGGTTTTACAGATGTTTGTTGTTGTGTAATCTGCGATTTAGATATGTAGTTGTTAATTAAATTTGAACTCATATTAATCTACCACATACCTTTCATTTTTATTAATAACATTTTTAGTATTTGTTGATTTTGGCGATACTGCATTAATAACACCTGTAATTGTGCTTAAGGCTGCAGCTCCCGCAAGTGCCTTGCCTGTATGTTTTGTAATGCCTTTTCCTTCGCCTTTCCAAAACTCTTTTATACTTTCTATAAAGTTATGTCCAAAAGATTGCATACTCTTTTTAAATTCTTTACCTTTCCAGAATTTAAAGGTCATTACGTTAAAGAAATTTTCCCAGGGTTTTTGGAACGCAATACCAACACCTGTTGCAGCCCAAAGATATGAAGATATGTTTTTAGCTAAATTAGTTTTTATAACTATTTCTTTGATTCTTGGTTTTACTTCCTGATCAGAATCATTTAAGTTTTCTCCCATTCCTAATTTTTTGGCAATTTTATCATATCGGTAATTTCTTTTTTCGCCCTTTTCTTCATTTCCGTACAGTAAATCCCAACGGGGAAATTCAACACTTTCAAATACTTTGTGATGCTCTATGCTTGTAATATCAGTGTCATTAATATCATCCGGAAGTTCATAAATGACTTTCGCATAAGGTCTTTCGGTGTCAATTCCTGTCATCATTTTTACAGGTTTTGTTACGAGTGATTTAGATGCGTTCTTTAATAATCCGTAGAACAAAACACCCAGAGCCATTTTTTTACCGATTGCAGATGCTTTTGTTTTTGCAAATGGTGCAAAATGTTTATTTGCAGAGTTAAATACCGACATCATGGTGATACTTCCAATTATATATGGAACTGTTCCCATTGTCAGAAATTCATAGAAATTAGCGTTTTTGCTGCCTTTAAATCCTTTTGCGGGATATACTGTTAATGCGTTTGTGAGTTTATCTATACCGATTTTTGTGCGTGTTGCAAAGTTATTGTCCAGTAATGTGTCGTGGTTATATTCCAAAGATTTTTTGTTTTTATCCCCGGCAGAAAATTTTATTATATTATTATGATTATTTACCGCTAAAATCATTTTTACTCCACACACACATGAATTTCAGTATATTAAGACCTCTGAATATATTTTTTTGTTAGTCTGATACAGATTTTTACATTTATTAACAAACACTAAAAAATACTGCTGTTGCAATTCCTGCAATTATACAATAGTATCCGAATATCCCCAGTGAAAATTTAGAAATAAATTTCATGAAATATTTAATACAAATGTATCCGGTTAAAGCAGAAACTATTGTTCCTGCTATTATTGCGGTCCAATTATACATAGCGGCTTCATGAACATCAATCTCTATAAGAGGATATACCATTGATGCCCCTAAAATAATTGGGATACTCAGTAAGAAAGAATATCTTGCCGATGTTACTCTATCCAAACCCAAAAACAGACCCGTTGCAATTGTCCATCCGGAGCGTGAAAAGCCTGGTAAGGATGCAAGCCCTTGGGCTATACCAATAAAGACTGAAGTTTTTAGGTCAACTTCACATTTTTTTTCTTCGATTTTTTTTGATTTATATTCACTGTATAAAAGGGCAAAGCCTGTTATAAACAGTAAAATTCCAACGATAGCAGGTGAGTACACAAGTTTCTCTGCAACATTGTTTATAGGGAGAGCCATTGCAACAGTTATAATTGTACCGGCAGCTATGAATAAACCTAATTTAGCCTCATGGTTTGACCAGTCTTTAGACTTAAAAGCATGATACATTGCTTTTAAAATATTCATCACATCTTTACGGAAAAAAATTAAAACAGCAATTAAAGTTCCAAGATGCACCATAATGTCAAAAAATACTTCTTCATTAGATGTTTGAACTATCTCGATTCCTTTAAAAACTTTATAAAAATTTGATGTAAACACAAGGTGAGCAGAACTTGATATAGGCAAGAACTCGCTCAATCCCTGAACTATTCCCATTAATATTGCTTGTATAAGGTTCATTTTTCTCTTTCCAAAACTTTTAAAACTTGTTCAAAACCTGATTAGCGGAGAGCGGCTATTCTTCTTCATAATAGCTGCAACAAGATGTTTGAGTTTCCCAAACCTTTATTTTGCTCAGCTGAACAATTCTTTCTTTAAGTTTAGTGTAAATGAAATATGCAATCATTTCGCTTGACGGGCTTTCACCTTTAAATTCAGGCAGTTCATTGATATCTTTATGGTCAAGCATATCCAAAACCGTATTCAGTTCTTTTTTTAATACTTTATAATCAATTAAGATATTGCTTTTGTCTAACGTATCCCCTTTTACATAAGCCTCTACCATCCAGTTATGTCCATGCTGGTTCTCACATTCCCCATCATAGTTCAAAAGGTGATGCGCAGCAGCAAAAAAAGCCTGTGTTTTAATTTCAAACATTATTTATTCTCCCCTCAGTATATAATCACAAAATTCTCTGACAGCACCTCGTCCGCCATTTTTTGACGAAATAAAA
This sequence comes from uncultured Candidatus Melainabacteria bacterium, assembly GCA_950096985.1. Lineage (GTDB taxonomy): Bacteria > Cyanobacteriota > Vampirovibrionia > Gastranaerophilales > Gastranaerophilaceae > Stercorousia. Next base: position 26,996 of record CATNBA010000012.1, read on the forward strand.
TTAGCAATGGCTTTAACTTCATCAACCGCATCAGCCGGACAGCCTTTCAATTTTACTTTTTCCAAAACGCATATATCCGGCAGGTCATCTCCCATATATGCGACATTTTCAAAAGTTAAATTATATTTTTTCAATATTTCTTCAAGTGTTGCAATCTTATTTTTTGACCCCTGATGAAGTTCTTTAATATTTAGGTTTTTAGCTCTGTGTTCAACAGTTCCGTTATTGCGTGCGGTAATTATTGCAGTAATTACACCGGCATTATTAAGGTTTACAATACCCTGACCGTCTTTGGCATTAAAAGTTTTATATTCATGTCCAAATTCGTCAAAAGTAAGACTTCCGTCAGTTAATACTCCATCAACATCAAATGCAGCAAGTTTAATATCTGAATTTTTCATAATTTTATTATCCTATAAAAAGACTAAATTTATACAAAATATTTAATTTTTGTTAAATATTTTCGATATTTTATGTATGAAAAACATAGAAATTGATTTAACAGCAATGAATATTTTTGACAGTTTAAGGATGATGGTACTGTCATCTGCACATAATCCGGAAAGTATGTTGAGATGTAAAGGTGCTTCTGATGATGCAAAAGCTCTTATTTCTGCATTTGAAGTCAAAAATCTTGAATTTGTATAATATTTTTTTTCATTATAAAATGTTTGCGTGAAAAAATTTCTGATATTCGTATCATTTATATTTTTATTTTTGTCATGCTGTTTGACTTCATTAGAGTTTAAATCGCCGGATATTAAAACCTTTGCAGTTCAACAGCAGATTACTTCCGTATGTCCATCAGTTGAAAAAAAAGATATAACTTCTGATTATTATATTGCATGCTCTTCACATTTGAATTTGTCACAGTATCTTGCAAATTTATTCGGTAATTTCTGTGCAGTTTGTGAAAATAATACATATAAAAAATTAAATTTAAATCTTGTATTTACCCATTGGGAAATTATTTCTTCATCAAATTTGAAGATTTCTACTGTTCTCAATCCCAGAGCTCCTTAGCTTTTATTCTCCCGTTGTTTATGTATAAGGCGATTTAAAAATCGCTGAATTTTGATATGTTAAAAAAGGAGAATTTATGGAAAATTTTACAAATAATATTCAAGATGGTGTAATTATTATGCTCATAGGTATGGGGGTAGTATTCTTATTCCTTACAATTATGGTTTTTGTTATGGGATGGACGTCAAAACTAGTATTGAAACTTAATGAAATATTTCCTGAAGAAATTAAAGACGAAAGACCTGTAAAAAAACAAAATAAAACAGATGATAGTGAAATTGCGCTTGCTATTGCAATAGCTTGTGCTCAAAGGAGAGGATAATGGAACATTTACACACTTTTGTTCAGGCGCATGCTGTTATGATTTCAGCCTTAATTTTATTGACGGCTTATATTTTTATCGCGCTTGAAAAAATTCCAAAAGTTACTGTAGCACTTTTGGGAGCAGGGTTAACAATTTTGCTAGGGCTTGTAAGCCAGACAAAATTTGTCGGAGAAACAATTAATTCGCATTATTTTATAAATTTTGTTGATTTTAATGTTATTTTCCTGCTTGTATCAATGATGATTATTGTAAGCATTTCGGCAAAGAGCGGTATGTTTAACTGGATTGCAAATGAGCTTTTAAGGTTTACCAAAGGACATCCCAAACTTGTCCTTCTGACACTGGGTATTTTTACAGCCGTAACCTCGGCATTTTTAGATAACGTAACAACAGTAATTTTGATTATGCCGGTTACATTTTTTATTGCAAAACAGTTGGATATTAATCCTTTACCGTTTTTGATTACAGAAATTTTTGCATCAAATATAGGTGGTACTGCAACTTTAATCGGTGACCCGCCGAATATTATTATAGGAAGTGCCGCTGGACTTTCGTTTATGGACTTTTTAAAAGAACTTACAGGGGTTGTGCTTGTAATCTTAATTGTTATTGTAGGATTAATGATGTTTATATTCAGAAATCAGCTTAAAACATCACCTGAAAAAATGAAGGCAGTAGCAAATTTAGATAATTCAAATACAATAACAGACTTTTCTTTGATGATAAGGAGTGGTATTGTATTATTTCTTGTGATATTAGGGCTTGTACTCCACGATGTAACACATATTGAAACTTGTGTTACAGCTATGCTGGGTGCAAGTTTTTTACTTTTATTTGAAAAGCCTAAAGATATTCTTTGTGATGTTGAATGGAATACAATCTTCTTCTTTATCGGGTTGTTCATAATTATAGGCGGGCTTGAAGCATCAGGCGGTATTGCTTTAATGGCGCAATGGATTTTGAAAGTTACCCAGGGATCGCAAGAGGCAACTGCAATGATAATACTTTGGGCATCAGGAGTTATATCGGGAATAATAGATAATATCCCTTATACAGCTACAATGACACCTATGATTTTACAAATTCAAAAAACTATGGGAGCTGATTATACATATCCCTTGTGGTGGTGTTTATCATTAGGTGCTTGTCTTGGCGGCAATATGACAATTATTGGCGCAGCCGCAAATGTTATTGTTTCTGAAACTTCGGCACATAACGGTTATCCGATACCGTTTATGAGGTTTTTGAAATACGGTGTGATAACAATGGTGATTTCATTGCTTATAAGCTCGGCTTATATTTATATAAGATTTATTCATTAGTTTTGGCCCTCTTTTGAGGGCTTTTTAATAAAAACAAAAATGGCATAATTAAAATACACATTAATGCTAATAGACTGAATGCGTCAAAAAACGATGCAAGTCTGGCTTGCTGTAAAAGTTCTTTATACAAACTGCCGTTTGCTTTTTTTAAAGCAAGAACAGACGGGTAATGTATTAGAAATTTAGATTTTAACATTGTTAACTTATACTGAAACATAGGATTATGAATTGAAAGGTTCCCAACAAGGTATGTTTGGTGAACTTGTGAAACTCTTGCAATAAATGTTGCAGACATTGCTGTTGCAATTGCAGTAACAATGTTTTTGAATAAAGCATGTAGTGATGCTGCATCTGCATTTTTAGATGCGGGTAAAGTCTGGAATGATAAAGCTGTAATCGGTACAAATGCAAAAGGTACTCCCAGGCACAGTAATAAATTGGGGAAAATTATACTTTCCATTGATGAAGTTGAATTCATTTGTGTAAGCATTAAAATTGAAATTCCCATTATAAACAGTCCGATACCGGCAAGTATTTTTGCCTTAACATATTTTGAAATTTCACCTGCAATTATTAATCCGACAAGACAAACAATTGCGCGCGGGAACATTGTTAATCCCGACATCGACGGGCTATAGCCAAGCAGACTTTGAACAAACATGGGAACTAACAGCAAAGTTGAATAAAGCATAACATTTATAAAAGAACTGATAAATGTTCCTACAAGAAAGTTTTTGTCTTTAAATACTCTAATATCAATAACGGGATATTTATATTCAAGTTCCCATACATAAAAGAATATAAATGCAAATATACATACACCCGTTGTCCAGCATACCCATCGTTCATCAAACCAATTGAACTGCTGACCTTTATCAAGAACAACTTGCATACATCCCATAGCTATGACAATTGATGTATAACCAATAATATCGAATTTTTTATTATATCTTTGTTTAACAGGTTTGTCGACAGGTACAAAAAGTTTTACAAGCAAAAATGATAGCATGCAAAGCGGTATATTTATGATAAAAATCCATTGCCATGACCAATTGTCTGTTAAAAATCCTCCAATAAACGGACCTGCAAGAGGAGAAAACATTGCAGCTATTCCAAATAAGCCCATTGCTACCCCTCGTTGGTTTTCCGGAAAAACTTCAAGAAGAATTGCCTGGCTAAGCGGTAAAATGCATCCGCTGCCTACACCTTGTATAATTCTTGCCCCTATAAGTGCCTGCAGATTTGGTGCAAGTATACAAAGCAGGCATCCAAGTGCAAATCCCCATATACTATAGTAAAGCAGAAGCTTTTTGCCTATAGTTCTAACCAGATAACCTGTCACGGGTATCATAAGCCCGCCCGATATTATGTAGCATGTAATTACTGTATTTGCCTCATATTGGGTTGCTCCATAAAATCCTGCAATATGCGGCTGACTCACATTTGTAGCAGAAGATGCAGCCAGTGCCAGAAATGATGGCAGTAAAACAGCAAGTGCTACTATATAAGGATTTGGTTTTGTTTCTTCCACCTATTTTACCTTAACCTTTGGTACAACTGACATGCCGGGAACTATATTATAATCTTCAATATTTTCGTCAAAAACTATTTTTACAGGAATTCGTTGAACTATTTTTACATAACTGCCTACAGCGTTTTCCGGCGGGAAAAGACTGGATTTTGCGCCTGTTGCGCGCTGAATGCTGTCAATATGTCCATTAAATCGTTTGTTAGGATATGTATCTACTTTTATAGAAACTTTTTGTCCTTTTTTCATATATGTAAGCTGATTTTCTTTAAAGTTTGCAACTATCCAGACGTTTTTAGGTACTATCTGCATTACGGGCTGTCCTATTTGAAGATAGTTACCTTTTTCAACACTTCTTGCCGAAACCATCCCGGATTGAGGCGCATAAATTTTTGTATAGGATAAGTCAAGTTTTGCCTGCTCCACTTCCGCTTCAAGTTTTTTTATTTCAGCTTCTACAGCTTGTGCTTTGGCTTTATTTGATGCCAGAGCTGATTTCATTGCTTTGGATTTTTCTTCGGAAGCTTTATGATTTGCAAGAGCAACTGTATAATGTGTAGTACTGTTGTCATATTCTTGTTTTGATACGATACCTTCTTTGTACATATCAGTGTATCTTTTATGGTCAGTTTGTGCAAAATCCAGTTTTGATTTTGTAGAATTTATATCTTCATATGATTGTTGAACATTTGAACCACCTTCTTCTATTTGTCTTTCTGTTACATTAAGCTTTGCTTTTGCTTCTTCAAGTTTAGCTTCGGTTTGATGTAGTTTGACTTCATAATCTGACGGATCAATTTCAAGGATAAGCTGTCCTGTTTCAATTTCATCATTGTCGTCGACAAGAAGATTTATTACAGGTCCTGATACTCGCGGAGCAACAGATATAAGTCTGCCTTCTACGAAAGCATCATCTGTTGATTGGTAATATGTTGAATGTATTGCAGTTCCAATACCAAGCAATATAAGTATTATCGCTGTAATTGAAGGTACAATTACTCTTTTTTTCTTATATTCGGGTCGTTTCTTTTTGGTTTTTTTCGCGGTAGTTTCTGTCATATTTCACCTCTATATTTGCATATTTAAATTTTTTTCCAGATTTTCTTTGATTTTATTTAAAACTTTCAAACAACTTTCAAGTTCTTCATCAGTTACGCCGTCTACAGTTTCCTGCCAATGCTTTAATACACTCGGTACTACACCGGCATGTACCTGTCTGCCTTTTTCGGTAATATTAATCTTGAATATTTTTCGTTTGTTTACGTCAGGGGTTTTGGTAATAAGTTCGGCTTTTTCAAGTATATGAATAATTCTTGTAATATTGGGTCTGTCTTTGAGTGTAAGCGCACCAATTTGTCTTTGATAAAGACCGTCATGGTCGATAATTGCAGTCAGAACTGTAAATTGTTCAGGTGTGATTGGATATTTTTCTTGTGCAAATCTATGATTAGCTATAGCACGAACCATTTTTCCTATTCGCACCAATTTCATCCCTATTCTGCTTTCCAATAAATTTGACTTGTTCATGATGTTTGTGTTATTATGATAACACAAAAAGGAAAATAGCAAGCATGAAATTTTTTATTACATTTTTAACCCTGTTTATTTTGTTATCAAATTGTGCATATGGCGAAGATTTCAGGGGTGAATATTTAAACTGGTGGAAGAAATATAACGATGAAAATTTAATTGATTATATGGCAACTGCCTTTGCCAATAATCAGGATTTAAAAATTGCATCATTAAATATAAAGCAGTCTGAGCAAATTGTTAAACAGGCACTTGCAAATCAAATGCCTTATTTGGGATTTCAGGGAGATATATCACGAACTTTTACGTCTTCTGATATCAGATTTGGGGACGTTTTGATTAATGATTATAAACAAAGCCGTTTTCTTATGCCTTTAACAATGAGTTATGAGGTCGATATATGGGGTGAAAATTATCTCAAAACTAAGTCGTTAAAAAAACAGGTTGATATTTCAAAACAAAATGAACGTGCTGTGTATATTTCATTAACATCAGCGATTGCGTCACAGTATTTTAATTTAATTAAACTTGATAAAATTATAGAAAATTATGAACAGCTGGTTGAAATACAATCAGAAGTTGTGAAAAAAACAGATGTAAAATATAATAACGGACTTTGTCCTGTTACAGAACTTATTAATGAACAGCAGATTTTTACATTATTCCAAAAAGTTCTGAACAATTATGTTAATGACAGAGAAATAATAGCCAGAGAGTTGGGTGTTTTGACAGGTCAAAGAGAAAAAGATTTAAATTTATTTAACAGGGGAGAATATTGTGCGCTTACTGCACCAGCTCTGCCTGAAAGTATTAGTGCAGAAGTTATAAAATACAGACCTGATCTGTTAATAGCTGAAGATTATATTCAAAAAGCAGGAATTGATATAAAATCTGCAAGACGTAATTTTCTGCCAAAGTTTTTGATTTACGGGAATGCAGGGTTCAATGCATATCAATTAGGGAATATTTTTGGTAATAATACATTTTTATCTGATATTGGTGTTATTCCAAAGTTAGATTTGTTTACCGGCGGATTAAAAATGGCACGTTTAAAATTTAATAAACTTGAACTTGAAAAAGCACAGCAAATTTATGAAAAAACTATTTTAACTTCAATTCAGGAAATTAACAATTCAATGAGTACCGCAAATAAAAATGATCTAAACTATAAGGAAAGCCAGAAAAAATTTAATCTTGAAAAACAAAAGTTTGAATTGTCAAACCGCAAATATGACATTGGTGCTAAATCCCGACTTGATAACATGAGGGCTAAAGAAGCTCTTTTACTTGTAGAAGTAGAAGAAGTTTCAAGTAAAATTGATTATTTGATATCTACTATAGGGATATATAAAGCCATAGGCGGTAAAGATTATACAACTATCAATGATGATTTATAAAATTACCTTATTGAGTAGTGCCAAAGTATAATTATTTTTATTTAAAAAAGTGTTTTAATTTCGATATGAAGAAATTTTTACTAATAATATGTGCATTACTTTGTTCTCAGATAATATGCTTATCTGAAGAAATTCATTTTGATAATGAAGTATATAAATTAAAATTCAGTGCTCTGGCTCCTAAAACAAATGGATACGGTAATGAATACTACAAAAATACAGAAAATGCTTCTAATTGGACAAAAATGATTGGTGTTTATTATTATCCCGAGGAAGATAATCCTGTAAAATATGCGCAGAATTTTGATAAAACTGTCGAAAATACAGAAAACAGTATGCTGTTAAAATTACTTGAAAATAAAAAGACTAACAAATCAGCAATAAGTTTTCTCGTTAACGGATGTGAAAATGCTAAGAAATATTTTGAGCACGATATATATAAATTTGAAAAGCATCCGACTAAGGGTATGATAGTAACTAAGTATGCTGTTAAACATTTTTTTAATAACGATAATGAAATAGCAAAAATCGCGCAAAGTATTAAAGAAAGCAATGATAAGTATCTTGAAATGCTGGTTATCTCACAGCCGCCCAGGGTAATTGAAGAAGATATCGCGTTCGAGAATTAAAAGTCAATGGTATTGACATTAATTGTGTAACCTTATATTATACAAATATGATTGCTCAAGATTATACAAGAGTTAAAGACTACTTGAATAAAACAAAGCTTAAAAGCCTTGATTATGTGATAAATCCATACGTCGGCTGTCCTCACAAATGTTTATACTGCTATGCAGCATATATGTCTAGTTTTAGTAAGCATAGTGAGGGATGGGGCGATTTTATAGATGTAAAGTGTACAAATAAAAAAATTAATACTTTTAAAATTAAAAATAAAAAAGTAATGATTAGTACTGTCACTGACCCATACAATTATTTTGAAAAAGAATTTTGTGTTACAAGAAAAATATTGGAACAGCTTGTAAACTCTGAAGCGCTTATAAGTATTGTAACAAAATCCGATTTGATTTTAAGAGATTTGGATTTGTTAAAGCAGATGAAATCTGTTGAAACAGCTTTGTCGATTTGTATTTTGGATGAGGACCTTAAAAATAAACTTGAGCCGTCTTCTCCCTCTGTAGAACAAAGAATTCAAACATTAAAAGTTTTGAAATCAGAAGGTATAAAAACAATATGCTCTATATCTCCTATAATCCCCGGATTAACTGATTATGAAAAAATTATTAATATGACTAAAGATTATGTTGACGAATACCAATTTGATAAATTGGATTTAAGAAGCAGCTTTAAAACAAAGATGTTTAATTTTATTAAGCAGGAGTATTCGGCTTTAATTCCTCTTTATGATAGTATTTATAATAAAAAAACTTCAGATTATTTTGAAAAAATTGCTGATGACATAATAAACTATTGCAATAAAAATAATATCAAATATAATATATGTTATCGGAATTGAAATTAAGTATTTTTGCCGGCACATAAATTGCTTCTTGACAAAACATAAATTAACTTTGCCGGCTTTTCCTAAATTAAAAAACCTGACTTAAGTCAGGTTTTTTTATCTATTGCATTTTTTGTTTTAATTCATATTTAATATTTGTTAATGGTCCGTTATTTGGAGTTCTGATATTATGATAATATTTTTTAGCAAAAGTAAACGGATATTTTGGCAGCCAGGTCATTTTTATTAAGATTGAAACAGTGTCCGCACCTTGTGATAACATTAATTCATCAATCGTTTCTTCATGCGATGGAGAAATTGATGAAAACATTTTAATAAAATAATCAGTAAATGTTACGGCAGAATATCCTGATGCGGTAACAGGAGCTTTTATAAAAGATGTAACTTTAAAATTATCATCATCTTTAACCGTTTTTATATCTTCAGGTAATTCAAAATCTGAGTTTTTAATCTGTTCAATTTCATACCATTCTCCGTTGTATTGAATACGCATTATATTCGGTTTAGGCATATAAATGTCGTCAAATTTATTTTCAAGAATAACCTTTCCGTTTTTGTCAACGATACCATATTTATAATCTTTTTTTGTAAGAAACATACCTCCAAAAAGCATGCTTATTGAAGAATATTCAGGTTTAACTATCACTTCACCTAATTCATTATATACAGCAAAGTCGTTGTCGTTTCCAAGTTTTACATACTTTGATGTTAATCTGTCAACGTGTCTGTATTTAACAGGAACAAGATTTTCTCCTTTGCTGTTGATAAGTCCGTACTTGCTTTTTTTTTGGACAATCCATCCTTCATTGCCAAGTCGTATTAGTTTTGTATACTGTGCGGGTGTAATAATGTTTCCGTCAGTATCTTGTAAACCGAATTTGTTTTTTTCGTTAAAAACTTTAACATCTGAAGCAAAAACAACAGAGTTTAACAGTACGATTAATGCAAATAATGTAAAAAATCTTTTCATAACATTATTATAACATAAAATCGTGTTATAATTTCATTATGAAGTTATCAAAAAGATTTAAATTTGGAATTACAGCCGGTGCGGCTGTTTGTATGCTCGGATATATTCCGTTTGCTTTGTATTTGAATGTTTTGCCTTGGGCTGTGTCTAACCCTCAAGCAATCAATTTTGTTGAAAGAACACTTAAAGATACTATGGGGTTGGAATTAAATATTAAAAACCCTGTATTAAAAACATCTCTTTCGCCTGATATCGAATTCAAAGTTGATGAATTGTCGCTTTTTAATAAAGGCGCAAACCTGTTGCAAGTAGACAATTTTGATACTGCAATTTCATTTAAGGAAGTTTTTAACAAAAATATTATTGTCAAAAAACTTGGTGCTGATTATATATTTGCAGATATTAACAAGCTTTCGACACTTGCGCAGGCCGAACAGAGTGAACCGCAAAAATTGGATTGGAATTTTGATTTTTATGATTCGATTTTGTATGTTAAAAAATCTTTGTTTTTATACAAGGTTGAACCATCAACTTATGTTTCTTTAAAAGCCGATGATATAAGTATTGATAATACGCAAAAAGCTTTGCGCTACGTGCATTTTAATATCACTTCCGATATCAAAAAAGGTTCTGACAAAGTTCATTTTAATATTGCAGACCAAAACACTGTGTACATAAAAGATAAAGCATTATGGGTTGATAAATGTTATTTGGTATTCAACAAATCAAAAATATTTTTTAATGCAAAATCAGATAAAAACAGCAAATTTAATCTTGAAGTTTTTTCAGACAGAATTGATATCTCAGATGTCCTTGCTTTAATTAATTCGGGACTTGTTGAAAATAATCTGAATGAACCTCTCGCGTTTTTTAAAGATTTGAAAGGCAGTTTCAACTTCAATATAAAACTTTCCAACAATGATTTGAACGGGGTTGTAAATCTCAATAACTTTACGGGTAAAATTGTTCCGATTGCAGACATTCCAGTCCGCCTTGAAAAAGGTAAGATTGTGATGACTAAAGATGAAATTACTCTTGAGGATTTTGAGGGTGTTTATAACAACCGCGATGAAAACAAAATTACAATGGAAGGTTCTGTTAAAGATTACCTAAAATCCATTGATACAAATATTGTTGCGCGTGCTGTTGTGACAAACGATTTTGCGCAGAACTATATGTCGAAAATTATCGGAATTCCTGTTGAATTGACGGGCGGTTCTACAAAAACAAGACTTGATATTACATCTATCAATAATAAAATTGATTTAAAATGGTTATTTGGGCTTAAAAGCGGTCAGGATATTTTGCTTGACGGGGCTTCTTTAACCCCTGCGAGCTACAGAAGAATGCTTAAGGCTGATATGCATTTTGAGGATATGCTGCTTGATATAAAATCAATTGATTATTATATTGCACCTGACAATCTTGATAAAGAAAAACGTACTAAAATTCAGCCTGTATTAAAGCTTGCAGGAAATGTTGACTGCTCAAAAGAAATTCCTGATGTTAAAAATATGGGATTTGAAATTCCTAATCCTTTACCAAGTGAATTTTTGAATGTGTTTATGGGACAAAAACTTTTTAAGGGCGGTAAAATAGCTGGTAATATGGAATATATTAATACCGGCAAATATCCAATGCTTGAAGGTAAATTGACAATGGATGAAGTTCGTATACCTTCTCAGAGAGTTTTCTTAAAACATGGTGAAATGAATACCGAAAACGGGCTTTTAAACTTAATTGCTGACGGCAGATACAGACGCTCTGCCTATGATTTTGACGGAAGTCTTATAAATGAAATTAAATTGCCGATTGTGGTTAAAAATATTAATTTAACCGTTGATGATATTGATATCGAAAAATTTATCGCATCTGCAAATAATCAGAGTTCTGAGATAAACTCAAATGAAAAACTTGATTTAACCCCGTCAGGAACAGCTAAAGACGACGATGACGATACTCCGACATTTGATGCGGGAAGTTTTATTGTTGAAGATTGTGTGCTGCATATATTAAAAGGGCATTATAAAGACATCAATTTTAGTGATGTGAAAGCTACATTAACATTTGATAAAAATAGTGTCTTGGATATGTATTCAAATAAGTTTGAAATTGCAGAAGGACATTCTTCAGCAAAAATTAATTGTGATTTGAAAAAACACAAATATAATATACGTCTTGGTATAAAAGATGTTAATTCAGATTTGATGGCATCAACTATTCTTCAATTGAAAAAAGAGATTACCGGTAAGGCAAGCGGTCTGATTGAACTCAACACTGATGACAGCATGAAACTAAACGGCTCGATTAAGTTTTTGGTAGAAAACGGCACAATTCAAAAAGTCGGATTAGTTGAGTATGTCTTAAAATTTGCGGCACTTTTCAGAAATCCTGTAGCATCAATCAGTCCTTCAATATTCTCTGATTTGGTAAATGTTCCTGAAGGTAATTTTGATAGAATTTCCGGAGTGCTTGATCTTAAAGATAATATTATTGAGAGCATGAGAATAAAATCTTCGTCTCCTCAGTTAAGTTCATACATTGCAGGTAAATATAACCTTGAAAACGGCGATGCTGCTTTGAGAATTTATACAAAATTTAGCAGTAAAAATAAAGGGTTTGCAGGTGCGTTGAGAAATATCTCACTAAACAGTCTTGCAAACAGAATGCCAATGAATACCAGAAATGATGCACATTATTATGAGGCTGAATTATCCCAGCTGCCAGAGTTGGAAGATGAGCGCGGTGCGCAGATATTTATGACAAAAGTTGATGGTGATGTTGAGCATAACAATTTCATTTCATCATTAAAAAAATTAAAATAAGGAGAGACAATGATATTAGATAAAGTTTATTCAGCTGATGATGTTAAAAAATTATCATTTGATGAAATGAAATCGCTTGCCGGTGAAATCCGCGAACTTATTATAAAAAAGGTTAATACAACAGGCGGTCATATGGGACCGAATTTAGGGATTGTAGAAGCAACAATTGCAATGCACTATGTTTTTAATTCTCCTGTTGATAAATTTGTATTTGATGTTTCACATCAATGTTATCCGCATAAAATTTTAACAGGCAGAAAAGAAGGCTTTACAAACCCTGACAAATATAATGTTTATACAGGATACACTGCTCCTGAGGAAAGTGAACATGATTTATTTAAAGTCGGTCATACTTCAACTTCTGTTTCACTTGCTTGCGGTGTTGCAAAAGCAAGAGATTTAAAAGGTGAAAAAGGTAATGTTATAGCGCTTATTGGCGACGGCTCACTCAGCGGCGGCGAAGCTTTAGAAGGGCTTAATAATGCCGGAGCTATGAATAGTAATATCATTATTATTGTTAACGATAATGATATGTCTATTGCTGAAAATCAAGGCGGACTTTATGATAATCTTAAACTTTTAAGAGAGACAAACGGTCAGGCTGAATGTAATTTCTTTAAATCACTGGGATTTGAATATCTTTATGTTGCAGAGGGCAACAATGTTGAAAAACTTGTTGAGGCATTTGAAAAGGTTAAGGACACAAAATGCCCGATTGTTGTTCATATCAAAACTTTAAAAGGATGCGGACTTGCACAGGCAGAGGAGAATAAAGAGGCATTTCACTGGATTTTACCTGGAACTCTTGATGAAGACAAAGGTTCTGTTGATTTTGTTGAAAATTACACATCACTTACGCGTCAATATATTTTGGACAAAGCAAAAGAGGATAAGACCGTAATTGCAGTTAATGCTGGAACACCCGGTGTTTTTGGATTTGATAAAGAATTTAGAAATAGTCTCGGCGTACAGTATACTGATGTCGGTATTGCGGAGGAACATGGTGTAGCATACTGTTCTGCTCTTGCAAAAGGAGGAGCAAAACCGATTTTTGCAGTTATGAGTTCATTTGTTCAGAGAACTTATGACCAAATTTCACAGGATTTATGTCTAAATAATTCTCCTGTAACAATGCTGATATATTGGGGCGGGATTTCGGGTGCGGATGCAACTCATCTTTGCACATTTGATATTCCTTTGATTTCAAATATTCCTAATATGGTTTATCTTGCGCCTGCAAATAAGGAAGAATATCTTGCAATGCTTGATTGGTCTTTAGAGCAGACTGAAAAACCAGTTGCAATAAGAGTGCCTAATGTTGAGCTTATATCAACGGGAGTTGAGGATAAAACAGATTATTCTGTTGTTAAATTTAAAGTTGTTGAACAGGGTGAGAAAGTTGCAATTCTTGCTTTAGGAAATTTCTTTGAACTTGGCAGAGAGGTCAAAGAACAACTCGGAATTAATGCAACACTCATTAATCCATGCTTTATGACAGATATTGATGAGGAATTATTGGAAAGTTTAAAAGCAAATCACTCCGTTGTGGTTACTCTTGAGGATGGTGAGCTTGACGGCGGATTTGGCGAAAAAATTACAAGATTTTACGGTAATTCGGATATGAAAGTTCTAAACTACGGCGCAAAAAAAGAATTTACTGACAGAGTTCCGTTGGAAGAATTATACATAAGGTATCGTCTGACAAAAGAACTTATTGCAGAAGATGTGAAAAATTTAATTTCATGATATAAATAAATTTGGAGGAATAAGAATATGGTAAAAGATATTGACTGGAGCAGTTTGGGGTTTGGTTATTTAAAAACCGATTACAGATATGTTTCAAATTTTAAAGACGGTAAGTGGGATGAAGGCACTTTATCAACTGATGAAACTGTAACTATGCATGAAAGTGCAGGTGTTTTGCAATATGCACAAACTTGTTTTGAAGGTATGAAGGCATATAGAACTGCGGATGGTAAAGTTGTGTGTTTCCGCCCTGACCTTAATGCTCAAAGAATGGCTGATACTTGCGAAAGACTTGAAATGCCGGTATTTCCAATCGTAAGATTTATAGATGCTGTGGAAAAAGTAGTAAAAGCTAATTTAGATTTTGTTCCTCCATACGGTTCCGGAGCATCATTATATTTAAGACCTTATATGTTTGGTACTAATGCTGTAATCGGTGTTAAACCTGCGGAAGAATTCCAATTCAGAATTTTTGCAACACCTGTAGGTCCTTATTTTAAAGGCGGGGTGAAACCTATTTCTTTAAGAGTTCCTGATTTTGACAGAGCTGCACCGCGCGGTACGGGACATATTAAAGCAGGTTTAAATTATGCAATGAGTTTACATCCGATTGTTGATGCTCACAAGCAAGGTTTTAACGAAAATATGTATCTTGATTCAAAAACAAGAACTAATGTTGAAGAAACAGGAGGAGCTAATATTATCTTTGTAACCAAAGATAACACTGTTGTTACTCCTAAATCAGATACAATACTTCCTTCCATTACAAGACGTTCATTAATGTATGTTGCAGAACATTATTTAGGGTTGAAAGCTGAAGAAAGAGAAGTTCCATTTACAGAAGTAAAAGATTTTAAAGAATGTGCATTGTGTGGTACAGCTGCGGTTCTTTCACCTGTTGGCAAAGTTGTGAACAAAGACCAAGAAATTGTTTTTGGTATGGACGCAATGGGCGAAGTTACTCAAAAACTTTATGACACATTAACAGGAATTCAGATGGGCAGAATAGAAGCTCCCGAAGGTTGGATTAAAGTTATTGCTTAGAGTGCAATCTGTGTTCCGACAATAATTCTATGGCTGTCGGGAGATGCCTGATTTTGACAGAAAACGTAATTAAGGATAAGCTTTAGGGCTTGTCCTTTTACGTAATAATTTATTCCGGCAGTATACTCACGTTTGTTGTTATTACTTATTTTTTTGTCGGGGTCAAATTCATCGTAACGTAAAATTGCCTCAAGTTTTTTGGTAATATGATAACCTAAAGTTACGTACCAGCCTTGACGTTTTTTGTTGGTTAGCCCGTCACCGCCGTTTGAACCGTCAGAACTTGCGTATTCTGTGCGCATCCATAATTTTTTGTATTCATAACCGATATAAGCTCCTGCAACAAAGTAATCTGTTGAGTGCTTTTTACCTGATACAATACCACCGCCTGTTGTAAGTTTTCCGTATCTTCCATCTGTTTTGCCAAGCGGTTTGATATTTACCCATCCGTCAAATTCTGCTCCGGGGAAAAATTCTCTAAAATATGTATCTGTACTATAACCGCCAAAATCATAGTCTACGAGTGAGTAATTGCCTCTAACTCTTACTCCGAATTTTCTTACGTTTGCTAAATTTCTTGATATTTGTGAGCGGCTTACAAATGGTAATGTATAAGGTGATTGAGCACCTTCAATACCTACACCAGGACGTGAGTTACCGATTAATACAGAATGATTGGGAATTCTGTGTGTTTCTACGTACAAATCTTGAATAAATTGTTGGAAAAAACCTCTATCGTGCGTTGGTGTAGGATCAAGCATAATTCTGAAATCTTCTTTGCCACCTTTGAATTTACCGTCAATAAGTGCGTTTATAAGTCCAACCCTGAAATTGTTATCAGTATCGTTATCATTAAAATTTGTGCTGTTATTCATCTGAATAACACTCCATAGATGAACGCTTTCTAAAGGACCTTTTTCAAATGTATGTGTCAAAGGTTCTTTTAAAAGACAAGATGGCACATTAGTGTTTTCAATTTGCAGGTTGTAAACATTTTGAGCGTTTTTAGAAAGTTCGTCATAAAACTTTGTGTGGTGGTGGACAGGACTATCAATGTTTTCAATATTTTCTTCTACTACTGCATCTGTTTCGAACAAAGGTGTTTGCTCAAGTAAAACTTCTTCTTCTGCAAATGCAGAAGAAGAAGTTAAAAATATTAAAAGTATTAATAAAATCTTTTTCATTAATCGTGATGATCGTCTCTTAAATAAGCTGTCCAGAATAATAATACTACAAAAACCAGTGCTCCTACCATATTACCGAGAGTAACCGGGATAAGGTTTCCGAATATACAAGTTTTTAAATTTAATACAGAAAGCTGATCTGCTGTAAGACCTGATGCCGCAACAACAGCCGGTGTATTTTTTAAGAACAAGCCGTTAGTTAAGAAATACATGTTTGCAATACTGTGTTCATAGCCTGATGCTACGAAAGTCATAATCGGGAAGAATATAGCAAAAATTTTACCAATTACGTGTCTTGAAGATGATGCCATCCAGATTGCAAGACATACTAACCAGTTGCATAAAATGCCTCTTGTAAAAGCTTCAACAAGCGGGAGTGATGCTTTTGTATAAGCTGTTGTTAATCCCATAACGCCTAATGCTTCGTGTGAGTTATGAGATGCTCCGGAAAAATAAATCAATGTAGCCAAAATTATAGAGCCTACAAGGTTTCCAAGATAAACGATTGACCAGTTTCTTAATAGTTTTGCAAGACTTGTTTTTTTCTCTATAACAGAAAATGTCATCATAACATTACCTGTGAAAAGCTCAGCCCCTGTCAAAACTACCATCATCAAACCTGTAGCAAAAGTCATTGCACCAACAAGTTTTGCCAAGCCCCAGCTTATCTGTTCCGTTCCTGTCATAACAGTCAATGAAACCTGAGCGCCAAAAGCAATTAATGCGCCTGCTGCTATTGCAAGAACGAATGTTTTTGATTTTCTAAAATTTGCTTTTGCAGGCATAACTGTTTCTGTCAGTTCATGAGCTACATCTGTCGGATTGATACAATCTTTAGTATCCAAATTTTGTTGTAATATTGTCATTTTTCTTCTCCTTTAATCATCACCAAACACCCGCAAAATACTGCAGTGTTGTGGGGGTATATTTCCAAAAATCTTAAATTGTCCAAAATCCGTTTTTATTTTATATCGTGAAATTTAAAATGCAAGAGGGAATTTTTATTTTGACCCAAAACTATTGGGGCACTTAGTTTGTAAGCGTATTTTTGTTAACTGTAAAATCCATACTTGACTTTCATGCTTGTTAGATTTACAACAGAATTGTTATTTACACGAACTGAGGGAAGAGATTATATATGAATAGCTTTTTCATAGGTATAATTATTTTATTACTCTGCGGATTTATTGCAGGAATATTTTCGGATAAGCTTAAAATTATTGCATTGTCTATATTTACAGGTTTAGCATCCGTTTTTTGTTTTGTGCCTGCTATTAAAGTTTTGCTCAATGGTGAAGTTCTGATTAAAACCTTTGATTTTAATGAATTGTTCGGAACGGTAAACTTTGTAATTGACCCGCTTTCAGCATTTTTTGTCGCAATAATTTCGGTTATGAGTTTAGTTACGGTAATCTATGCTAACGGGTATTTAAGACCTTATATTGAAAAGGGTAAAAATATTAATGCACATTTAATATTTTTGCCTATGCTTTTTGCATCTATGCAGGCTGTTGTTACCTGCCAGAATGCGTTTATGTTTTTAATATGCTGGGAAATAATGTCATTAAGTTCATTTTTTCTTGTTATTTTTGAAAACGAAAAAAAAGATGTTTTAAGGGCCGGAATAAAATACTTAGTATTTATGCATATTTCGGTTATTTTTATAATGATTGCATTTGCTCTTTTATCTGTTAAGGCAGGAAGCTTTGATTTTAATGCTTTCAAATCGGTTTTAGGTGAAAATGTTCATTTTGCAAATTCGGTATTTGCATTATTATTTATAGGGTTTGGAACAAAAGCAGGTTTTGTTCCGTTCCACAACTGGTTACCTGACGGACACCCCGCTGCACCATCTCATGTTAGTGCTGTTATGTCAGGTGTAATGATTAAAACCGGTATTTATGGAATATTAAGATTAATTTCACTTATGGGAACTCCGGCTAAGGGTATTGCTTTTGCAGTGCTTGTAATATCTTTGGTTACTGCTTTATATGGAGTTTTATATGCAATCACGCAAAACGATATTAAAAGACTTCTTGCATACAGCAGTATTGAAAATATAGGTATAATTGGTATGGGTATCGGTGTTGGTATGCTTGGACTTGCATACAACCATCCTGTTGTAGCAATGCTCGGGTTTGCAGGCAGTATGTTTCATATCTTGAACCACTCCATATTTAAAGAACTTTTATTTATGGGGGCAGGAAGTGTCTACACAAAAACTCATACAAGAAATATTGAAATTCTTGGCGGATTAATAAAATCAATGCCAAAAACAGGGTTATTATTTCTTACAGGTGCTGTCGCAATTTGCGGGTTGCCGCCTTTTAACGGATTTATAAGCGAATTTTTGATTTATCTTGGGATGTTCAAAGGACTTTTAATTCACAATTTTTCATCTGTAATTTTAATTTTGTTTGCGATTGCAGGTTTAGCATTAGTTGGGACTATGGCTTTATTATGTTTTACAAAAGCATTCAGTATAATATTTCTTGGAATGCCAAGAAGTGCTTCTGCACAAAAAGTTACAAGAGATTGTGAATTTTCAATGATCTTACCGATGGGATTTCTTGCGGTAATGGCACTTTTAATAGGAGTTTTGCCAATATTTGCATTTGTGTTGATTTTAAGTCCGGTAAGCGTTTTAATGCCTGTTGTACAATATAATATATTACCGACACTTTCGATTGTTAGTGTAATTACATTATATGCGCTTGCATTTTTGGTATTCCTTGCAGTTCTTATAATTGTTAAGGTAAAACTTACAAACGGTAAAATTGATATGCACGAAACATGGGGATGTGGTTACAATAGAGCAAATAACCATATGCAATATACTGCATCTTCTTATGCAAGTCCGTTTTTATCAATGTTAAATCCTTTATTTAAGAAAGTATTTGATGTAGAAAAGCCTAGAAAATTATTCCCGCACAGTGCTCATTTTAATTTCCACGTAGAAGATATAGAAGAGGCTTATGTGATTGAACCTATTTTGAAATCTGATGAGTGGTTCTTATCTAAATTTGAAGGTCTTCAAAGCGGTAATATTCAGTCGTATATTAAATATGGCTTAATATTCCTTGTAATTGTAATAATCGGGAGTTTGTTAATATGATTATAAATTTGGTAATACTTTTAATTATTCCGTTTTTGATGGCGGGTATTATAAAAAAGACAAAAGCTTTTTGGGGCGGACGAAAAGGAGCACCGATACTTCAGCCTTTGTATGATTTTATAAAGTTATTGAAAAAAGATTTTGTAATAAGCAAAACAACATCTTCAATATTCAAGATTGCCCCTGTTGTTCAGATTGCATCAGTGTTGTTTGCATCAATGTTTGTGCCTTTGGCTTGCGGCAGTGCATTAATTAATGTTTCGGCAGGATTGGTAATTTTTGCTTATACATTGAGTTTAGGTAAATTTGTTTCACTGATTTCGGCAATGGATACAGGAAGTTCATTTGAAGGAATGGGCGCATCACGTGAGGCTTGTTTTACAACAATTGTTGAACCGGCATTTTTTATGTTAATTGCTTCGATTATGGTATTGAGCGGAAACTTCACATTTGACAGTTTACAGAATATTCTGGTAAGTGCGGGAAATTATGGTGTATTAATTCAAATATTTGCGGTTGTTGTATTATTTATTATGATTTTGATTGAAGGGTCAAGAGTTCCTGTTGACGACCCTGCAACTCACCTTGAGTTGACTATGATACATGAAGTTATGATTTTGGATAATTCAGGAAGCGACCTTGCATTCTTTACGTGGGCAAATTCAATAAAGATGTTTTTGTTGTCATCTTTAATTGCTTATATTGTTATTCCAC
The DNA here is from genome assembly GCA_950096985.1 of uncultured Candidatus Melainabacteria bacterium. Classification (GTDB taxonomy): domain Bacteria; phylum Cyanobacteriota; class Vampirovibrionia; order Gastranaerophilales; family Gastranaerophilaceae; genus Stercorousia. Next base: position 47,202 of record CATNBA010000012.1, read on the forward strand.
AGGGGTTAACTGAGTGGATGTCGATTGCGGCTTACCTTTTAGTAATGTTTATAATCTCTGTTGTTATTGGAACTATTGAGTCGGCAATGGCAAGATTTAGAATGTCGCACGTATTTGAATTTGTATTTTTAATGAGTTCATTTGCGCTTGTGGTTCTTGCGCTTGTTACTGCAAGGATGTTTGGAGGTTAGAGGATGGTAAACGGATTTTTGATACTTTTCGGACTTACAATGCTATATTTATCTGCAACCAGCAGAATTGTTGCGCATATAAGATTATTGATTGCACAGGGAATTTTACTTTTCCTTATCTGCTGTTGTGGTATGGAACATATTGATAAACTTAATTTTGCTTTTTTGACAGTTGAAACTTTAATTGTCAAAGCAATTATTATACCATGGTTTTTGTACAGAGTTTTGAGAAAAACTCATTCAAACCGTGACGTTGCGGCAAATATTCCTCACTTTTACTGTTTGGTAATTTCAAGTGTAATTTTATTGGCAGGATTTTTGGTGTCAGAATATTTTGTTTCTTCAATGAAACTTATTTCGCCGATGTTCTTCGGAGTTTCTGTTGCAACAATTATTATTAGTTTATGGTTGATTACTATTAAACACAAAATTATTTCTAACGTAATCGAGTTTATTACAATGGAAAACGGTATATTTTTATTATCGCTTTCTGTTGCAAAAGAAATGCCTATCTTGGTTAATATGGGCGTTTTGCTTGACGTATTTATTGCCGTTTATATTTTGGGCTTATTCGTTAACGTTATTAACAAGGAATTTAATGACCTTGAAGTTTCTAATTTATCAGATTTAAAGGATTATGAAAACAATGATTAGCACACTTTTAATATTTCCGATAATTGCATGTATATTGACGCTTTTAATCAAAAACAGAAAATTTAATACGTTTTTGGTAAGTTTGTATGCAGTTGTACATTTTGTAATTACAGTATTGCTGACACTTGGTTATGGTGACAAGACAATACCTTATTTTGCGGTTGATAATACAAATTTAATCTTTTTAATTGTATTGTCACTCGTATTCTTGATGGTAGCTGTTTATAATGCAGGTTATGTCAAGAATTTTGAATTTCCCGACAAAAAGATTAGTCATTATTCATTTATGATTTTGATATTTGTACTTTCAATGACAGGAACATTATTAAGTACTGATTTGGGATTGGCCTGGGTTTTGGTTGAGGCTACAACTTTATCAAGTGCATATTTGATTTATTTCAATAAAACAAAACATTCAATTGAAGCTGCCTGGAAATATGTATTCATTTGCTCAATCGGTATTGCTTTGGCGTTTGTCGGAATTATTTTGTTAAACATTTCAACAGGTTCGGTAAACTCCTTGAGTTTTGCAGAACTTTACAGCCATGCGGGTCAATTTGATTTGAATTGGTTGAAAATTGCATTTGTATTTATGCTGTTCGGGTTTGGTGCAAAAATGGGATTGGCTCCAATTCATTTCTGGTTGCCTGACGCGCACTCTGAAGCTCCGTCGCCGATTTCCGCATTGCTTTCGGCTTGTCTTTTGAATTCTGCTTTTCTTGTAATTGTCAGAGTATTTAAAATTTTAGACATTGCGGGATGCGCCGATTATGCAAGATTAATGCTTTTTGTAATGGGATTTTTGTCATTATTTGTGACTGCGGTGTTTGTTTACCATATCAAAAATTACAAAAGAATGCTTGCATATTCATCAATTGAAAATATGGGTATTCTTGCAATTGGAACAGCTTTGGGCGGTGCTGCATTTTATGCTGTAATCTTGCACTTGATAGGTCACTCGCTTGCTAAAGCATCATTCTTCCTGACTTCAGGTAATGTTTTGGAACTATACGGAACAAAAAGAATTAAGTCTGTAAACGGACTTATAAAAGCTGACGGCAGAACGGGCTGGCTATGGGTTGCATCATTTTTGGCAATTTGTGCATTCCCTACTTCAGTATTGTTTATCAGTGAGTTTTTGATGATTAAACAAATGATTATTGAACATAAGTTTGTGCTTTGTACTTTGTTTGTAATCCTTTTAACAATTGTTCTTTATGGTTTGGGAAAAGTTGTTATTAAGACAGCTTTTGGAAACGTAAGTGATGATAAGGCAAAAGTTATTGAAGAAAACAGACACAAGGTAAGTGCCTGTATGTATATTCCTCAATTTGTAATGCTTGTAATTGTATTTGTATTGGGGGTATACATTCCGCCGTTTTTGAATAACATAATTAAACTTGCTATGGCAGGATTTTAGAGGATAAAAGAGATGTTAAAAATTCAAAATAATTTAAAAGTAAACTTATCAGATATTCCCGTTTTGAAAATCGGTGAATTACGTGATGAAATTATAAAAGAAAACAAACGCCCAATTGCGTTTTTCGGTAAAGATTGGGGCGAAGGCAGAGTAAGATTGTTTGTAGTTTTGGAAGATGCGCCAAATTTGTTGGTGTCATCTGCTATATTTGAGGCGGACGAAAGATCTTACGAATGCATAACAAATGCAATACCAGCTTTCCATATTTATGAAAGAGAATTTTTTGAACAGTTCGGAATTAAACCACTCAATCATCCATGGTTAAAACCAGTGAGAAAAAATCAGGATAATTATGAATTCTTTGAAATGACCGGTGATGAAGTTCATCAGGTTGCCGTAGGGCCTATTCACGCTGGTGTAATTGAACCGGGACATTTCAGATTTATGTGTAACGGCGAAACTGTTTATCATTTAGAGATTATGCTCGGCTATCAGCACAGAGGGGTTGAAGATATGATGGTTAAATGCCCGTCAAATCAGCTTGCCGAATCAATATGCGGAGACAGTGTTATTGCATATAATACAGCTTATTCTCAAATTATGGAAACTTTAAAAGGTATTCAAATTTCTAATAAAGCTCAATTGATTAGAAAAGCTTGTTTAGAAATGGAAAGAGCGGCAATTCATATCGGAGATTTGGGCGCAATTGCAGGTGACATAGCATATCTTATGGGCGCGTCAGTATTTGGCGCGACAAGAACGCTTGTAATTAATACTATGCTTGAATTTTCTGGAAGCCGTTTTGGGCGCGGTATGGTAACCGTCGGCGGTGTAAATTACGATATTTCCCAAGAAAAAATTGACAGAGCATTAAAAACTTTTGCAAAAGTTGAAAAAGATGTTGAGCGTATGACAAATACAATGCTTAAAAATTCGACAGTTATGTCAAGATTGGAAAAAACAGGTACAGTAAGTACCGAACGCGCTCAAGAGGCTGGGTTAGTCGGTATGGCAGGACGCGCTTGCGGCGTTGATGTAGATGCTCGTTTTGATTTTCCTGATAAATGGAATGAAGAATTGGGTATTCGTAAAAAAGCTTTTAAAGCTACAAATGATGTGAACTCACGCTTTAAATTAAGATATAAAGAAATTTTGCAGTCGTTTTCAATTATCAGAAAGTGTTTTGCAAAACTTGCGGAATATAAAGACGAACCTTTTATAGCACAGGGCGGAGATTTGCCAAAAGATGCTTTTGTAATTTCGATAGTTGAAGGCTGGAGAGGAGAAGTTGTTCATATTGCAATGACTGACGGCAGTGGAAAGCTTAGCAGATATAAAATAAAAGACCCATCTTTTAATAACTGGTACGGCTTGGCTTTGGCTGTCAGAAACAATGGAGTTTCAGACTTCCCGTTATGTAACAAAAGTCACAACTTATCATATTGCGGAAATGATTTATAAGGAATAAAAACTATGTTTGATACATTAAAATCAAGAATTTTTCAAGGAAATCAATTTATAAAAGATATTAAAAACGCTCCAATGAGAGAGCAGTTTAGAGGTTTTCCTATATTAAAAGAGGGGCTGAATTGTGATGAAAGTGTCTGTCCGACTGGCGCATTAAAATCTAACTCAATTGATATGGGCAAATGTACATTCTGCGGAGCTTGTCAATTGCAGGGCGTTGAGTTTACTAACGGTTATAAATTATCATCAACCGACAGAGAAAAATTAATCGTTACCCCTCAATCAAATTATGAGGATTACGTAAAATCTGCTGTTGAAGTTAAAAAAGAAATTGTTCAAATGTTCGGACATTCTTTGAAACTTCGTCAGGTTTCGGCAGGCGGATGCAACGGATGTGAAATGGAATTGAATGCCTGCTCAAACGTTAACTTTGATATGGGTAGATATGGCATAGACTTTGTGGCATCTCCGAGACATGCTGACGGTATCGTAATTACTGGTCCTATTACAAAAAATATGGCTTATGCATTGGAAGATTGCTACAAATCAGTTCCAAATCCGAAATTAGTAATCCTTTGCGGAGCTTGCGCAATTTCTGGCGGTGTTTTTCAAAACAGTATAGAATTAAACAGAGAATTTTTGGATAAATATCCGATTGATTTGTATATTCCGGGATGCCCCGTTCATCCTCTTACATTCATAAACGGGGTTTTGAGCTATATTTCGCAGAAATAACTATTTTATGGTAAAATTTTTGCATAGGAGAGTGTGACATGAATATAAATGAAAATTATTCTAATTTGGAACAAAGCTATTTGTTCTCAACTATTGCAAAAAAAGTTAAAGAGTTTAGCGAAAATAACCCTTATAAAAAAATCATAAGATTAGGTATCGGCGATGTTACTCTGCCGTTGTGCAAATGTGTTACAGATGCTATGCACAAAGCGGTTGACGAGATGGGTGTACAGGAAACTTTCAGAGGTTACGGCCCTGAACAAGGGTATCAGTTTGTAAGCTCTGCCGTTCAGAGTTACTATGCAAAACGCGGAGTCACTTTGGAACTTGATGAAATCTTTATTTCTGATGGTGCAAAAAGTGATTTGGGAAATATTCTGGACTTGTTCTCAAAAGATAATACAGTGTTAGTTCCCGACCCTGTTTATCCTGTCTATGTCGATACAAATATTATGGCAGGCAGAAAAGTTATTTTTGCTGATGCAAACGGTGAAAATGAATTTTTACCGATGCCTGACAATAATGTAAAAGCTGATTTAATTTATATATGTTCTCCGAACAATCCGACAGGTGCTGTTTATAACAAAGAACAATTGAAAAAATGGGTTGATTATGCGCTTTCTAATAATGCAGTAATCCTTTTTGATGCTGCTTATGAAAGCTTTATTTCTGATGAAAATCTTCCGCGTAGTATTTATGAAATTGAGGGCGCAAAAAATTGTGCGATAGAATTTTGTTCATTGTCTAAAACCGCTGGGTTTACAGGTACAAGATGCGGGTATACAATTGTTCCTGCTGCACTTGGCGCGCTTAATAAATATTGGTTAAGACGTCAGACAACAAAATTCAACGGTGTGCCTTATATCATTCAACGCGGTGCAGAAGCTGTGTTTACAGAACAGGGACAAAAAGAAATTAAAGAAAATATTGCTTACTATAAAGAAAATGCAAAAGTTATCTCAGAAACATTGACCCGTCTGGGTATCTGGCATGTAGGAGGAAAGCACTCTCCTTATATTTGGTTAAAGTGCCCGAATAATATGTCATCTTGGGATTTCTTTGATTATTTATTGGAAAATGCGCAGGTTGTGGGAACGCCCGGAGCAGGATTTGGTAAAAACGGCGAAGGATATTTCAGACTAACTTCTTTCGGTTCAAAAGAGAATACTATCGAAGCAATGGAAAGATTTAAGAAATTATTCAAATAGATAAATATTGACGAGTTTTTAAAGTAAATGATATAATAACAAATATACAATTAAATATGATTAAACGAGTAAGGTAAGATAATTTAGAGGATTAAATTTCTGCCTTACTCGTTTTTTACAAATAAGAAAGAAGGTGAATTATGTAAAATTTTATATATTTTATGGTAAAATGAATTTATGAAAAATCTTGTTAAATTTTTTTTTACAGTTTTACTGTTAACTATGTTTATTTGCGAATGTAATGCAAAAGAAGTAGCCGAAATTATAGACCCTATAGATAAAGCTGAACGGGAATGCATTTCAAAAACTGCAGATACTTATGAAATGAATAGATGCTCTCAAGTTGCTCAACAATCTTGGGAAAAAGATATACACAAAAATTTAACCGAATTAAAAAAAGTTTTAAACACTCAAGATTATAAAATTTTACAACTTTCGCAAGTCTCTTGGGAGAATTATAAAAATAATGAGTATACTTTGATTGACACTATAATTGCATACAAGCAGGGAACAATGTACCTGAATTTCTGTGAAGGCTGGAGAACAGAGTTAGTAAAACAAAGAGCATTAATTCTGAGACAATATCTAAATACTATTCAAGAGTAATACTAAATTCATTTTACCTTGTTTGCAAACTATAAGTTTGTGTTTGTGTATTAGTTAAACAAGGAGAAAATCAAATGAATGATCAAAATTTTGACAAAATGCTGAAATTTGTATTACAGCGTGAGGGCGGTTATGTTAATGACCCGCACGATTTAGGTGGTGAAACCAATAAAGGAATTACCCACAATACTTATAATAGTTACAGAAAAAATAAAGGTTTACCTACAAGAAGTGTGAAGTATATTACTGATGATGAAGTAAGAGATATTTATTATAATAATTATTATAAAGCATCTGGTGCAGATAAGCTTGGTAACCCTCAACTTGCATCTTATGTGTTTGATACTGCAGTTAATATGGGTGTCTCCAGAGCAAAATCTTTTTTAGAACAGAGCAACGGTAATTCTGAGACTTTTGAAAAACTAAGGCGTGCAAAATATGATGAATTTGCAAAAGCCAATCCAAGTCAGCAAAGATATCTGCAAGGATGGAATAATAGAGTTACAGCAGTTAAAAATTTTGCAGAAAGTAACTTCCCTGCTTGGACAAATGAACATTCAACAAATCAAGTTTTAAAAGTCGGTATTGAAATGAATGTGGATAATTATGGTAATCCAATTTTTACCCCGGAAGAAATCGGAAATATGTCAAGCGAAGAGTTTGAACGAAATCTTCCTATAATCGAACAACAATTAAAAGATGGATTGATCAAACCTCAATCGGAACAACCAAAAGATTACTCAGGTTATAAAAATCCCGAAACCGGCACAGATAAAATCTATACACGAGAAGATATTTCAAAAATGTCCACAACTGAATATTCAAAAAATGAAAAAGAAATTCTTGCTGTAAATTAACATGAGAAAACAGAAAAAGTAACAGGTACATCCAGAAAAATAAAAGAGCATTAAATCATTTTATAATTAATAAGATTTTTTCGTTATGTCAATAAAAGCAGCACCGATAACACCAATTAGCACTGCGTGTAGGCCTATACCCATAATTGCAGTAAATGCTCCAATAAATTTACCTAGGGTTGTTATGGGGTAGGTGTCTCCATAGCCTACACTAGTAAAAGTTACAACAGACCACCAGAATGAAGACGGAATACTTGCAAAATTTGGGTTACCTGTTTGATTTTCAGCAAAATAAATTGCTATTGAAGCAATTGTTAAACCTATAAAAAATATAGCAGCAGTTACAATTATTTCATCTTTTTTATCTGTAAAGGATTTTTTTATTTTATCAAAAGCAGATGTATATCTTGCCAATTTAGCAATTCTTAAGATTCTAACAATTCTTAGAATTCTTAAAAATACAGTATTTACTGTAATAAAGGATAAATAATATGGAAACACTGCTAGAAAATCCACTATCATCATTGGTCTAAAAATATCTTTAATTTTTGAAAGAGAAATTACTCTTAAGACATATTCAATTGTAAATATAATAATTGATACTAATTCAAATTTTT
>CATNBA010000013.1 GCA_950096985.1 uncultured Candidatus Melainabacteria bacterium
TCGGTCATGATAATGTTTCAATAGGTAGAGAGAGCTTAAAAAATAATACGAGTGGCAATTATAATGTATCTTTGGGCAATGGTTCCGGCTCAGGTATAACAACTGGTGGTAATAATACAACTTTGGGTAATGGTTCCGGCTCAGGTATAACAACAGGTGGTAATAATACAACTTTGGGTAATGGTTCCGGCTCAGGTATAACAACAGGTAGTAATAATATTTCTATAGGCTATGATTCTAATAAAGAAGAATTTGATTCAAGTAATACAATAGCAATCGGCAATGGTACAATTTCAAATTTAAATGGTACTATTGCTATTGGTTTTAGCGCCGAGGCATCTGAGGAAACAGGTAATATAGCTATTGGTAATGGAGCACAATCAACAGGTCAATTAAATAATGGTACCGGTTCATATCCCGGGGCAATAGCAATAGGTAATTCAGCAGTTGCAAGTGGAGCTCAGTCAGTAGTATTAGGCTTTAATGCAGTAGCATCAGACTATAGAGGTATAGCAATCGGTGCAGAAGCAAAAGCATCTAAAGGTGACTGGTCAAGTTATTCAATAGCAATAGGTAATTATGGAACAGAAGCATCAGGCTTTAGTTCTATTGCCTTGGGAACTAATGCGAAATCATTTGTTATGGATAGCATTGCAATTGGTTCCGGAGCACGTGCTAACGGAAAAAATAATGTCGCGCTTGGCACTTCTGCTTGTGCGAATGTTAAAGGCTCAAACAAGGTTTGTATAGGAGCTAATTCCGGACCTCCCGTAAATAGTATATATGCTAAATCTGAAGATAATTATGAACGTATATTTATAGGCAGTCAATCTAAATTTAATGGTGGCGATGCAGTTTTAGAAGTTCATAATCTTGATACAAAACGTACAACGGCAGGTAGCGGTTATAGTGATAATTTTGGAACAGCTCACAGTTATTTTTGTAACTTTGGTAATTCTTGTAACAGAGGTAATAACTCAACTGTTTATATTAATGGAAACTTAGTTGTTAGAGGAACAACATTTGTTACAAGTAAACACCGAGGTGGAACATCTTTTACAATAAAAGCTATAGAACACACAGGTGGACAACTCGAACCTGGACCTGATGGTGATGGTTGGGATGATTATGCTTGGTGGATTCCGGATTTATCTTCCGACCGTCGTTTGAAATATGTTGGTAAAGAAAACAATGACGGTTTAGCAAAACTTCGTCAACTAAAGATTTTCAACTACACCTTTAAAAAAGATGAAACAAAAACACCTCGTGTTGGTGTGATGGCACAAGATTTGCAAAAAATCTTTCCAAACGCAGTAAAAAAAGCTGCTGATGGTTTCCTAACCATCCGTATGGAAGATATGTTCTATGCTGTAATCAATGCAATTAAAGAACTGGATGCGAGGGTTAGCAGATTGGAAAAAGAAAATGAAGCTTTAAAATTACGCTTGGAAAAACTAGAAAGCAGATTAAAATAGATTTCATACGTGTAAGCATCTAAAAAAACAGATGCTTATCATTCCTTCTCCCGCATAATTTGCGGGAGTTTTTTTGTGCTACGAGCGTAGATACTTTGTTTTTGATTGATTTTCACAGCTAATTATGTTATATTTCGCATATGAAAAATTTTGCAATTTGTTGTAATCATAAAATACCAAATTCGGTTCAAGTAAAAGACAAACTTGTTAAAATTCTAGATAATAATAAGATTAAAGCTGAAATTCTTGATATTGATGAACTCAAAAATGGATTTGATTTTGTTTTTGTAATCGGTGGTGATGGCACTATTCTTAAGGCTGCAAGATTTTATGCCAAATCTCAAACGCCCGTCTTTGGAATTAACCTTGGAAGATTGGGGTTTTTATCACAATCTTCAGAACAGGAAATTGAAGATGCAGTTAAAAAAATTCTTGATAATAAATATATATTAGAAAACAGAATTATGCTAAAAAGCGGGAGTTATACTGCATTAAATGACTTTGTTATAAAAAGCTGCGACACAGGAAGAACAGCAAAGTTTTCTTTAAAAATTAATGACAAATTCGTATGTGACTATCTTGCTGACGGAATTATAATCAGTACTCCAACAGGCTCTACGGCATACGGACTTTCAGCAGGCGGACCGGTTTTAAATCCCGCATTAAATGCGTTTGTAATAGTACCGATTTGTCCTCATACACTTACCGCTCGTCCAATTGTAGTTCCTGATAGTGAAAGAATAACTGTTTGTACTAATGGAACGAATCTGTTATCAGCAGACGGACAAGAGTTTTACGAATTTAATAGTGAAGTTTGTATTGAAAAAAGTGATTTTAATGCAAAATTAGCACTTTTAGATTGCTGTAATTTTTATTCAATTCTTAAAAGTAAACTTAATTGGGCAACAACACCAACTTATATGAAGCATGCTGATTTTTAATCTATCAGCCTATTTTGACGATTTATATTAACTTTTGTTCATAATTTGACTGAAATTATTGTACTTTTTTTCTATTTAAAATAGTATGTTATTATACTATTGTAGTAAGTCAATCATACAATTACATAAAGAGGTAACAAAGTGGAAAATTTCGTATCAGATATCTTTGCGAAAAAAGATGAAACAACAGACAGCAATCACAGGTCTCCGGTAAATCCGACTAATATTAAAGTTATTGGTGTTGGCGGCGGCGGCGGAAATGCTGTTAACCGAATGATTAAAGCAGGACTTTCAGGTGTTGAGTTCTGGTTAATGAATACAGATTTACAAGTTTTAGAATACGGACAAACTAAAAACAGAATTCAATTAGGTACAAAATCTACATCTGGTCTTGGAGCAGGTGGTGATCCTTCAGTAGGTGAAAGAGCAGCAGAAGAAGCTCAACAAGAAATTACTCAAGCTTTAGACGGTGCTGATATGGTATTTATCACAGCAGGTATGGGCGGCGGAACTGGTACAGGTGCTGCTCCGGTTGTGGCTAAAATCGCTAAAGAATTGGGGATTTTAACAATTGCTGTTGTTACTAAACCGTTTACTTGGGAAGGTCGTAAAAGACAAAATCAAGCTAATCAAGGCTTAGACAAGCTTAGAGAAGCTGTTGATGCTGTTATTGTTGTTCCTAATGATAAATTGTTGCAAGTTGTTGATAGACAAGTTTCATTGACTGAATCATTTATTATTGTTGATGAAGTTCTTTTAAGAGGTGTTCAAGGTATCTCTGATATTATTACAGTTCCCGGACTTATTAACGTTGACTTTGCGGATGTTAAATGTGTTATGCAAGCATCCGGTTCAGCTCTTATGGGTATCGGACGCGGTCAAGGTGAAGGAAGAGCTGTTAAAGCGGCTGAAATCGCTATTAATTCTCAATTGCTTGAATCCTCAATTAACGGTGCTACTGGTGTAATTGTTAATATTACAGGCGGACCTGATATGACATTACATGAAATTTCTGATGCTGCAAATATTATTCACGATGCAGTAAACGATGATGCTACAGTTATTATCGGTACAGCAGTTAATGAAAATATTCAAGGTGAAATTCAGATTACTGTTATTGCTACAGGTTTTGAAATGAAAAACCAGTTGCCGGAACAAAAAACAGAAGTAAAACAATTGAGCGCATCTGATTTCTTTGCAGGTACATTCAATTCTTCTATAGGTTCTCAACCGCAACAAACAATTAGAAGAACTTCAATGCCGGAAGTTTCATCTAGTTTTACAAATATCGAAATTCCAGATTTCTTAAAGAAATAGCGCGAACGAGCCGAGGCTGGAAAACTTTCTTTGAAACAAGCAAAGCTTGAGAAAAGAAAGTTCGGAATTGCCGTTTAAGGCGAGTGAGTAAGAAGTAAGACGTAAGTCAGAAGCAATCACACAAAAGCTGGAAGATGAAAAAGATTAAGAGGACGTAATTGTCCTCTTTTTTTAATGTGCGATTGTAAAGTATTGTAAAGTTGGGTTTAGAATAGGCTGAAATCAAGCTATACTCAGAGATATGATATCATTTGATATGATCCAGGGTGGGTTAGTGATGACAATTTTTTAATTTGCAATTTGTTTATAAAAACATAGGGGATATTTAATCACTTAATGGAAGAAATGGATATAACAAAACGCTAATCAGTATTCGCTGAAGGGTTTAAGTTGGTCTGCAAAAATTGTTTAAATGACGGCGGGATATACAAATTTCGTCAAACAGACAAATCCGTGAAAAAATATACTCTAATGGTTAAACAAAAAATGAGGAAAAGGGGAAATTTATGAGTGAATTTGATGTAAGATTTGCAGCTTATGAAAAAATGATGAAAGCAAATAATAATTTTGGTATGACCGGTGAGAAACTGGCAAAATATTATGGTGATTATTCTACCAGGTTACAAGAAGCTCTTAATGTTAAGGCAGATAAAGCTTTGAATAAAGAATATGGTAAATTAAGAGCCAAAGAAATTGCTCAAGCGAGAGCTGAGCAGGCAAATATCTGGCAGACAAGTGTTCCGGAAAGAACATCTGTAGTACCACCTACAATTCGTACTTATGAGCCTTTTAATTACTCTACTTTTGAAGAGCCAGAGTTAATAATACAACCAGATGAAACAAAGCCTACAAAATTAAGTAAAGCTGAAAGATTAAAACAAAATCCTGGATTAAAAGCAAGGTATGATAAATTTTCTAATTTCAAAAAAATGAAAGGTTTGAAGAAAGCTGGTAAATGGGGCGCAATTGCGGCTTTGGCAGTTGGAGCAGGTGCACTTATGTTTAATAAATGTTCAGATAATAAAAAAGTTGTACCGCCAACTCAAGATAAGCAAGTTTCTCAGGCAGATATAAACAATTCGCCTGTAAATGGAGCTAATCCTCCAGCAGCAGAGGAACAAAAACCAATAGAAGAAACTAAAGTACCAGTTTCAGAGGAAACTTCTGAACCGGTGGCTGAACAACCTACATATGAACCAATCGTTAAATTAAATGATGATGGAACTTATACAACTAAAAGAAATGATAATTTCTATAAACTTGCAGAAAATTTATTGAAAGATTACTGCGCACAAAATAACATTGATAAGGAAATAACAAATAAATCTCCGGAAGTTCAAGTATTAGCAGAAAGAATTATGAGACAAAATGAATACTGGTATGATCCAAATTGTACAGTGGCAACAAAACGTTACTCAGCTCCTATGCTTTATCCAAACGTAACTCTAAATTTGGTTGAGTTCAATGATTTAGTCAAAAAAGCTGAAGAAGTAAAAAAAGAAGAACAAGAAGCAGCATAATTAAATAATTCAAAGTAAAAAGACCGTTCCTTTTTGGAACGGTCTTTTTTATTAAGTCTATCCAAAACTAATTTGGCGGATGCAACGGCACGTTGCCTAGTCTTGAGCGTGTCCAGCTGTACCTAATACATCGCGCATTTTGTGGATAACCATTTCTTTAACAGCAGTTCTGCCAGGTCCCATGTATTCACGTGGGTCGAATTTTTCAGGATGTTCAACAAAGAATTCTCTGATTGTTGAAGTCATTGCAAGTCTTAAGTCTGTATCGATATTGATTTTTGCAACACCGTGTTTAGAAGCAAAGTTCAACATATCTTCCGGAACACCTTGAGCGTTAGGTAATTGACCACCATATTGATTACATTTAGCAACAAATTCAGCAGGAACTGAAGATGAACCGTGTAATACTAACGGGAAGTCATATCCTACAGCTTCGTTAACAGCTTTTTTAATTTCAGCAAGTCTTTCGAAATCCAATTTAGCTTCACCAGAGAATTTGTATGCTCCGTGAGAAGTTCCGATAGCAACAGCCAGTGAATCACATCCTGTTTCTTTAACAAATCTTGCAGCTTCTTGAGGATCTGTGTAAGTAGAATCAGCGGCAGAAACTTTTACATCATCTTCAACACCGGCTAATTTACCCAATTCAGCTTCAACAGAAACTCCGCGAGGATGAGCGTAATCTACAACTTGTTTAGTTAATTTGATATTTTCTTCTAACGGGAATCTTGAACCGTCAATCATAACTGAAGAGAAACCACCATCAATACAAGCTTTACAGATTTCAAAATCAGCACCGTGGTCTAAGTGAAGTGCGATAGGAACTGTAGTTGTAGCCAAAGCAGCTTCAACAAGTTTGATTAAGTAAGTTTGGTTAGCATATTTTCTAGCACCTGCTGAAACCTGTAAAATAATAGGTGATTGAGTTTCTTCAGCAGCTTCTGCAATACCTTGTAAAATTTCCATGTTGTTAACATTGTAAGCACCGATAGCGTATCCACCTTCTAATGCTTTTTTGAACATTTCATTTGTTCCAACTAGTTTTCTTTCACTCATTTGAGTTCTCCTTTTTAATGTAACATTTTGTACATGTGTAAATTACAACAAACAAAGATACTGTGCAAGTGTAAAGAATTATTAATATTGTATATACTATTTTACAAACAGTCGTTTAAGCTGATATAATCAATGAAAAGGGTTAGTGAATATTAAAACAGAGGGCAAAAAATATTTTGCTTGGTTTTGATATAAAAAAGTAAAAAAATAGGGGTAAAACAATATGGCAATATCACCAATCAATAGTGTGTCTTTTAGGAATAATTACAATCAGGTAAATTTTGAAGGAAAAAAGCATGAAAAATCAGACGGTTTGCGTGTATCTAACTCAATAAAAGCAATACCTCTTGCCACATTGATTGCATTAAGCCCGCTGAATAATATAGAGGCGGATGCTCAGGTAAAAAATACTCATGCAAACAGAATAGAAGTCGTTCAGGCAAAAACATATGACAAAATATTATTTGACGGCGACTCGTCAATTGGATTAAAGTTTCGTTATTTAAGTTCAGATTCAGATAATCAAACTATTGAGAAAATTGATGCGGAATCGCAAGAACTTTTATCTTTTGTCGCAGGTAGCAGCAGGCAAATTGAAAATGCAGAGGTTAAAAGCATAAATAATTATCAATTAAGCTTAGTTGGAGCTGATGGTAATGCTGTAGGCTCAATAAAACATTCACAATTAGAATTGCGAGGAGTAGCCAATAATGAAGGCAGAAGAAAGTATTATCCTATTGCAAATGAGCAAATAGTTAATGATTTTACATCTTTTGCAAATTCTGACAGAAATAATGGAGCTATACAAATTCGAAGTGTAAAAAATACATTATATGCCGCACCTGGTAAAATGCCTTCAACTTATAATAAGGTGAATACATCTTGGATGGATAAAACGAAAGAAGGTAATTTTAATTTTGGAACTCTTTTAAAAGAGGATAATTTATCCACACAAAAAAATAATTATACATTAAAATTCTATTCATCAGATAATAAGGATAATGATGTTGAAACTATTTTATGTGAACGTGAAGATGGGGTGCGTTTTAAAATAGACGGATTAAGAGTTCTTAACTTAAAGGTTGTAGCTGAAGAAAGCTATGATGATTCCCCTATGTCATTGGGTTGTATTGATATAAGTTGGCCGAATGTTGGTAAATTTACTATTTTTGATAATGACTTGTTTACTTCTTTAGCCAAACTTGGGCAATATAGTAATTTTACAAAAGCTGTAAATTTGTCACAGTCCAATTATAATATTATGATAAATTCAGATGGCTCTATATCTAAAGTTAATAAATAATTGTTAACGCATGTAACAAATTTTTGTGTTAATGAATATAGGTCTTTTTTGAATTTTTTACATGAATATGAAGTAAAAATAAGAGATTGTATATGGCATCATTAGACGGAAGTATTAATAATTTAACTAATATATTACCTTCAAATTCTGAAAATACCGGTCAGTTAAGTTCAGCAACCATTGGAACTACCTTGGATAATGTTCCCTTGGTTAAAAAAGTAAATTTGACTGATGAACAAAAAGCAGAGATGAATTTGTTAGGAATGAACCCAAGCGATCCGGAGCAGGTTAATGCTTATATTAACATGTCTAGTGAAGATAAACAAGCTAAAAAAGATGCTTTATACACCCAAATTGAAGGTAATTCAAATAATTCTAAAGATGAAGAAGTACACGAACATGTCCATAATTTTCAAGTAGATACAAATTCTGCTGAATGGAAAAATATGTCTAATCAAGAGCGTATTAACACTTTCCTTGTAAATGGTACAAAGGCTCATTATTCCGAGGATGAGTGGAATAATATGACCAAACGTCAACAAAATAAAGCTATTGAACGATTTACAGAAAAAGAATTAAATGAACATTTTCCGAATTTTAGCAGAATGTCGGAAACAGAACAGCTTGAAATCGGCAGTGAGTTTTTAAATCTAATGAATATAGCTGATGCTCATGATATGGACTTAAAAGACTTATTAGCATTAAAAAAGAATTCAAATGCTGAATTTGAAGAAATTGCTAATAAGTATTATGAGAATAATGAAAAAATTGATTTAGTCAAAAAAGCTCAGGATGTTAAAGAAAAACGTATGCAAAGAACACGTGAGCAGTTTGACGAAATTTATTCTGAATTTCAGGCATATATAAAAGAGAATAATTTAAACGTTAATGACGAAAACAAGATTGCATATATGTTTGAATTTCTTGATAAACAAAAAAAAGATGGCAAGTTGCAAAAAGGTGTTGCAGAAAGTACATATAATGCTTTAAGTAAAATGAAAGCATACAATAACGGAAACCTTTTTGATTTCAAATCTGGTGACCGAAAAATAAGTGATTTGTTTGATGATACTTCTGTTTTAAAAAAAGATAAAGATGGCAAAATTTTATTAGAAGATCCGGATAACCGTAAATTAATAACCTCTTTACTAGATAAAGAATTTGAAAACTGTAAAACCGACGAAGAAAAACTTAAGTTACTTCAAGAGTTCGATGGATTTTCTCAATTATATATTAATTCTGCCTATTCTCATACTGAAAAGACCTCTGGTATAAGTAAGAGTTTTTTAAGAAGTCTCCATGGCGGGTCAATGTATGCTGCAACTATTGATGGTAAAGCTGCTGATGAAGATCAACAATGGTATGCTAAAGATGGTATTCGTGCCATACATAAGCATAATAACGGTAATATTTCTGAAGAAGCAAGAAACGCAATTGCGGATACTGTTAAAGAGTTGAAGGCTGAACCGGCAGCACAAGCCAACGTAACAGCTTATGAATTACAAGATGAAAATTTAGCAAAAGATGTTACATCAGCTATTGGAGAACGTGAAGATGCTGTTGATGTATTTAATTTGGCTAACCCTTTGATTGCGAATTCTGAAAATATTACCGATGAAATGAAACAGTTTTATGCCCAGAATTCTATAGAAGTATTGAAGTCTCCTGAAGACAGACAATCTCAAGCTAACAGTTTGGGTAAATATAATCTCGATTCTTTTAACAAAGGCGTTCAAAAGGGTTATGAGAATATTGCAAACGGTACTGCATCAGGAGCAAAAAATTCTTCGGATTCATCAAAAAATAATGTGATAACAAACCCAATTACAAATAATTCACATAATACTCAGCTATTATCACAAAATTCACAGTTGGCATTTAATGACTTTAATAATAATTATATAGATGGTAAGCCAATTCCGCATGATGAAGCTGTCAAAATGTTTAAAAAATTAGAATTAAGTGAACAAAGAGAGTTATTAGCATCTTTAACTCCTCAGCAAGTTCAACAAATTCCTATAACAGTATGTAATTCATTTCCTGAATTAATAGGCACATTTATTGATTTGGGTAAAGGTATTGATATTATTCAACAATGTAATGTCGGTACAGGAAATAAAGCTATTCAAACTATGGCAAAAAGCAAAGGCGCAGCTAAGAAACAATTTAATGAATGGGCAGCTAATCATATTGATAGATTAGCAAAATGTACATATGATGATTTGGTTTCTCAAGGCGCAATTCAGGTAAATAAAAATAAAGCGTTTTCTATGAAAGGTTGATTTTTGGATTTGTTTGATGTTCAATGAAGTAACAGCGAGGATTTCTCGCGAGTTCTTTAGAAAGCAGACAATTTTAAATTGCCAAAAAATATTAAACTAGCTAAATTCGCAGGATTTTGTTACGGTGTTAAAAGAGCCGTTGAAACTGCTAAAAAACTTAAATCAGAAAACCCCGATAAAAAGGTATTTGTTCTTGGTGAACTTATTCATAATTCTGATGTGATTAATGAATTGGAAAGTTTAGGGATTAAGACTTTAACAGAAATTCCTGAAAAGGGTGATGGTATTTGTGTTATCAGAAGCCATGGAGAAAGTCCTCAGGTTATTGAAAAGATTAAGAAGGCTGGGTTTGAACCCGTTGATTTAACCTGTCTTGATGTAAAAAAAGTTCAGCAAAAAGCTATTGAACTTGCTAAAGACGGATATTTTGTTGTAATTGTAGGTAAATCGGAGCATCCCGAAGTTGTTGCTATCAGAGCAAATGCTGAACTTTGGAGCGAAAATGTAGTTGTTGCTACAAATCCTGAACAATTAAAAGATTTTGAAAAGCAGATTAAATCTCATAAACGGGTTGGGGTTGTTGTTCAAACTACCCAAAGAATTACTACTTTAAATGCTATCGTTGAGTATTTAACTTCAATTGCTAAAGAATTGCATGTTGCAAATACAATTTGTCAAAGTACCTCTATGCGCCAGACAGAGGCAAAAGAATTAGCAAAGGAAAGTGATTTAGTAATTGTAGTGGGCTCTAAAAAAAGTGCCAATACAACTCATTTAGCTGAAATTTTGAAAGATATTACGAAAACAATTCACATTGAAAATGACAGTGAATTGGTTAACTATAGAGATTTGATTGAGAACTCTCAAAATGTTTCAATCACTGCCGGGGCTTCAACTCCGCAAAATATTATAGAAAAAGTCATAGAAAAATTAGAAGGAGATATTTAAAATGACACAAACATTAGAAAAAATGGATGAATTCGAAAGATTATTAGAAGAATCTTTCTCAAAATCTTTTTCTGTAGCTGATATCGTAGAAGGTACAGTTATGAAAAAAGAAAACGACGGTTACCTTGTAAGCGTAAAAGGTGCTAAAACAGAAGCCTTTTTACCTGAAAAAGAAATTTCTTCAACTGATGAAACTCTTGAAATGGGTGACGAAAGAGAATTTTATGTATTAAAAGAAGAAAATGATGAAGACGGTATGTTACTTTCTCTTAAAAGACTTGCTTTTGCTCAAGCTTGGGCACAGCTTAATGATGCTAAAATCCAAGGTGATACTATCTTAGCAAAAGTTGTTTCAATTGTTAAAGGTGGTGTTTTAGTTGACGTTGCTGATTTGAAAGGTTTTATTCCTTCTTCTCAATTAAGAACCGGTACTCCGTTTGACGGTTTAGTTGATACAAAAATCGAAGTTAAAGTTTTAGAGGCTGATCCTAAGAAAAATAAACTTATCTTATCTCAAAGACAGGCTGTAGCTGAACAAAGAGATCAAGTTGTTGACAATATTTTGTCTGAACTTCAAGAAGATATGGTTGTAAAAGGTGAAGTTGTAAGAATTGCTGACTTCGGTGCTTTTGTTGATATCAACGGCATTGACGGTTTATTACCGATTTCTGAAATTTCTTGGTCAAGAATTAAACACCCTTCAGATGTTATTTCTTTAGGCGAAACTATTGAAGTTAAAATCATCAAAATTGATAATGAATTGAAAAGAATTTCATTATCTTTGAAAAGAATGGGCGAAGATCCATGGCAGCAAATTGAAGGTCAATTTGAAGAAGGTCAGGTAATCAAAGGAACTGTTAATAAAGTTACAGGTTTTGGCGCATTTATTAACATTTTCCCAGGCGTTGAAGCTTTGCTGCCTGTATCTGAAATGTCTGATGAAAACATCAATCCGTTCAATACATTCAAAGTTGGCGACAGTGTAGAAGTTCTTATCAAGAAATTTACTCCGCAAGAACACAGAATTGCATTGAGCATTAAAGACATCAACAAAGATGCTGAATAATATAAAAGCAAACATAAAAAATCCCGCATAGCGCGGGATTTTTTTTATTCTCCGAAATAGTTTTTTAAGCCAACCGAAAGCTTTTTGTTTTTGCACAGTTTTTTAAGTTTTGCGATTGCACGGTTTTCAATCTGGCGGATGCGTTCTCTTGATACACCGTATTGTGAGCCGATTTCATCCAGTGTCTTTTTCGCACCGTTATTATCCAAGCCGTAGCGTAAAATGAGAACATCGCGTTCTTTCGGGCTTAGCTGGTTAAGCATTTTTCTTATATCTTCAAAAAGATTTTCCTGCGAAACTCTGTTTTCAGGAGCAATTGAATCTTCATCAACAATAAAGTCTGCGATTTTTGAGGAATCTTCCGAGGAATTTGCAGGAGTTTCCATACTGATTGTTGATTGGGCTGATTTTACAATTGCTGTAAGTTTGCTTACGGGAACACCTAAGCGGTATGCAATTTCCTGTTTTGTAGGAGCGTGTCCTAGTTCTGTTGTCAGATCAATTGTTGCACGGCGAATTTTACCCAGTGATTCAATCATGTGTATTGGAAGTCTGATAATTCTTGCTTTATCAGCTATTGCACGTGTAATTGATTGTTGAATCCACCATGTCGCATAAGTTGAAAATTTGTATCCTTTAGTGTAGTCAAATCTTCCCGCAGCTTTCATCAACCCCATATTTCCTTCTTGAATTAGGTCAAGAAAAGAGAGCCCGCGTCCTATGTATTTTTTTGCAATACTTACAACAAGGCGTAAGTTTGCATTAACAAGAAGATTTTTAGAAAATTTATCTTTGTCTTCATAGATTTTTTTAGCTAAATCATATTCTTCTTCAGATGATAGAAGCGGAATTTTACCGATTTGTTGAAGGTATATTCTAACACTGTCATCTGAATTTACGGATGTCAAATTTTCCTGAACCTTAGGGTCTTCAACGGATTCTAAAACATCTTCCCCGTCAGAATCAAGTTCATGGAAATCTATATTTTCATCAGAAATGTCTTCAGATATAAGTCCGTATTTTTCAAGTTCTTTTTTCATTTATTCTCTCTCTTCTGTTATAATTATTATAATTAATTTTTGAGTTTTTGTCTAACTGTTTCAAAAATAATTGCGCTCAGCGCATTTGAAACATTCAGTGAGTTAAAATTCTTTAACATAGGAATTTTTACAATGAAGTCAGAAAGTTTCAACAGCGATTTTGAAACTCCTGCGTGTTCCGCGCCCATAATTAGTGCAAAATTCATATCATTATATTTAACATCATAATAATTATCTTTTGCACTTGCATCAGTTGCAACTACCCACCAGTCGGAATTTTTTAACTTTTGGACTGCATTCACAAGGCTGTTTACTTTAATGATTGGGATATGATTTATAGCACCAGCACTTGTTTTTTCAACTATTGCATTAACTTGCACATTGCGTCTTGATGGGATTATAATTCCTGCAACTCCTGCACATACACTTGTTCTTATAATTGCCCCCAAGTTATGAGAGTCTTCAATACCATCAAGTATTACGACAGATGCATTTTGATGTTCTTCTTCCAAAAAGTCATCTAAATCTTTATATTGTATCGGTGAAATTTGTGCAATTACACCTTGATGATTGTATTCTGCATATGGCAAAAATTTTTCTTTTGCAACGAATTGGAAAACTATCCCGTTTTCGCGTGCAAGGTCTTTAATTTTGTTTAATTTAGCATCAGAATGAATATTTTTAGAAATCAGAATTTTATTGATTTCTCTGTCGCCTGCAATTAAAGCTTCTGTTACTGCATTTTTACCGAAAATTATATCATCCATTATTTTGATACCTCAAGCATTCTGTCTATACAACATAAAGCTTTTGACGCTATTTCTTCATCTACATTAATTTCATGTTCTTCATTTTCCAAAGCATTATAAATATCTATAAGAGTATGCCATTTCATATTCGGGCATACAATATTTTCTTTAATGAGAATAAATTCTTTTTCCGTATTATCTCTGGTAAGTCTGTCAACAACGCCTTTTTCGGTAGCAATAATAAATTGTTTTTTATCGCTTTCAACTGCATATTTCATAATTCCTGTAGTTGAACCTACGTAATCTGCGAGTTTAGTCACAGATTGATGACATTCGGGGTGTGCAAGAACAAGGGCGTTCGGGTATTCTTTTCTTGCTTTTTCTATATCTTCAGGTCTGATTTGAAGATGGGTAGGACAGAAGCCCGGATATGTAATAACTTCCAAATTTCCGAGTTGTTCTTCAACCCATTTCCCTAAATATGTATCCGGTAAGAATAAAATTTTATCGGCATTTAAGCTTTTTACTATTTTAACAGCATTTGAACTTGTGCAGCAAATATCGCACTCTGATTTTACTTCTGCTGTTGAATTTATATAACATACAGTAGGTATTCCGGGGTTTTTGCTTTTGAATTCTCTAAGTTGATTTAGAGAAATCATATCTGCCATTCGACAGCCTGATTCTAATCGCGGTAATAATACTTTTTTATCAGGGCATAAAATCTTTGCAGTTTGAGCCATAAAATACACACCTGCAAAAAGAATAATATCAGCATCGGTTTTTGCTGCCATTTGGCTTAAATATAACGAGTCGCCAACATAATCAGCAACTTTATCGATTTCTTCATTCTGATAACAATGTGCCAAGATGACCGCATTTTTTTCTTTTTTCAGTTTTTTAATCTTATCAATCAGCTCATTCATCGGGTAAATCTCCTACGTTTAGTGTAAATTTATGTTAAATTTACAAACTTTATGAAAATTATTGTATAATAAAAAAGGAATATAGTAAATAATTAATAAGAAAAAGATGTTATGGATTTAAACAATATTTTAGCTCAATTAGGTGCAGGAAAGAAAAATACCGTATATTTATCAGTTACTCCGAGTGTTGGTTTGGAACTTATTGAAGTTGATACGCAAGCGAAAGTTGTAAAAAATTACGCTTACAGACCGCTTGAATACAATGATTCTCTCCGAGAAATTGTAAATATGGAAATGTTTAAAAATGCGGTATCAGAACTGTTTGACGAATTAAAAATTAATATTAAAAGTAATATTGTATTAAACTTACCTATGGTTCTGCTGGGAAAGATGGATTTGTCGATATTACTTTCTGATGATGCTATTACAGAGGCTTTAACTTCTGAAGTTGAGCAGTCATATATTTTTAGAAGATATGAACCATTAATAAGCTGGATTGATGCGGGTGGACAGCAAACCGGTGATACCAGAAAATTATTTTATTCTGCTGTTCAAAAAAATGTTGTTGATGATATCAGAAATGTGCTTACTGAACTTGGTGCAACACTGGTTGGTGTAGAAATTTCTTTAACATCAATTTTGAAAGCTCTTGCATTCTCAGGTTTGTCACAAGAACAGATGAAAGACGGCATATCTTGGAATTTGATGATTGTATCCTCAAATGGTTATTCTATCTGTTCAATGCTTGGTAAAAATTTGATAGATTATTATGAAGAACCTCTTGCCATAAAATCATTTGAAGGCGAAGAAATTTATAATGCGATTAATGCATCAGCTCAAATTACTTTAATGAGTTATCCTGCAAATTATTTATATATAGTTTCGGAAACTGATCTTGTAAGTGCAGAATTGCTTGCTAACAGACTTCCTGTTGACGGAGTAGTTAATTTCCTTGAAAATAACAGCTTTAAAAAGCAGGATGTAATACCTACAAGTTTAGAGGTAATTGAAGAAACAGCTCAAAAAATTTCCCTTGAAGCGATTGGTATTGGTATAGGAAATGCAGTTAATCTGCCTGTAAAATTTAATTTTGGCGGCCAATCAGGCGCCGGAGAAGGTTCTGCTGAAAACCCGGATGAACCTGTACATGTTGTGTTAGGCTCACATGAATTTGATATTTCTCCAAATAATGCTCGAAATATTGCATTGATATTTGCCCTAATAATTCTTGTTCCGGCTTTGATATTATTTCTTGTTGTACCTATGATTGCCAATAAGAAACAAGCTCATTTAGATGAACTTAACTCAAATCTTCAACGTGTTGAGAGTGAAGTAAAAAGACTGGAAGATGAGCAAAATAAAGCAGGTAATTTTGACGTAAATGCAGAAATTAAAAAAGTATTAGGTACAAATAGATCAAAACTTATGTCTTATACGGCATTAGGAGAATCTGTTCCGAAAAAATTATGGTTGACTTATTTTGTAGCCAAAGACGATGGAAAACTTGATGTTAAAGGAGAGGCATCAAATGTTGAAGATGTTTATACTTTCTATAGAAACATGAAGGATTCATTGATTGATACAAAGTTAAGACTTCATAAATTGGAAATGAAATCAAAATCTGTAGATGAGGCAGTTACAATCGACCCAAATCAGCCTTCTGAATATGAATTTGAAATTACCAATATGACTTCAAGTGAACTAAATCCGGCAGCACAACCTGCGGAACAGCCGCAAGAACCGGCGCCTGAAGAAAATAAAGGCGGGCCTGTTAAGCAAACCGTTATTAAACTTTGGAAAAGATAAGTAAGGAGAAATACAGTGTCAGAAGATTACAAAGTATATTTGCAAAAGTTTAAAATTGCCGTAGCTATTTTTGTCGGATCTATTGCGCTATTTGTATTTCTTGTTTCTAAAATTGTGCCTGAAATACAAAGAATTACAAATATTCAAAATGATTATAAATCTCAAACTGCTGCATTAGCAGATGCCGAACGAAAATTACAGGGACTTAAAGATAATATTGAAGCCAAACGAATAGAAAATGAAAATATGGTAAAAGCATTTTTCAAACCCATTAACGGCGGTACAGATACAGAAAGTGTTATTTCTGATGAGTTTGGAGAGATTTTACAGATTATACGTGAAAATAAAATTAAAACTCGTTCTATACAATATGATTATGATCCGCAAGATGATAATTTTGTAAAAAATGTTGGTAATAAGTATCACGTATGCAGAATTACAGCAGAAATGATTGCTAACTATTCAAGTTTTGCAAATTTCTTACGTGAACTTTATAAACATGAACATTTCTTGGAAATTTCCAAAATAGAAATATTACCATATCAAAAAAATAAAAAAATATTGCTTGTAAACTTGCAGATCAAGCTTTATGCTCAGAGAGATCCTTCATCTGTAACAGAAACACCGACTCCGACTCCGGAAAACCAGCCTGCTGGTCCAGAACAGATGCCTAATATTGCACCTGAAATGCCCCAGTAGTTATTTGAATAGATTATAGTTTATACCAAACATTTTTTCTTTATTTTTCATGCAAATTGTACAGTATGAAGTTTCAAGAGTATTGTGTTGAGCATAATCTGAAAAATCAGATCCGCATCTACCGCGATGGTCATTAGCCAGCAGAGGACAGCTGTAAACCCCTTTTGCAGTCAGTATTCTGCCATATTCGCAGTCAAGATTTTCCCATGAGGTGATTTCTGGTTCTTGCGGTGAGTTTTTATCTATATATTCATTGATTGTAAAGTTGCTATCTTGAGCATCAAATCCTGCATTTAGGCAAATCTTTTTAAATTCGCTTATTAATGTTTGCTCATCTTCTTTATAATAATTTGTTATACATAGAATAGGATTAAAACCGTATTTTGCAAGACTTTTAATTGCGTGCACCACTGTTCTGTATGAACCTCTGGCTCTAATTTCATCATTTTTCATTTCATCATAATGGTCAATACTCAGTTTGAAGATAATTTCGTTTGACCCTTCATCTTCTACACGTTTTAAAAAACGGACTTTCTTTTCGTTGATAAATGTTCCATTAGTAAAAATGCAGACATTTGAACGTTTAAGACAAGCTCTTAAAATATGATTAAAGTCAGGGTGTGTCATTGGTTCTGCACCTGTTAAATATATACATTCAACCGGTTCATTTTTGGTATCGTTTAAAGCTTTTTTTACTGCATCAAGACTTATAAAATCTTTTACATTTTTGCTTAACGGAAAATCAATATAGCAATTTTTACAGCGTAAATTACAATTTTTAGCTGTAAGTTCTATAAAAAGATTATTTAATTCTTTCATACGACAAATTGGGGTTTGAAAAATTGTATTATTCATAAAAAGCTCCTATTAATCTATTTCAAAGCTATTTTATAACTACAAAATTTAATTGAAATTCCCCGCCATGGCAGTTTAAAAAATTTTAACGGTTAAAGTCTTCAGGATTTTTATCAATGAGCCATTTACTCATAATATATTGTTCATAACTCAAAGCAAAATTATAAAGAGCATTTACAAGCACTCTGCCGCTTTCTGACTTGCCAACAATAAAAAAATCGCCGCTTTTATTCTGTGCAAGCATAATTTCT
Organism: uncultured Candidatus Melainabacteria bacterium; assembly: GCA_950096985.1. Taxonomy (GTDB): domain Bacteria; phylum Cyanobacteriota; class Vampirovibrionia; order Gastranaerophilales; family Gastranaerophilaceae; genus Stercorousia. The sequence goes on from CATNBA010000013.1 coordinate 18,235, forward strand.
TTGTGTACAATTTTGTCAACATGATTTTTGGGGTTTTTGTTAATGACAAATTTTATCCATTCACAAAGCAGTTTCGTCGTGGAAGTTCTGTTTGAAATTATGTCCCGGTTTCTTTCTTGTAAATATATTGAAAATTCTTTAAGTATCATTTTTATCCAAATGGTGTAGTGGCACTAAGACATATTATATCCGTTATGCCGTTTTTTTGCAATTCTTTTATCATTTCTTCAAAGGTTGTTCCTGTTGTGCAAATATCATCAATAATTAAGATTGTTTTACCTTGGTAATTTTCTTTTTCTACTTTAAACGCTTTTGATAGATTTTGTATTCTTTGGTGACGTTTTAAGTTATATTGAGGTTTGGTGTCTTTTATTCTTTTGATAAGTCCCGTATTTAAGGTTGAAGATGTAAGCCTGCAAAATTCTTCAGCAGCCAAATTCATATGATTATATTTTCGTTGCTTTTCGCGTTTGGGGAAAATCGGGACAGGAACGACTTCAAAATCATGTCTGTCTGTAATTTTTTCAAAATATTCTGCCATAAATTTTGCAAGATAAAATGCTAAGTCGCGTTGGTTATGATATTTTAAACCTCTGATAAGTTTTTGAAGATTTTTGTTATAAATTCCTGCACAATAAACTTTTTTGCCCTCAATTATTCTGTTTACATTAACCGGTAAAAAGTCCATTTCATTGTAACACTTAGAGCACATTTTAACAGCTTCTTTTGATGAACGGCAAAAATAGCATTTTTTCTTATAAACCCAGTCAAGCAATCTATCAATAAATTTTATCATTATAACCCTACAATGGAATTTTTACACAAAATTCAGTTCTGACATTTTCTTCACTTTCTACAGTGATTTCGCCGCCATGAGATTTTATTATTTGTTGTGACAGATATAAACCCAACCCTGTGCCTATTTTACGGAATTTTTTAGCGGCTGAATAATATTTATTAAATATTAATTTAATTTCTTTAGGCGATATACCTTGACCGTAATCAATTACAGAAATTGTAATAAACCCTGGAATTTCACCTGTTTTGATATCAATTTTTTCTTTTGTATTGCTGTGTGATACAGCATTTGATATAAGATTTTTTACAACTCGTTCCAATTGTATAGGGTCTGCTGTAACCTTAATGTCGCGAGAAGTGGTAAAATTAATTGTTATACCTGAATTTTTGGCAATTGGCTGGGTCTCGTTCACAACATCGGTCAAAAATTTATTCAGCATTATATTTTCTTTGAGCAGCTTAATTCCTGTTTCTTTAATTTTATATGTATCAAGAATAATTTGAACAAGTTCAACAAGTTCTTGATTTGAATTTTTCATATTTAAAAGAGCGTATTCTTGTTTTTCGGTAATTTCACCGAATTTTCCGTCCAGAAGAAAATTTATTATGTTGGATTCTGCTACAATCGGCACTTTAAGGTCATGAGTTAATGTTGCAACGAAATCTTCTTTTAAAGTTTCGATTTCCCTTTCTGTAGTTACATCTTTTACCAGAATTACATATCGTTTTTTATCGTCATCAAGAGGGAGTTTAATTGTATTCATTACAAAGTTGTTTGTGGGAGTATGTTTGATGAAAATGTCTTTATTTTTCAGTTTTTCTATTGGTGTTTCATCACTTATTTGGATAAAATCAAATATATTTTTGCCGATAAGTTCGTGACCTTTAGAACCAAACCACTCTCCAACTTGAGGAGTTACACGCAAAATATTATATTTATCATTAATAATTAAAATGCCGTCTGAAAGAGAGTTTATAACTGATTCCAATAATTTGTTCTGGCGCATAAGTTCTGTCTGGTATTCTATAATCATTTTTTCTCTGTCATTAAGAGTTTCGACCATTCTATTAATACTATCTGTAACATTTTGATATGTCGGGTGGGTTATTTCATCAATTTTTGTTGATAAATTCCCGTAACGTACTGAATTTACAGTGTTTGTTACCATGCCTAAATAGTCGTTAATTTTTGACCAGCGTCTGTTTGTCTGCCTTGTTATTAAAAATAATATGATGAATACAAGTATTATACTAAAGTTGAGCAGATACCACAGCATGCGTTTTTCCTCTCTTTATGATACAATTATATCAGATAAGGGATAATTTGTATATGCTTAATTTACCGGAAACAATAAAAATGGTTATTACTGATTTTGACGGAGTAGTTACTGACAACTTTGTCATAATTAACGAAGATTTTACAATGAGTAGAAAGCTTAATTTCAAAGATGTTATGGCATTTTCTATTCTCAAGAAAAACGGGTACAAAATAGGGATAATTTCCGGCGAGAAAAATTCTGCAATAGAAATACTTGCAAAAAAATTTCAAATAGAAGAAGTTCACCAGAATATCAGAATAAAAATTGATGTTTTAAAAGACATAGTTGAAAGATACGGGCTTTCAAAAGACCAGTTTGTATATATCGGTGATGATATTAACGATATTGAATGTCTTGAATTTGCTAAATATAAAATTACTGTCCCTCATTCTGTTCAAAAAGTTAAAGATGTCAAAAATATTCAAGTTACGCACAGCAATGCCGGTGACGGAGCTTTCAGAGAGGTGGCAGATTGTCTGATTGGTTAGCAAATGTAATTGATAAAATAAAAACATTAAGCAGCTCTGTTGATAAATACAAGAAAGATACTGTTATTCAATCTCTGCCTTCTCTTACGTATGTTAACAGAGCAAAAAAATTAATCGAACAAAACAAATTCTTTGATGCAGAAGATATTTTATTGAAAGCTCTTGAACTCCCTCAAAAAGATGCTCTTGTATATAAATATTTAGGGGTGGTTTATGAAAAAACCGACAGAAATGAGCTTGCAGTAGAAAGTTACCAAATGTCTGCCGATTTAAATCCGCAGGATAAAAATATATGGCAGCGTCTTGGATTTGCTTTGATTTCTATAGGAAAATTTGAGCAGGCAGAAAAATCTTTTGAGAATTCTGATAGAGTTCATTCAGGTGTGTCCGAAACTTTTGCAGGCTGGGGAATGTCTTTGATGAAACAGAAAAAATATTCTGATGCTCGAGAAAAATTTACACGTTCTGTAAAATTGAATAAATATAATTTTTCAGCAGTATTTTTATGTGCAGTGATGGAAATTAAACTCGAAATGTATGATAAAGCCGATGCAAAATTATCATTCCTTTCAAATGTATGTCCTAATGAGGGTAATACTTATGAATATGCCAGATTAAAAGCAATTAAAGACGATTATGAAAATGCAATTCATTATGCAAAAAAAGCATTGGAATACAATTCCAATATGTTGCCAGCATATATACTTCTCGGACAGGTTTATTCAACAATTGCTGATAAAGATAATGCGTTGAAATCTTTTGAAACAGCATTTGAAAAAGAACTTATTTCATTATCTTTATTTTTGGAGTGGGGTAAAGTGCTTCAAAAATTTGAAAAATATGATGAGGCTCTGGAAAAATTATTGAAAGCTTATGAATATGATGCTGAAAATTATGATGTTCTTGCAACTCTTGGTTTTTGTTATGCGTTGAAAAAAGATTTTGTACAGGCTGAACCTATTTTACAAAAGGTTTATGAAAAAGAACCGGAAAATAAAAAAGTTAAACAAGCACTCGCAATTATAGCTTACGAAAACGAAGAAACAGATAAAGCAATTTCCATGTTCAAATCAGATGATGAGGATGCAGTTAACTGTTATTATCTTGCAAAATGTTTTGAACGAAATAACGATTATATAAGAACAATTGATTACTATGAGGCTTGTCTCAGATTTAATCCTCAATATATAACTGCTTATATTGATTATGTAAAATATCTTATTTTCAAAGAAGAATATGCAGATGCGCAAAGGAAACTTCGAAAAGCATTGAAAATAGAAGAAAATAATGTTATTTTGTTAAATTTAATGTTTAATGTAAGTTACATACTTGTCAAAGATAACATTTATGAATATAATGTAAAAGAAACCCTGGCGGTAGCAGAAAAAATTGAAAGCATAAATCCGGACTTGTTTGAATACCCCGGGCAAAAGCAGGAATTAGTGAAACTTTTGCAAGAAAGAGATTAAAAAATTGAAAAAGGTAATAGTTCAAAAATTCGGCGGAACATCAGTAGCCGATACAGATAAAATAAAAAATGTCGCAAAGACTGTTATTAGAGAAAAAGAAAACGGTAATGATGTAGTAGTTGTAGTTTCAGCAATGGGGCATACTACTGATTATCTCGTGAAAATGGCAAAGGATTTAAGCCCAGAACCTTCAGGCAGGGAAATGGATATGCTGCTTTCTACAGGAGAAGGCGTTTCTATTGCACTTCTTGCAATGGCTATTCAGGCGCAAGGATACGATGCCGTAAGTTTTAATGCTATGCAAATAGGTATAATGACGGAAAATGTTCACTCAAAAGCCAGAATTGTTGATATTAAAACCGATAAATTACGTAAAAACCTTAATGAGGGTAAAATTATAGTAGTTGCAGGTTTTCAGGGTGTTACAGAAGATGGGGAAATTACAACTCTTGGTCGCGGTGGCTCTGATACATCTGCGGTTGCACTTGCAGCTGCGTTGAATGCAGAAAGATGTGACATTTATACTGATGTTGAAGGAGTGTATACAACAGACCCCAGAGTTGTTCCAACTGCATCAAGATTAGACGAAATTTCTTATGAAGAAATGCTTGAACTTGCTCATGCTGGTGCTAATGTTCTTCATCCGCGCAGTGTTGAAACTGCTAAACAGTTTAATGTCCCAATGAGAGTTAGAAGCAGTTTTAAACTTGATAATTTAGGTACTTTAATTTTAGGAGTTAATAAAATGGAAATTTATAAACCCGTTGCAGGCGTTGCTGCCGATTCATCTCAAGCAAGAATTGTTGTTTGCGATGTCCCCGATAAACCGGGTGTTGCTGCAAAATTGTTTACAAGACTTGCTAAAGAAAATATTTCTGTAGATATGATTATCCAATCTTATGCAAGAAAAGTTTCTAATACAAATGACATTGCTTTTACAGTAGATAAAGGTGATTTACCGAAGACTATCGGAGCACTTGACGCATTGAAAGATGAAATCGGACTAACAGGTGATATTCAAGTAAATGAAAGTATAGCAAAAGTTTCAATAGTCGGTGCCGGTATGATTGACCGTCCGGGTGTTGCATCAACAATGTTTGAAACTTTGGCGCAGCAAGGTATCAATATTAGGATGATTTCAACCAGTGAAATAAAAATTAGCTGTCTTGTTGATAAAGATGATGCCCAAAAAGCTGTTAAGGCTTTGCATGAAGTTTTTGAGCTTGACTGTGATGTTGTTGCCGATGTAAAAGGCGATTTGCCAAACGTGTAATAAGTGTAATATATACAATATAAGCATGGGTTTTCGAGGTATTACCCATGCTTATATTTTTTTTGAATTTAACGAAAAATATGGCCGAAAGTCGAATAAGTGTAAAATGGGCACTTTATGGCAAAATGGTTATAAATTCTGTATTTTAGCCTGCTTAATAAAACTTTATAATAAGGGTTGACAAATGGAAGATTATAGTTTATAGTAAAAATGTTAGATGAAGTGTTAAATGAACACTTAATAACAACCTCAACTGAGGCAAACCTAAAATATCACTCGCGTGATAGAAAGGAGAAAAACAATGTTAACAGTAAATCCAGTAAAATTTAATAATATAAAAACTATAACATTCGGCGAAGGCAACTTGAACAATATTACCCCTAATTCAGCTATATTGTCGCTTCAAAATCCAAATGCGAAAATTAATTTTGAAAACGATTTAAACCGTACAAGAAAAGCTGATGTAGTTCAATCTAATAACATGTTTGGTGCTTTAGGCGCTAAACTTCGCAAGACTTATAATATACTATTTTCACCTAACTATGACAAAAAAGCTCTTACCCCCGGGCAAATAATGTACATGGCTTAATTATCAAAAAATATAACCAAGTTGCTGAGTATTTATTTAATAAAATAAGATATCCTTTCTTTTAAGAAAGGATATCTTATTATGTGTGACAAAATTAAAGAAATCAGATTTAATTCTGAAAAAGCTCAATGTTTTTTTTCAAAGTGTCTTGCTTTTACGCTTGGTCCTGTTGAATTAAAAGATTTACTTGATGAGGGTAAGGTTACAGTTGTCGATGTAAGACGTTCAGAAGATTATGAAATTTCGCATATTCCTTCTGCAATATCTATACCTAAAGATGAACTTGACAAAAATTTAGACAAACTCTCAAAAGATGAAGTTACTGTTGTGTATTGCTACAATCAGCAATGTCATTTGGGGGCAAGAGCCTGTCTGATTTTGGCAGATTACGGCTATCCGGTTATGCTTTTAGAGGGCGGGTTTAAAACGTGGACTGAAGATTTCAGATTTGCGGTTAGTTAAAAAGGGCGGAGCTATCCGCCTTTTTTTAAATACTAGCTCCATCATTCTGCATTTTTTCGAGAACTTTTTTTGAGCCCTCTCGGTGTTTTGCAAGAAACAGGGCAAAGTCTGTTGCTTCCTGATCGCGATTGATTGCTTCTTTTAACCCTGTCATTTCATCTAAATTAAGGTTAGAAAGCAATGCTCCGTCAGAATTTAGGTAAATTTTAAATATTTTTTGCGACATGTAATCAAACCCCGGGAGCTTCATTTGCAGTGCATACCATTTATAAAACTGGTGCGCCATGTAATAAGGGTCGATTTCGCCTTTTCTCATTATAAACATCGGTTTAGATTTAAAAGAAAAGCCTGAACCTGTTACAATATTTATATAAATAGCCTCAATCCCTTCGAGCTGTGTGATTAAGCCTTCTTCTTCTTTGATTACGTTTAAGATTTTATCTGCATTGTCAAATTTGCAGACTTTTGTTCCTTTGCTTTGTATATATTGAAGCAGTTTTTCAGGGTTATTTGCACAAGAATTTACGATATCGGTGACATTTTTTCTGACGAGTTCTTTATTTTTTTCGGTTTCTGCATTCAAGGTGATTGTGACGCCTTTGCCGATAACCATTTTAGATGTCGAGTTTGTGCTTGAAGATTTAAGATGTTTATATAGTTTTTTTGTTAAAGTTTTTTCCTGCATTTCCAGAAAAAGATAGATAATTTTTTGCAATGTATTCATAAGTACAGTATATATTATATTTTAGTGAGCTTTTTCATCCAAACAAATGAATTATTAAAAATGTATAAAGATTGTAAAAATTACACTTGCTTTTGAATTTTATTTATTTTATAATGTAATCGTGATTTATTTCACAAATACTTTAAGAAGTACATTTACTACTTTATAGGAGAAAATCAATATGACAACAAAAAGCAAAAAGACTGTTGAAAACCTTGAAAAGAGTTTGAGCAAATCAACTCTGGTTGACAACGCTGAACAATTAGAATTGCTTATCGAAAGAGCTAAAAAAGCTCAAAAGATTTTTGCAACATTTACTCAAGAACAAGTTGATGCAATTTTCAAAGCAGCAGCAACTGCTGCAGACAAAGCACGTATTCCTTTAGCTCGTATGGCTCATGAAGAAACAGGAATGGGTGTTTTAGAAGATAAAATTATCAAAAACCACTTTGCATCAGAATATATCTACAACAAACACAAAAATGCTAAAACTTGCGGTATTATCAAAGAAGATAAAGCAAACGGTATTAAAGTTGTTGCAGAACCTTTAGGTATTATTGCCGGTGTTGTTCCAACAACTAACCCGACTTCAACTGCAATTTTTAAATCATTGATAGCATTGAAAACAAGAAATGCAATAATCTTCTCTCCACACCCTCGTGCAACAAAATGTACAATTGAAGCTGCAAGAATTGTTCTTGAAGCTGCTGTTAAAGCAGGTGCTCCTGAAGATATTATCGGTTGGATTGATGTTCCTTCAATTGAATTGTCTAACCAATTGATGAAACATCCTAATATTGCTTGTATTTTAGCAACAGGCGGTCCGGGAATGGTTAAAGCGGCATACTCATCAGGCAACCCTGCATTAGGCGTAGGCCCAGGTAATGCAGCTGCAGTTATTGACGAAACTGCTGATATTAAAATGGCTGTTTCTTCAATCCTTATGTCAAAAACTTTTGACAACGGTATGATTTGTGCTTCTGAACAATCAGTTGTTGTTGTTGATAAAGTTTATGAAGAAGTTAAAAAAGAATTCATATACAGAGGCGCTTATTTGTTGAACGCTGCTGAAGAAAAGAAAATGATTGCGTTGCCGTTTATTGATCCAAAACGCGGCACTGCTCATCCTGATATTGTTGGTCAAAGTGCGCATAGAATTGCTGAACTTTCAGGGTTTGAAGTTCCTGAAACTGCAAAAATCTTGTTAGCAGAAAGACCGTCAGTAGATTGGGAAGATCCGTTTTCACGAGAAAAATTATCACCGATTTTGACAATGTATAAAGCAAAAGACTTTGAAGAAGCAACTGAAATGACATATGAACTTGTATCAAAAGGTGGTGCAGGTCACTCTGCAGACCTTTACACTGATACCAGAAGTCAGGAAAGAGTTGACAAATTTGCAGAAAGAATGCCGGCTTGTCGTGTTTTAATTAATTCACCATCAGCTCAAGGCGGTATCGGCGATTTGTATAACTTCAAACTTGAACCGTCACTTTCATTAGGATGCGGTTCTTGGGGTAAAAACGCTGTATCAGGTAATATCGGTGTTGAAAACTTATTGAACTACAAGACAGTTGCTGAAAGGAGAGAAAATATGCTCTGGTTTAAAGTTCCGCCAAAAGTTTACTTTAAAAGAGGTGCGGTTGACCTTGCGCTTCGTGAACTTCAAGGCAAAAAACGTGCTTTCATTGTTACAGACAGATTTTTATTCAACTCAGGCGCTGTTGACAGCATCGTAAAAGTATTAGATGAAATTGGTATTGACCATCAAATCTTCTTTGATGTAAAACCGGATCCAACATTATGTACAATTAATCAGGCTATGGAAATAATTAGACCTTATGAACCTGATGTAATCATTTCATTAGGCGGCGGCTCACCTATGGATGCTGCTAAAATTATGTGGTTATTGTATGAACAACCTGATACAGTATTTGAAGATATCGCAATGAGATTTATGGATATCAGAAAAAGAATTTGTTCAATTCCTGAATTGGGTAAAAAAGCTACTATGGTTGCTATCCCGACAACATCAGGTACTGGCTCTGAAGTAACTCCGTTTGCAATCATTACTGATGATGAAACTCACGTAAAATATGCAATCGCTGATTACGCATTAACACCTAATATGGCTATTATTGACCCTAACTTCGTTGACGGTATGCCAAAAGGCTTGACTGCTGCATCAGGTATTGACGCATTAGTTCACGCAATTGAAGCTTACGTATCAGCATTGGGTACAAACTTCACTAATTCAAATGCATTAGAGGCTACAAAACTTGTATTTAGATATTTAGAAAGATCATGGACTGAAGGTGCTAATGATCCTATCGCAAGAGAAAAAATGCACTATGCTGCAACAATCGCAGGTATGGCATTCGCTAACTCATTCTTGGGATTGTGCCACTCTATGGCTCACAAATTGGGTGCAATGTTCAACGTACCTCACGGTGTTGCTAACGCATTGTTAATTAGACAGGTAATCAAATACAACGCTGTTGATTGTCCTGCAAAACAATGTATCTTCCCGCAATACAAGTTCCCTAACGCAAAAGCTAAATATGGTCAAATTGCTGACGAACTTGGTTTGGGCGGTAAAAATGACGATGAAAAGGTTGAATTGTTAATTTCAGAAATCGACAGATTAATGAAAGCAATTAACTTGCCAAATTCAATTAAAGACTTTGGTGTTTCAGAAGCAGACTTTAACGCTAAGTTAGACGAAATGGTAGAACTTGCATTCGACGACCAGTGTACAGGTGCTAACCCTGCATATCCGTTGATGAAAGATATCAGAGCAATCTATGAAGATGCATATAAAGGTATCGTAAGAGATTACTATCCGTCAAAATAATAAGTGACAGATAAATAAAAAAGAGCCGTTTTTAAAACGGCTCTTTTTTTTATGGTTTTTTGAAAAAATAATAATTTTTGCTGAATTTCATACCCTCGCTGACAAATCTGTAATAGCACTGATAGGTATTCCAAGCAGGATCTCCGGATTTGTTTGTGCATAAGGTATATACATCTTTTGAATCTGAAGGTCGATTTTTAGCCCAATCCTTATCTCCATCATAATAACCATCTCCTGTAAAACCACAATAATAAGGACTATAATCGCACCTATACTTCATATTTTTAAAATTGAAAAGTGATAATTCAAAATCATTTCTTCCTGAAATAATTTTTTTAAAACAGCTTGTATTAATATGCCAATAATATCCTTTAATACTATTATCACTGTCATTTTTTCTTAAAAAAACACAATTACCGTCGTTCAGAAATAAGTAATGAGTTTTGTAATTATCATATTTTCCACAGTTAGTAAATTTATTATTAGATATACATGCTACACGATCGATTACTAATTGGTCTTTATAATATTTTTCATAAAATGCATTAGCTGATAAGCTATAATCCCAAGTACTCCAGTCACCGTGTGTAAGCATAGCTTTGTCTGTTGCATTTGATATAACATTATAAAACTTCTTTAGTTTCGTTTCGGTTGTAACTTTTTCTAAATGCGGGATTAATGTTCCCATTGTTAATGCTGCAACGACCCCTATTATCCCCAGAGTGATTAAAACCTCAGCGAGAGTAAATCCCAATCGTGCTGTTTGACATGCCATACCAGTTTTGCACAATGCATCCAAATTACTGTCTACGCGGGCATTCTGGGGGGGGGGCATTTCTGAGTAAATAATTTTAACATAATAAATACCTCCAAATTCTGTAATTATTATTTATTATTTTTTAGCATTTGTCAAGTATTGACATTTTATTATGTCTTTTTTATTATAAGAATACGGCGACATGGCCAAGTGGTAAGGCAGGAGCCTGCAAAGCTCTTATCCCCCAGTTCGAATCTGGGTGTCGCCTTTTTTTATTGACAAAGTTATATAAACATTATATAATTTACGTATGAAAAAATGGCTGGTTATATGTTTTTTGCTCTTTGTTGCTTTACCTGTAAATGCTTTACAACAGCTTAATTTTAAAGGTTTTATAGCTGATGAAGCTAATATTTTGTCTGAAGAAGTCAAGAATGATTTGAACATGACCTTATGGGATTTGCAAAAAAAATCAGGTGCTGATATTGCAGTTGTAACTTTGCCGTCTTTAGATGGCAGATCTGTTGAAGAAACTGCTTTAGAAATCGGCAGAACATACAAAATAGGTTCTAAAGAAAAAAATAACGGTGTTGTGTTTTTGACAGCTTTAGCTGAAAGAAAAATGCGTATTGAACTTGGTTATGGACTTGAAAATAAGATAGGTATCAGCTCGTTAGAGGCTGTTAGAGATAATGATATTTTACCATACTATAAGAAATCAAATTATCAAAGTGGTATTGCCAGAGGTACTTACTTGTTAGCTGATGTTGTAGCTCAAGCAGAAGGTGTAACTATCAAAAAACAAGGTAGTTGCCCATCTCGAATTTCAAGTTCTTCAAGCGGTTCTGAAGACAATTATCCTTGGTGGATTTGGCCTTTTGCCATAATTATGAGTATATTTTGTCCTCGTAGACGCAGGTTTGATTATGGAGGCTTCGGCGGTTTTGGCGGAGGCGGAGGCTTTGGCGGAAGCGGTTGTTCAGGAAGTTGGTAAAGGAAAGGTTGAAAATGAAAAATTTAGATAGATTTATTGATGAATTAAAAGAAAATTTAGGTGACAACCTTAATTCAGTTATTGCATTCGGTTCACAGGCAAATGTGGAGAATGTAAAAAATAATCTTAACTTGATGATTGTAACTAAAAAATTGGATGCAGAAGATTTGTATGCTATTTCAAAACCTGTTCAAAAATGGGTTAAAGCTAAAAATCCGCTTCCTGTAATTATGAATATTGACGAATGGTATTCATCATTTGATGTTTATGCGATTGAATATACCGATATTAAAAGTAATTACAGAATGATTTACGGTGAAGATTTGGCACAGAATATTTCTGTAAATAAGTATTTCTTGCGCCTGCAATGTGAATCTGAATTGAAAGCTTTATTGTTAAAATATAAAAATGCGTTTTTAATGAATATCAGGTCAGATAAAGATATGAAATATCTTCTTTCAAACGTAATCAAAAGTCTGCTTGTAATATTTCGTTCAGTATTAAAACTGCACGATAGTGAAGTTCCATACAGAGCAGTTGATATTATTGAATTTGTTTCAAGATATTTGTCATTTAATAAGATTGTTATGACGAAACTTGCAAAAGTCAGGTATGAAAATGATGATTATACTAAACAGGAACTGATTTTTATCGAAGCAGAACTTTTGAAAGATATTCAAAATATATTAAAACAAGTTGATGCTATGAAATTTTAAATATTTGTGGTAAGATTATCTTACCACATTATACGGGCGATTAGCGCAGTTGGTAGCGCATCACATCGACATTGTGGGGGTCACGTGTTCGAGTCACGTATCGCCCACCATAAAAAAGACCGCTTTTAAGCGGTCTTTTTTACATACAAGTCAATATCTTCTTCACTGTTCATTTCTGTTGCGGCAACAAGAATTTTTTTATTATCAAGTTTCAAGCCGCCGATAATGCCGTTATTTTTTAAGTTTGCAAGGAATCTATCTGCGTTTTCAACTTCTATAACAAATTCGTTAAAGAAGTTTTTGTTTAGTGTTTTAATCCCTTTTTGTGCAAGTTTTTCAGATAATTCATGTGCATGTTTTGTTGATAAATATCCTGCTTGTCTGAACCCTTTTTCACCCATAACAGTCAAATATAAAGTTGCACAAAGTCCCATCAAAGCCTGATTTGAGCAAATGTTACTTGTTGCTTTTTCTCGTTTGATGTGCTGTTCGCGGGTTTGGATTGTCAGGCAGTATGCAGGTTTGCCCTCTGCATCAACAGTTCTTCCTGCAAGACGTCCCGGAATTTGGCGCATAAATTTTTCTTTGCAAGCAATAAATCCTGCGTGAGGTCCGCCAAAGCTCATTGGAATACCTAAAGGCTGAATATCACCGACAACGATGTCTGCATCTGTTGGAGGTTCTAAAATTCCCAATGATGAAATGTCAACACAAACAATTTTTAAACAATCAACACTGCCAAATTTTTTAATTTCACCGTAAAAGTCAGGATTTTGAACTAGGACGCAGGCAAAATCCACTGTATTTTCAGGAATTTCGTCAAACAAAATAAGTTCAATATCGTTTGACCAACAGTAAGTTTTGATTACGTCAATGTATTCGGGATTAAGCTTGTCAGATACAAGAACTTTGTTTTTCTTGGAAATTCTGACAGCCATCAAAATGGCTTCTGCGCAAGCTGATGCACCGTCGTACACTGTCGCGTTTGAAATATCCATACCTGTTAAACGGCATATCATGGTTTGGAATTCGTACATAACTTGAAGTGTGCCTTGAGAAATTTCAGGTTGGTATGGTGTGTACGCTGTAAGAAATTCAAATCTGTTAGCGACTTGTGAAATGCACGCAGGAATGAATTTGTTATAAGTTCCTGCTCCCAAAAAGCTTATAAAATCTGTATTATTCTTTTTGGAAAGAGCTTTAACTCTTTTCTGTGTTTCCATTTCGCTGATTGCATCTTCAAGCTTTAATTCGTCCATTCTCGCATTTGCGGGAATTTGTTTAAACAAATCTTCAATTGAGCTAACACCAATGCTTTCAAGCATTTCTTTTTTAACTTCGTCACTATGTACTAAAAAATTTTTCATTTATTATTCCAATTCTTCTTTGTAATCTTCGTATTCCAAAAGGTCGTTTTGTTCTTCAGCAGCACCTGTAAGTTCAATTTTAACAAGCCATTCAAAAGCGTTTTCATTTAAAGTTTCAGGAGCATCAACTGCTGTTTCATTAATTTCAACGATTTTACCGCTTACTGGCATATAAATTTCTGAAGCTGCTTTAACAGATTCGACAGTTGCAAAAGTTTCACCTTTTTTGAATTCTGAACCGACTTCAGGCAATTCCAAAAATACGATATCGCCTAATTGCTCAACTGCATAATCAGTCAAACCTATTGTGTGTGTTCCGTCTCCGTTATCCAATAAGAATTCGTGAGATTTTGAACATAGAATTTTTTCTGTGATACTCATTTTATATCTCCTTATATTGTGACCTTGTTTCTTTTTTCGATAAACGGTCTTTTTACAACTTCCGCATCGTGAAGTTTCTCCCTAATCATAACCTGAACAGTCGCGCCTGTGCAAATTTCTTTATCATTTTTAACATAAGCAAGTGCAATATTTGCCCCAAGCATTGGTGACGGTGCTCCGCTTGTGATGTGACCGACTTTTTCGCCATTAAAATAAACTTCATATTCATGGCGGGCGATTGATTTGTCGAGCATTTTAAGACCGATTAATTTTTTTGAAGTCCCGTTTGCGATTTGTCCCATAATAACTTCTTTACCGTTGTAATCTTCTACTTTGTCTTTTGGAACAGACCAGCTTAAACCTGCTTCAATGGGTGTTGTGTTTTCATCCAAATCATTGCCATACAAGTGTAAAGCTGCTTCAAGTCTTAATGTATCTCGTGCACCAAGCCCAATTGGTTTAATGCCGAATTCTTCACCTTGTTTAAGGATTTCATCCCACAGGAATTCAGAATGGAGATTTTCGACCATAATTTCATAGCCGTCTTCGCCAGTATACCCTGTGCGTGAAGCGAGAACTTTAATCCCAGCGATTTTTGCAGGTTTAATAGTGAAAGACTCCTGATGAGTGTCAAGTCCCATTTTACGCATCAGAGAATCAGCTTTTGGACCTTGTACAGCGAGAAGTGAGAACTCATGCGAACGGTTGTCGATTTTAACATCATATCCGCGGCTGTTTCTGACCATCCAGTTCAAATCTTCATCAATTCTGGATGCGTTGCAGATTACAAGATATTCCAAAATACCCAATTTATATATGATTAAATCATCGATAAGTCCGCCGTTTTTGTTTGGTAACTGGCAATAAACAGCTTTTTCATAATTCAGTTTTGAAATATCTTGAGGAACAATTTTATTTAAAAAATCTAAAGCATCTTTTCCCGACACAAAAACTTCGCCCATGTGAGAAACATCAAACAGCCCGACATTTTCTCTGACAGTTTTGTGCTCCTCAATAATTGATGTGTACTGTACAGGCATATGCCAGCCTGCGAAATCTACCATTTTTGCATTCAATTGAACGTGTTTATCGTGTAAAAAAGTTTCTTTAGTCATTCTAACCCCCTCGCTAAGTTTATTGTGACTGTAAAGGGGGCTGTTGTCAATATATTATTGAGTTTTATAACTCAGCAATTTTTTTATAAAGTTCGATTTGTTTATCAGAAATATTTTTGGGGATTACGATTTTAATTTTGGCGTTTAGGTTTCCGTAACCGCCTTTTTTGGGCAAGCCGAGTTCTTTTAATCTTAAACTTTGACCCGATGAGGTTTTTGGCGGAATTTTTATTGTAATTTTGCCGTGTAATGTTTCAATTTCTTTTTTTGTGCCTAAAACAGCCTCTGGCGGAGTAATTTCAACTTCTTTTGTTAAATCGTAGCCGTCAATTTCATATTCGCTGTCTTTAAAATGGATTATGAGATATAAGTCGCCTTTGCGTCCGTAAGCATCGGTTTGCCCTTCGCCTTTGATGCGGATTTTTTTGCCCTCTGTAATGTCTGGCGGAAGTTTTACTTTAATAGATTTTGGCTCAGTTTTAATCCCTGTTCCACCGCAGTTTGAGCAGTAACCGCCATTTGGAGGGCACTGCGTACAGCGTTCCATGTTGTTATATTTTACTGAAATCGGTTCTTTTGAAAATATATCTTTTGCTGTTATGTTAAGGGTTTTGGTTATATCCAAATCTTCTGACGGCGGTTCTTGACGACGTCTTTGACTTTGCCTTGCTTGTTGTGCTCCGCCGAAATCAAATCCGCCAAAATTCATTCCTTGAGAACTTCTGCCTCCGCCCATCATATCACCGAACAGAGAGCTGAAAAAGTCTGAAAATCCGCCCATATCCTGACCGTTGAAGTTAAAGCTTTGATAACCTTGTCCGCCGCCAAAACCGAAATTTTCAAATCCAGGAGGCGGAGTGTAGTTTTGACCGCCCTGCCAGTTTGCGCCAAGGCTGTCGTATCTTTGGCGTTTTTGTTTGTCGCCTAGAACTTCATAAGCTTCGTTTATATCTTTAAATTTTCCTTCTGCTTCTTTTGTTTTATTAACGTCAGGGTGATATTTGCGCGCGAGTTTTCTGTAAGCTGATTTAATTTCCGCATCAGTTGCATCGCGTTTTACGCCTAATATTTCATAATAGTCTTTGTATTCCATTTTGATATCTCCTATATTAATAATAATATAAAAAACGCTTATTTAGCTGATAATTAATATTTTTTTAATGAATACTTGACAAATTGTAGAAAATCGTAAATAATGAAAAAGTAGGGCGAGCCCTTAACAACTTAAGCGATACTGTTAAGAGCTTCTTTGCACCCTATAGTTTAACTTTTAATGCTATTACTGCTATTGCAAATGCCAGTAATAGCATTGTTATTTTGTTAACCATAGTTTTCAACCCTCCTTTCGTCCAATTTCTTTGTAATTGTGTGTGACGAGGGATGTCGAGTGTGCCCTACTCTTTTAAGAGTTCTTTTAAATCTTTTATTGATTTTAGGATGTATTTCTGCGTATCTAGCTCTAAACCATTAAGTTCTCTAATAATTGATTTTTCTATGCTGTTAGAGGTATGTGTTTCTTCAAAGTCAAATAGTTCGTAATAACTAATATCAAGTCCATTTTTTATATTTTCAATTGCTTTAAAAGAAACTCCTTTTAAACCACATTCAACCTGACCTAATGAATTTGTTTCAAAATCCATTAAATCTGCCAGTTCGTGTTGTTTTAATCCTTTTTTTATTCTTAATTCTCTAAGTTTTTTCCCGAATAATTTTTTCAAAGCCATAATAAATAGCATAATTGTAAATAGAAAAAGTATCTATTGCCTATTTGGTAAATTTTTACTAAATAGATTATAAAAAGGAAATATTATTAAGGAATTGGAATATAAGTAGTTTAGAATATAAATATGAACGATATTTATTCAAAGTATTATAATTTACCACATAGCGAGATGTTGTCATATTTGTTGTCCGGCAAGACTTATGCACAGATTGCACAGGAATATTACTTTTTTAATTTGAATAAGGTGTTATATAAGGTTAGAAAACTCCGTGAAACATTATGTTTGAGAAACCGCCGTCAGCTTGCATATTTTGCACTTGTGAACGGGTTGGTGGATGTGGATAGGATTAGATGTAATCTTTAATATATGTATCAAGTGTTGCATTGATATAATCAAGTGTATTGTCGTCAACTTTTTTGAGTTTCATTATAATATTGTCAAGTTTGTTGCTTGTACTATTCCCAAAATTGAATAAATCTTTATAATCTAAGCATAGAGCTTTTGAAAGTTTTTCAATAGTTTCATCGCCTGCAAAATTTATCCCTTTTTCCAGTTTGTATAGGGTGACTGTGTTTATGCCCATTCTGCCTGCCAGTTCCTCTCTGGATAAACCAAGCTCTTTTCTTATTTGTTCTATTCTTTTCCCAAATTCCTTTTTTAGGCTCATACTAAAATTGTAGTCTATGGTTTGTTATTTATCCACTGCTTTTTAGGCTTGTAAATATTACACATTGTGCAATATTTGTTGTATAATTTTTTTTATGGATAAACTTACTCCGTTGGAATTAGAGGTGATGCGACTGCTCGCTGAGGGGTTAGATGCATATTCTATTATGAATTGGCTCGGTATCGACTATCCTGAGTACGTCAAATGTAAAAATTCCATACTCAAAAAACTCAAAATCAAAAGAATTACTCAAATACTGCCGACTGCTGTCAGTCTTGGTCTGATTGACTTTTAATATGCTTGATTGTATAATTAAGGTATAAAAGGAGAGGCAGAGAATGGAGACATTGACTAAACAAGAGGGATTAATTACAAAGATTATCGGACCTGTTATTGACGTTGAGTTTCAGCAGGGCGAACTGCCTGAAATCTACACTGCTTTAAGGGTGCAAAAAGATGACGGAACTTTTGTGGTTGCCGAGGTTCAGCAGATGCTCGGCTCAAACAGGGTTAGAACCGTTGCAATGTCATCAACCGACGGTTTGAAAAGAGGGATGAAAGTTATTAATACAAATGAACCTATAAAAATCCCTGTCGGCAAACCAATCCTCGGCAGAATTCTTAACGTTGTCGGCGAACCCGTTGACGAAATGGGCGAAATCGAAACAGATACTTATTTGCCTATCCATAGAGAATCTCCAAAATTAACAGACCAGAACACCAATATAGAAATCCTTGAAACAGGTATTAAGGCAATTGACCTTTTGCAACCCTATCAAAAAGGCGGAAAAATCGGTCTTTTTGGCGGTGCAGGTGTTGGTAAAACTGTTCTTATTATGGAACTTATTCACAACATTGCACAAGAGCATTCTGGCGTATCAGTTTTCGGCGGCGTTGGTGAAAGAACCCGCGAAGGCAATGACCTCTGGAACGAAATGAAAGAATCGGGCGTAATTGATAAAGTTGCATTGATTTACGGTCAGATGAACGAACCGCCCGGAGCGCGTATGAGAGTTGGACTTTCTGCTCTTACTGCGGCTGAATATTTTAGAGATTATTCAAAACAGGACGTTTTATTATTTGTTGATAATATTTTTAGATTTACTCAGGCAGGATCTGAGGTTTCCGCGCTTTTAGGACGTATGCCGTCTGCTGTAGGTTATCAGCCGACACTGGCAAATGAAATGGGTGAATTGCAGGAAAGAATTACGTCGACAAAAGACGGGTCTATCACATCTGTTCAGGCGATTTATGTGCCTGCGGACGACTTGACCGACCCTGCGCCTGCGACTACTTTCTCTCACCTTGATGCATCAACAGTTTTATCAAGAAATATCGCATCATTGGGTATTTATCCTGCGGTAGACCCGTTGGAATCATCATCGCGCGCTTTAGACCCGAATATTATCGGCGAGGAGCATTATGATGTTACGAGAAAAGTTCTTGAAATTCTTCAAAAATATAAAGAATTACAGGATATTATCGCAATTTTGGGTATGGACGAACTTTCAGAAGAGGACAAAGAAGTTGTTAACCGCGCAAGAAAAATTCAAAAATTCTTGTCACAGCCCTTCTTTGTAGCTGAACAGTTCTCAGGTTTGAAGGGTAAATATGTAAAACTTGAAGATACTGTAAAAGGCTTTAAAGAGATTATTGAGGGTAAACACGATGATTTGCCCGAACAAGCTTTTTATATGGTGGGAACTATTGAAGAAGCTGTCGAAAAAGCGGCAACTTTGAGGGTATAATTATGCACCTGAAAATTATTACACACGAAAGAGTTGTTTTCGACGAGGACGTTGATGAAATCTACACAAAAGCAATTGACGGTGAAATCGGTATTTTGAAAAATCATGTCCCTTTGATGACAGCTCTGGATATAGGTGTTACAAAGGCGGTAAAAGACGGTAATGTCAAGTTTTTTACGACTATGGGCGGGGTTTTTCAGTTCAAAGATGATGAGGCGCTAATTCTCACAACAACTGCCGAAAGCGGTGATGAGATTGATGTTACTCGTGCAAAAGCGGCTCTGACACGGGCACAGGCAAAACTTGCCGAGGCTGAGGCAGAAACAGATGCTAAGCGTGCGGAAGCTGCCATGGCACGTGCTATGGCAAGGTTAAAAGCCACATTAAATAATTAGTATGGAAAAGACTTTATATCAAATATTTAAAACATTTTTCAAAGTAGGAACTCTGCTTTTGGGCGGCGGTTATGTTATTTTGCCACTTTTGCAGTCCGAACTTATTGACAAGAAAAAGTGGATTGATGATGATGAACTGTGTGAGTTTTATGCTCTTGGTCAGAGTGTACCGGGGATTATTGCCGCAAATGTTTCAATATTTGTCGGGTACAAATTAAGAAGGACAGCGGGTGCGATTGCTGCGGTTATCGGTATTGTTATGCCTGCGTTTATTTCAATCGTAGTTCTTGCAAAAATTCTTGAAGAAATTATTCAATTGAAGTTTGTTCAAAGCATTTTTTGGGGTGTCGGAATTGGTGTTTTGATTCTGATTTTTCTCGCTGTTAAAGAGATTTGGAAAAAAAGTGTCGTAGATAAATTTTCTTGTTGGATATTTTTTATTACGTTTATTTTATCAGCTTGTTTTAAAGCTCCGCCCGCATCTTTAATTATTTTTGCAATATTTATGGGACTGTGGCTTCAATTTTCAAAAAAAATTGAACGGGGAGAAAAATAATGATATATATAAAATTATTTTTAGAATTTTTCCATATCGGACTTTTTTCTTTTGGTGGAGGCTATGCAACATTACCGTTTTTATATCATATTGCAGATGTTCAGAAATGGTATACGGCAAAACAATTATCAGATATGATTGCGGTTTCATCAATAACCCCCGGACCTGTAGGGGTAAACGTTGCAACTTTTGCAGGGTTTACGACATCAGGGATTTTGGGTGCGCTTGTTGCTACGACTTCGGTAATTTTGCCCTCACTGATTATTGTTATAATTATTTCAAAACTTTTGGAGCAGTTTAAGCACAATAAATATGTTCAATCTGTTATTTATACTTTAAAACCTGCAGGTTGCGGACTTTTAGCGGCAGTAGGTGTTGATATGTTCGTAAATAATATTAATTTGTTTGGAATGATTTTGCTTGCAGGTTTGTTTATTGCAAGTTTGACCGAAAAACGCGATCCGTTGTTTTATCTGGCTGTTTCAGCGATAGTCGGTTTGGTTGCGGGCTTTTTTAATTTGACAGCTTAAACATTCTGTATTGCAAAGCTTGCATAATATGTTTTTGTTGAATATCTTTTGAACAGTCTAAATCGGCAATTGTTCTTGCAAGTTTTAGAATTCTGTCGTAGCGTCTGCCTGAAAGATGGTATTTCATTGCTGCGGTTTTTAAAATTTCAGCACTTGCTTTATCTAATTGACAATATTTTTTGATAAGTTTTGAAGTTAGTTCGGAATTTGTTAAAATACCTTCATTTTTATACCGTTCAGCTTGAATTTTTCTGGCTTTAATAACTCGTTTTCTAATATCGGCAGAACACTCTCCTGTCGGCTGTGTATTCAAAAGTTCTTCAGCCGTGAGTCTTGGTACTTCTACCTGTAAATCAATTCTGTCAAGTAATGGTCCTGAAAGTCTTGATTGATAACGGTTTATTTGAAATTCAGAACAGGTGCATTGTTTTTCTTTATCACCTAAATATCCGCACGGGCAAGGGTTCATTGCGCCAAGAAGTGTGAATTTTGCCGGGTATTTTATGGAATGTTTTGTTCTGGAAATTGTTATTTCTCCGTCTTCCAAGGGCTGGCGCAGAACTTCAAGAACATTTCTCGGAAATTCTATCATTTCATCAAGAAATAAAACTCCCCTGTGTGCAAGTGTAATTTCACCTGGTTTCGGGTTTGAGCCGCCGCCTGTTATGCCGTTTGCAGATGCGGTGTGGTGTACCGAACGAAAAGGTCGTTTTGCCATTAATGGTTCATCTGACGGCAAAAGTCCGCAAATACTGTAGATTTTTGTTAATTCCAGTGCCTCTTGAAGTTCCAAAGGCGGTAATATTGACGGGAAACATTTTGCCATCATTGTTTTACCTGATCCGGGCGAGCCAATCATCAGCATATTATGACCACCAGCTGCTGAAATTTCCAGCGCACGTTTTGCTTTTTGCTGCCCTTTTACATCTTTAAAATCATATATAAAATTTGTATTTGCTCCTTTTTCCAGATAATCATTAATATTAACAACAGTTGGTGTTAATGGTTTGTCTGTAAAATGATTTACAACTTCAGAGAGGCATTCTGCCCCGAAAATGTTCATACCGTCAGCCAAGCCGGCCTCGTAAGCATTGATTTTCGGTACAAAAATGTTTGTAATACCTACTTCTTTCAATCCGATAATAAGCGGTAATACCCCGTTCACACCACGAAGGCTGCCATCAAGTGAAAGCTCGCCAATAAATGCGTAATTCCTGATTTTTTCTTCGGTAAGAACTTCTTCTTCTGTCAAAAGACCTATGGCAATCGGTAAATCAAAATTTGAACCTTCTTTTTTTAAGTCGGCAGGAGCAAGATTAATAACAACTTTTTTAGAAGGAAACGTAAAGCCTGAATTTTTAATAGCAGAACGAACTCGGTCACGTGCTTCATTAATTGCAGCATCCGGAAGACCTACTATCGAAAAAGCCGGCAGTCCGTTCAATACGTCTGTTTCTACAGTAACTTTATATGCGTTAAGACCTATTACTGCTCCAGTAGTTACTTTATTTACCATAAATTTATGATACTACAAATATTTTTATTGTATAATCGGGTTATGAACATATTGGCAATAAATTTTGGCGGGATTGGTGACGAAATATTTTTTCTGCCCGCACTTATATCATTAAAAAAAGAATATCCTGAGGCAAAGATTACTTTGGCACTTGAACCGAGAAGTAAAAGCGTTAAGGATCTAACTAATATCATTGATAATTTGTTTTTAATTGATGTTAAAGGTAAAAATAAATATTTTGAACTGCTTAAATTAGTTTATTTGGCGCGAAGAGGGAATTTTGATATGGTTATTTCCTCAGGTGGTAACAAGCTTATAAGCCTTTTACTGTTTATGACAGGAATAAAGAAACGTTATGGATATTATACAGGAAGTTTAAGTGAAAAACTGCTGACAAAAGCTGTTCCTTTAAATAAAAACCAATATGCTTGTGCGATGTATCATGATTTGGTGACACCTATTACTGAACATAAGACATATCTCCCTGAAATTGATGTTAACGAGCAGGAAAAAATACCTAATTCTGTTTTAATCCATCCCGGGGTAAGCAAAATGAGTATTCAAAAAGGGATGATTAAAACAATTACAGCGGAAGTTTGGGCTGAAACTATTGATTTGCTTGTGAAAAAAGGTAAACATGTAATGTTGGCAGGCGGACCTGATGATGCGGAAGTTATAGAAACAATTCGTAAGAATACCACAGGTTTTGAGGATTATTACGGCAAAACTAAAAGTTTAAAAGATTTAGCAGTTTTAATCGGAAAAGCTGAGCAATTTATCTGTTCTGATTCAGCTCCTTTGCATGCGGGAGTTGCTATGAAAACCCGAACTTATGTAATATTCGGACCAACCGATGATAAAAAATTGATCCCGCAATCGGACTTGGTTACTGCAATTAAAGCGGATGATAATTGTCCGATAAAACCTTGCTTATGGGAGCACAGACAGACAACTTGCGAAAAACTGGATTGTTTAAAGATTACTGCTGAAGATATAGTAAAATATATTAACTAATTACACTTTGACTTTCCGTTCCAGGATAGATCATCTTTACATCTTAAATAGTCCATATTTCCATTAAATATGACCCAAGCAGTGCATCCTGTAGAATTACTATAACAATCGTTTGGTTCAGACTTTTTTCCTGAAGGTACAAATAAATTATGTTCGAACCTGAATACAAAAATATTTTTGCCGTAAACTTGTTTTTGAGAATTATCGGTTTTGACGGTTAAATCTGCGCAGGCAAAGTAATCACCGTTTCTAGCACATCCCGTATCATAATAAACACCTGCATTGAACGCAATCATTGTACCGTCATTAAGTATAGATGTTATTTGTTTTCCGTTATGTATATGATTCTGGGTAGAATCTCCGTTTAAGTATGTAAAATAATTATCTGCATCCCAACATTCAAATCTGTTATTAGCATTGCATTCTTTTATAAATTTAAGAGTGGGTTTTAATCTATCCCAAAAAACTTGTGTACGGGATGGGTCAAAATTTATTTCATCCCAAGTGTCAGGTGTTCCATATTCTTTTATTGTTAATTGGTAAACATTGGAAAAAGTACTATATACCTTTTTTAACTTTGTAATAGTTTGTTTTTCTTTATAATTTGCTACTAAATTAGGAATTGTTAAAGCGGCAATTACTCCGATAATCCCAAGAGTGATTAAAACTTCAGCGAGAGTAAAGCCCTTTATAATACGAGACATATAGCCGGGGTAGGGCATCTCACAGCTGATTAATTTAAATATATAAAAACCTCCAATAAAAACATTCTTATTTTTTATTATTTACTATAGTATACTTTGTTGTCAAGTTAAATTCCTACGCTTAATCCTGCGCACAGGTTTATTGATTGTCCTGTAATGCCTTTTGCATCAGATGAGATTAAGTATTTGCAAAGTTTCGCAACTTCTTCCGGTTTAACAAATCTTTTTTGAGGTATGCACTGTAATATTTCATCCTTTGAAAATTCGCTGTCCTCAATAGAATTCATACCTAGTTCAGTTTCTACCCAGCCGGGGTTAATTGTATTCACGGTAATCTCATATTCTGCGAGTTCAAGAGCAAGTGCTTTCGTAAGTCCTATAAGTCCTGACTTTGATGATGAATAAACGCTTGCATAAGCCTCTCCCATTACACCTGATATTGAACCGATATTTATAATTCTGCCCCATCTTTGATCTTTCATGTGAGGGATTGCTTTTGAAATAAGATAAGCGGGCGCAACAAGGTTTGTCTGGTAAATTCGTTGAATATCAGCAGTTTCAAGAGTTTCCAAACCGCCATATATATACTCGCCGGCATTGTTAATCAAAACATCTATATTTTTATCAACAATAAATTTTGCGAGAGTATTAATATCTTTTGAAAGGTCACATACACAGAATCCTTTCGCATTACAAGCTGTAAGTGCCTGTTCATTTCTACCCGTAACAAAAACTTCCCCAATATCTTGGAGTTCTTTTGCTATCGCGTTTCCAATACCTTTTGAAGCACCGGTAATAAGTATATTCATTATTTGATAATACCAAAGCCTAAAAGGAATGTACAAATTAAAAAGATTAAAGATACAATTCCTGTCAGTTTATTCAAACCTTTTTCGGCACTTTTTTGAGATGCAAAAACATGTGATGCTCCGCCAATCCCTGCAATCCCATCGCCTTTAGGTGAGTGTAAAAGAATTAAAATAACCAGTAATAATGCTGAAACTATTTGTACAGCCCAAACCAAATTTATTAACATTTAATTTTCTCCTTTTTCTTAGAAATAAAGTGGGCTCTTTTTGAATTTAATTTTATATTTTCAAAAGTATATAATCTTGCAGGTCTTTTTGAAGATGATTTTGTATATTCATCAAGTTCAATTAAGCCTTCTGTAGAAAGAGCTTTTTTTCTAAAGTTTCGTTTATCAAGTTTTTTACGCATAATCAACTCATATGCTCTCTGCATTTCTGTCAGAGTAAATTTTTCGTTTAATAGCTGATATGCAACAGGACAGAGTTCTAATCTTTCTCTTGTTCTTTTCATTGAGTATTCGATAATTTCTTTATGGTCGAATGCAAGAGGCGGTAAATCCGAAATCTTGTGCCATCCGAGTTCGGGAGTTGTAACGATTTGAATATCTTCTGCTCTTACCAGTGCAAAGTATGCACAGGTAATAACTCTTGAATTTGGGTGGCGGAGAGGGTCTCCGAATGTGTATAACTGTTCAAGATAAATGTTGTCAACATTTGTACGTTCTTTTAATACTCTTAATGCCGCTTGATCAAGGTTTTCAGATAGTCTTACATATCCGCCGGGGATTGCCCATTTATCTTTAAATGGCTCATTTGTACGTTTAACAAGCAATACCTGCAATGCATCATTTTTTAGAGTAACAATTACTACGTCGACCGTAATTTCATGAGTTTTTGTTTCGTTAAAAATCATAATATCCTGCCCTTAGAACTATAGTATAATAAAAATAATAATTTACATTAGTTAATAGAGGATATTTATTAACA
>CATNBA010000014.1 GCA_950096985.1 uncultured Candidatus Melainabacteria bacterium
TAATAGTTTTTGATTATTATAATTATAGCAAAAACAAGCTATTTTATTTCAGTAATCGCTTTAATTCATAAAATTTATTAATTTCGTTTAACAATCGGTTCGAATTAAAATCTATTACCTGCCCCATTTTTTAAAGACGTTTCTAAAACGTCTTTTTTTGTTGCTTAAAACAAGCTTAATTGTTCAGAGTTATCTTTTTCAACAAATTTTTTATCAAATTTGCTTAACTTAAGCAAATCTTCTTTAATTTTTACCAGAAACGGTGAAATTGTAAGATTTTTATATACTCCAAGCCATTTTCTTTTTATAGCATGAGTTAAAAATAATCTTTCTTTTGCCCTTGTCATTCCTACGTATAAAAGACGACGTTCTTCTTCAATTTCGTTTTGTTCTTTTGCACGGTACAGAGGAATAATTTCATTTTCTAATCCTGCAATAAAAACACAGTTAAATTCAAGCCCTTTAGAAGAATGCAGGGTCATTAAAGTAATTCTGTCTGCCCTTTTATCTAAAGTATCAGCCTCTGTGAGCAAGGAAACCTGATGAATAAATTCATTTGTATCTCTACAGCTTTGTGAAAGATTTAGAAAATATTTTAAAACATAATCATCAATTTTATCTTTAAATTGCTCAGAAAGAGCTATTATCTGTTGATTAATCGGAGTTTCACAGTTTAGCCGGTTAAGAAGTTCTCTGACCGCTTTTTGTTCGCACAGAACATCATTGGATAGCTTTACATATGGCATTCCCGACCTTTTTAATGCATCAATTATTGGCGGCAATTGCGAAGAAGTACGATAAAGTATTGCAAAATCCGAGAAAGAATAATTATTTTCTTCACCATCACTTCTGGCACTATCAATAGAAAAGAAGCTGTGCCCGCCTATAAGATTTTCGATTGAACTTACGATAAATTCTGCCTCTGCCCTGTCAGTCGGAGCTGTGTGGATTGTAATCTTTTCATGTGGCTTATTCATAGCAGCCTCAATATTAAAGCAATTAATCATCTGATTTGACGCATCTACTATGCTGTTTGTAGAGCGGTAATTATTTTTGAGATTTATTATATGTGTATCAGGATAATCTTCTTTAAAGTTGATGAAAAATTTTGCATCACCGCCTCTAAAACCGTATATTGCCTGATTTGGGTCGCCAATTACAAATATATTTCCATTTTTAGGGACTAAAAGACGAATTAATTTATATTGATTTTCGTCTATATCCTGATATTCATCTACGGAAACGTATTTAAAAATTCCCTGATATAATTGTAAAATTTCCGAATTTTCTTCAAAAAGTTTTACGGTAAGATTTATTAAATCATCAAAACTGATTGCATTTTTAAGCAAAGTTTCATCCTTGCAAAGAGCTTTTTCCTGTTCGGACATAACTACAAAATCAGCATCAGAATGCTTTTTTAAAATTGAAAAGCAAAGTGAGTGGAAGGTGTGTATATTTATGAAATTCGCTTTTTCCCCTACAAGTTTTGAAAGTCTGTCGCGCATTTCCTGAGCAGCTCTGCGTGTGAACGTTACTGCAAGACAATTTTCAGGAGCAATCCCTTTAGTTATAAGATATTCAATACGTTTTGTAAGAACCGTTGTTTTACCCGACCCCGGACCTGCTGTAATCAAAAGTTGCGAATGTTCGTTTTCAACTGCATTTTTCTGGTGTTCATCAAGTCCTGTTCTTGTGGGAGTCGCAGGCGTGGCTCCTTTTTGGGGAAGAGGAATATCTATATTAAGTTTTAGATTTACCGACTTTTTTTTTACAAGCTCATTATTTTCAAAAAGTCTTATAACACCGTATTCACCGTCATAGCCTGCTTGTTTGATAACTCTGCCTTCTCTCAATCGTGTGATCCCCTCACCCAGCAGTGTTGAATATCTAGAAATATCATCAAGCGGTACATCTTGCAATATTGATAATTCTGACCCAAAAGTATTAATAAGTCTTTCATATTCGGATACGACTGATTTGCTCGATGGTCCGACTTGTAAAATTTCAGATAAAATTTCCTGTAAAGGTACAAGACTGTATGTTTTACCTGCTGTAATCGGCGGTGTGATAATTTCTTTTCTATCTGAAAGTTCGTTTACACGGTATAAAACACCTATAGTTAAAGGCTTTCCGCAAACCGGACATATGCCGTTATATTCTTTTGTTTCTTCAGGTGTAAGACAGATATTACATTTTCTGTGACCGTCTTCATGGTATTTACCTTCTTCAGGGAAAAATTCTACAGTTCCGTTGTAGCCCTCGCCTGTTTTTAATGCATGCATAATAGAGTAGTAGTCAGGATCTATGTTGAATACTGTAGCCTCTCGTGCAAGTTTGGAAGGAGAATGTGCATCTGAATTGGACACAAGTCTGAATTTATCAAGTTTTGATACATGCCAATTCATTTCAGGGTCTGAAGAAAGACCTGTTTCTACCGCAAAAATATGGTCTGAGAGGTCGCCATAACAATCTTCAATACTGTCAAAACCTGATTTAGAACCGAGTACGGAAAACCATGGTGTCCAGATATGCGCAGGTATAATAAATGAATTTTCGCCGCTTTCCAATACAGTTTCCAAAAGATTTCTGGAATCCAGACCTAATATAGGACGGCCGTCAGAATTTATATTTCCTATTGCTCCGAGTTTCTGTCTGAAATTTTCAGCAGTTTGTAAATCAGGAACAAAAACAACGTGATGAACTTTTCGTGTTTTGTCCCATTTCTTGTAAATTGTTGAAATTTCAACTGATAAAATAAATTTTACTGATGCGCCGATTTCTTTTTCAATTTCCGGTTTAAGCCTAAATGTACCATTATCAGCTAGTACAAGTTTTTCCTTAATCTCTGCAAACCATGCAGGATGGGTGAAGTCGCCTGTGGAAATAAGGTTTAAACCTTTCTTTTTTGCCCAGATTGCCAGTTCTTCAAGATTGCAGCTCTTGCTTGTTGCTCTTGAATATTTAGAATGTATATGTAAGTCTGTATAAAAAAGCATTTTACTCCTATGATTCTTTTAAATGTTTTACATGTTTGTAAATATAAATACATCCGAGTATGCCGAATATAACAACAATTGCTATATCGAATTTGTGCCAGATGTGTTTAAAAGCATCCATGTTCTGCCCCATTTTTACACCGACATACACAAGCAGGTAACTCCATACAAGCGAACCTAAAAATGTTAGTGTGAAAAATATTCTTTTTTTAGCTCTTAAAATTCCCGCAGGAAGTGAGATAAAAGTTCTTACAACAGGCAGCATTCTGCATATAAAAAATGCCCAGTCGCCGTATTTTTCAACCCATTTATCAGCTTCTTCAAGGTCTTTGTGAGAGATTAAAAAGTATTTGCCGTATTTTTCTACAAATTTTCGACCGCCAAAGTATCCCAGATAGTATGATGGTATTGAGCCTAAAACGCAGCCGAATGCGCCTGCCAGTGCAGCAACATGAAAATTCATTTCACCTTTGCTTACAATATATCCGGCAAACGGTAATATTGCTTCACTAGGTAATGGGATATTACATGATTCTATTGCCATAAGCAAGCTTATTCCCCAAGGTCCCATGATATTGATTACATGTTCTATAAAATTGATTAAAAATGCTAAAATTGAGTTTATTAATTCCATTTCTTATTCCTTTAAAAGTTTTTGCGCTAGTTCGCTTTCAGTACGTCCGTTTAATGTTTTATTTATCTTTTGAAGTTTTTGTGCAATAAGTTCAAGATTATCTGTCCAGATAAAATTATCCAAAACATATTTTTCTGCTTTTTCAAAATCGCCTTCTATTTGAATTCTGACAATTTCAGACAACATTTCTTTTGCAATAGGAACGACTTTCTCAATATTAACGTGAATTTTTCCGTCAATAATATCGTATGCGCCGCGTTCTGCGAAATATTTATTTTGCATGACTGTACGAACTCTATGTGCCTGACTTAAAGTCGGTTTGGATTTTAAGAAGTTATCAGCAATTGTTGTAACGATAATTTGTTTGCGTTGTTCTTCTGTGTACATACCGAGTTCTGTTAATAAGTCAACAAATGCCAGCGCGCCCATATCGGCTTTATTTTCTTCGATGATGTTTCTATACTTGCCGAGAGTTTCACAAGCCTTTTTAGGTCCGAGAGAGTGTGCATTTTCGTGTCCGATTGTAAACCAGTGATCAGCCTCATCCAAATAATATTGATGTTGTTCTTTATCTAAAATCTCATCAAGTCTTTCCTGTAATTTTTTCATATCGCTTATGAAACGAATTTGTCTGTGATAAACGTTACGTCTGCCGCCCCCAATTGTAAGCGACAATTTATCGTCATTTGGTAAGTTTTCAGCCAGCGTAATTCCGCCTCTATATTCTCCGACATCACCTGTAACAGCAACCAAATCAACGTCAACCATAGTTTGTTTGGCATCTTGGTTTGGATTAATATTTTGTTCGTATTCATCGCTGAACGGCATATTTTGTGCAAGTGTCGGTAAATACTGTTTTATTGCCATTAAAGCTTCTGTGCCTTTTTTGTTTACAATTCCTACACGGCCGCCCAAGAAATCCTTCGGAATTGGTGAAATTCTATGTTTTTCCAAAAGCTCTGAAAGCTCTTTGTTTTCGACAATTGTACCTGTCATTTCATCTTCATAGTTTTCACGTGTAATTGTAAATTCAAGCGGAGTATCTTGCAATGTCGCCCATTTTTTATCAGCATAAGCATCCAACATCGGATCAGCCGTTCTTAAAGCTTTAGCCTGTAATTCAAGATATTCGTTAAAATCAGAATTAGTAGAAACTTTAGATGCAAGTTCCAATTCGTCCGCCATTTTTGCAAAATCGTTTTTAAATTTGTCAATATAATCAGTGCCTTTAAGGTATTCCCCGTCACGTTCAACTACTGAGCGCTGAGTTAAGATTTTTTTTACTTCTTCAGTTTTGCCTTCATTTAACATTTTAGTCAATATAGCGTGGAATTCTTCTTTTGACAAATCCTCAGGATAAACGCCTTTGCCCGGCATTTCAACTATGCCTTTTGCAAGATTAATTTTATTTGACATTGTGTCAATTGCGTTGATGCCTTTTTGTGCATCAAAAAGAATTTTTGTAAGTTCTGCTTGTTTATTGCCTTTTTCGATTTCTCTTTCTAAAAATGCTTTAAATTCTAAATTATGATGACAGTCAATCTGCATGTTAATTTTTTCTAAAATATAAGCCGCTTTTACAAGGTGTTTCAGAGCTTCTCTGTCGCCCTGAGCAAGTTCTAAATATTCAGGCGCATCTGCTTTTAACATCTTTTTAGTCATTAGGTAATCTTTATGTGTACGTTTTTCCAATTCTTCCATGGAAAGATTAAATTCAAACTCTCTCATATAAAATCTCCTTTTTTTATGATTATAACATAAATGAGTGTAAAAAACACCTTATTTAGTTTTGT
Organism: uncultured Candidatus Melainabacteria bacterium; assembly: GCA_950096985.1. Taxonomy (GTDB): domain Bacteria; phylum Cyanobacteriota; class Vampirovibrionia; order Gastranaerophilales; family Gastranaerophilaceae; genus Stercorousia. The sequence goes on from CATNBA010000014.1 coordinate 5,424, forward strand.
AAAATCTTTGCGGTTAGAGGGTTGCGGGCACTTGAAAAATATGTTAAAATTTGTTACAATAGTAGTAGGAAGTTCTTAAAAAAAGGTTTTGATTTTAAGTTTCCGATGAGTGTTATTCCCCGCACCACTCTTAAATCAAAAAGGTATCCGGTTACGAAAATCTTGGTGACACTATGGATACAATGATTTGCAATGAAAAAGATTATAAAAAGATGATTGAAACTGCTGTGAATGTTTCAGTCATCGGAGTTTTAATTTTGTGTCAGGGGCTGCTGCCTATTCACGCAGGAAATTTAAAGGTTGCGCAAGTTACAGCTCCTGACTTTGATACAGGACAAATTAAGATGCGGATTCTTAATGAATTTTCACCCGAAATCCGCAGGCAAAATTTTGATACAATGGTACGGCAAAAATACCCTAAAGCTGTCATAACAGATGTAACAGGCGGGGTAAAGCATATTAAACTTACAAAGTACTATGCAGGTAAGCCCGTAAGAATAAATGTTGTAGAAGTTGATATGAAACTGGCAAAAGATTTGGAGCTTGCCCCCGCCTTATCCTCAAATTCAACCTTAAAAAGCAGACGAACAATTTCAACAATAGCCAAGAATAATAATGCTGTAGTAGCCTTAAACGGGACATATTTTAAGCCTCAAACAGGCGTTCCTCTGGGAACTTTAATGATTAACAAAAAAATATACACGGGTCCTATATATGACAGAGTTGCAATGGGTATTTTCGATAACGGTTTCGATATTGCCAGAGTGCAGCTTAATGCAAATATTAAAGGCAGCGGACATACAATAAAAGTTCATAATATTAACCAGCCCAGAATGCTTTCAACTTACGTTCTTGCTTACACTCCCGACTGGGGTAAAACTTCTCCATATGCCCCAAAATACGGAATGAATTTGGTAGTCCAAGATAATACTATTACAAAAGCATCTGCAAATCCTGTTGAAATTCCTCAAAACGGGTATGTGATTTCTGGTCCAAAAAGCATCTTAAATCCTCTTTTAGACAAAAAAGATGTTAAACTAACCGTTAATACTTCACCTGAATGGAAAAATGTCAAACATATTATAAGCGGCGGTCCTTATCTTCTTAAAGATAATGAAGTTTTTGTTGATATGACAGCACAAAAGTTGGGAGCAATAGGCGGTCGAAATCCCAGAAGTGCAATCGGGTATACTGCTGATAACAACTTAATCCTTGTGGCTGTTGACGGTCGTGAAGGTAGTTCAATCGGTATGACTTTGATGGAACTTGCAAACTTTATGAAACAAATTGGTTGTACAAATGCCATGAACCTTGACGGCGGCGGGTCAACAGTTATGTATATTAACGGGCAAATAGTGAATAAGCCTCATCAAAAAGGCGGTATACCGCTTTCCAATGCAATAATTCTACATAAATCAACGGCGGTTAATGTTCTGACCGATAATATCTGATATCCAAGGAATGTAGCTGTATTTGCCAAGAAAAGATGTACCTGCAAGATAAATTAATACTGAATAAATTACAATTTGAATTAAAGAATATCCCAGCAGCATTGGCATATTAAGCAAAAATGCTATTTGAGCTACAAGTTTGTTTATTAATGGTATAAAACTAAGAATATTTGATAGAAAACCAATAAACAACGACAACACTGTAAATCCCAGAGAGATAAAAATCGATTGAAAAATATGATATTGCAAAAACGGCTTTAAACGGGCATTAGTGAATAAGCTTACAATAAGCCATATAAAACCGACCATACCCATTGTAAGATAAGAGAGTGGTGCAACTATTCTTTCAATCATACTTGGCATTTCGCGCATTTTTATGCTCTCCTGTCAATGTATTCATCAAGAACTTGTGTATAAACCAATCTGTATTCATCGTTTTCAGGCGCGATATTTATTGATGAGCGATAAGATGCGATTGCATCTTCTGTCTCACCTTTCAAATAATGAGCGTTGCCCAAAAGCATGTAAGTTTCGGCACTGTTTGGTTTTAGCCTCAAACATTCTCTATACAAATCAATTGCCAAATCAAGGAAATTAAAGTTTGTATAAAGGTTTGCGAGTAAAGTTTGAGCATCAATTTCTTTTGGACATACACCAACTGCGCGCTTGTACATTTCAACAGCCATATCATATTCGCCAAATTCAGAAAGAGCAATCGCATAGCAGATATATGCTTTATAGTTATCGCCTTCCATTTGTAATGCTTTTTCAAAATAGTTGTAAGCTTTTTCACGTTCTCGCATAAGTGTTAAAGTATTACCTATGCAAATAGCGACAATTTTGTTATCAGGATTAAGCACAAAAACCTTTTTATAAAGTTCTAAAGCTGTTTCATAATCAAATAACTTAAAGCACACGTTACCCATGTCAATTAATGCTGTAAGGTTTTCAGGATCCAAAGATAAGGCTTTTTCATAATAAGCTTTAGATTCAATATAATCTTCATTGTCTTGATATAAAAGTGCAATAGCATTGTATATTTCAGGATTTGTTGAATTTAAATCAATTGCTCTGTTATAGTAAAACAGTGCTTTTGGAAAGTTTTTCCATTCAGCAAAAACATTTCCCATATTATAATAAATTAAGAAGTTTTTAGGATTAATCTCTAATGCTCTGTTGTAATATGAAAGAGATTTTCTAAAATCTTTTTCATAGAACCACATAGTACCCATCCCGACTAATGCCTGAATATCATCAGGTTTGATAGTCAAAAGACTTTCAAGTACAGACATTACTTTATCATAATCTTCAATTTGAAGATAAAGCTCTGAAAGTTTGTGGTAATTTTCCACATTCTGCGGGTCTTTTGCCATATCTAATACTAGTTCGTTAATTTGGTTATTAATTTCTTCTCTGCTCATTTTAATTTTCCTAAAATACTCTTTTCATAGTTAATTTTACACTATTTTTAATATTTTGCAATAATGTTAAGTAAAATAAAGAAAAAGCCCCTGAAAAGGAGCCAGTTTACGTTATTAATATTCTCTGTAATCTTTTGAAATTTCTTTCCATTCGTCTTCAGATACGCTGAAAGCATTGCTCCAGAATTTTTCAATGGCATATGTTTCGCGTTCGTCTTTATGGAGTATATGAACGATTACATCACCGTAATCAAGTAAATTCCATCGGTTTTTTGTGTCGTTTTCCATTCTGATTGGTGAACGTTCAAAAAATTCCTTTATTTTTTCTTTTGTGTTGTTCATTAAAGCTTTGACTTGTGGTGTGGAGTCTCCGGTTACAATTACAAAATAATCCGCTAATGATGAAACATTGCTGATATTTAAAATTGTAATATCCTTACCCAACTTATCGTCAAGTGTTCCCGCTATAATGCAGGCCAATTTTTTTGAATCAATGTCTTTTGTCATATTTTTTCCTTATTCGATAGTATCAATTCTTCGTTTATGTCTGCCGCCTTCAAATCCTGTTTTTAGCCAAATATCAACAATATCAAGCGCAAGGTGTTCACCAATAACGCGTTCGCCCAAGCATAGAACATTTGCATTATTGTGTGCTCTGCAAACTCTTGCTGAATATGTATCCCCGCATAAAGCCGCTCTAATCCCGCGAACTTTGTTTGCAGCAATAGACATGCCGATACCTGTTCCGCAAACAAGAATGCCTCTGTTATATTCTCCTGATGATACTTTTTTAGCAACTTCTTTTGCAATATCAGGGTAGTCACAAGATTCTCTAGTGTGTGTACCAACATCAATAAACTCTATATTACGGGTTTTTAAATAATCCATAATAGCTTCTTTGTAATGAAACCCGCCATGATCAGAACCAATAACTACCTTTAAATCTTCCATATAAACACCTCTTTCTGTTACTTGCTTTATTATACACATAATATTTGTACTTGCCAAGGTGTTTTAATAAAAATTAAAAAAGCCGAACGTTTTTCGCCCGGCTTTTAAACTTTTAATATCCAGTGCCCTTACCTGCTAAATCACCTGTTTGTAATAACTGGTTGTTATAAATTATATATTTTTGCGATGGGTCATTTGCTTTTTGATATACATTATATTTTTTACCATTATAATCAAATGTCTCTTGTGTTAATGTATACGTAAATTTATTTCCACTTCTGGATGATATTACTTCAATTTTTGCCGGTGCTGTTGTTTTATCATCATGACCGTCTTTTTGATTCCAGGTTAGTTTTGAGGTTCCCTGGCGAGCATTAATGTCTTGTGTTTGACCAGAATCATCATGAACTTTAGTTATACTAATATTTGAAAAATCTGTATAAGCATTTGGTGTCGTAGTCGCAACTGCCTGTTGATTTATTGCAGGTTGGTTGCTTATATTTCTCACTGCAGCATATAGATCTGATATAGTTCTGAAAGTAGTTCCGGCTTCAATGTTTCCGCCTCCGGTTTTAACTTTATATTGTTTGTAATCAGGATCATTTTTATCTTCTATAGCTTCAATTTCGATACCAAAGTTGGGCTTATATATTTGATTGAATTTCGAGACTTCTTCTTTAACTTCAGCTAAATCATCTCTTATTTCAGTTTTGATTTCTCCGGCACCGTCATCACCACCGCCAAGTTTATTCAACAACTCATCCGGTGATTTACCGCGTATTTGTTTACCGTCTTTTGTTACACAAACGTATGTGTCGCCCACTTTAGAGAATGTATTTTTTGGATACAACGTTTTGAGTGATGCAAATTCATCTGTTGCTGTGTCGGCTTTAGCAGCACCTCCGCCGCCGCCACCGCCGAACATTCCGAGTATGCTGCCAAGGAGTGAAGTCCCAAAGCCTATGCCCATCATCCAATTCATCCATTTCGGAGTACTGCTGCCACCATCGCAACCGCAATGCCCATAATCGTAGCATCCTCCAAAATTGCCTATATTGTTATTAATAATAGTTTGGCTTGGAAATACATTTACACGCGTATTTCTAAATTGTCCCGGCATTAAATTGTATGTTAGCGGTCGTCGTCCGCCGCCTGACCATCCTGTAATATTATACATGGCCTGCTCTCCTCTATTTATGCTCTCTTATATATATAAAGTATATATAACTTGCAAAATTTCACAAAAGAGAAGATTTCGTTACAATTGTTTACAAAATAAATGTTTCAAATGCTAAATTTTTAAAATTTTTGTTTTCCGAGCATAACATCATCAGCAAGATATTCATTATTACCTTGTTTCATATGTACCTGTCCATTCTTAAGATATATATCTATCCAAGTTCCACCATTTATTGGTAATAATCTGAATGTCTTATTCTCTTTAGCACCACTATTATGATTTGTATATTTCCAATTCATGTCTGCACTAGTAGGATTAAATTTACCTGTTTCATGATGAATTAATGTAAAGTCAGCTCCAAGGCTGCGTTGTCCTGTAATTTCACAATAATCTAATTTTTTGCATTTAGTATAATCAGGTTTTTCATTGGGACATATAATTGTATATTCTTTTCCATTAATTACAAAAATAGCATCATCATCCACAGAACTGTTACCATTTTTCTGATAAATGCAATTTTGTGTTCCTTGATATTTAATGTGTATACCATTCCCATTGTTATAGGTGTATTGCCCTGTAGAACCATATGACCATTCGTTTTTACTTTTGTTAGCAGTAGTTGCTTCTTTTTTACAATTTTTGGAAGCCCAATCATATGTTGGAATATCAAATTTATTCATATCTGCATTTGGTAATATGTCACCATCATTATTGAAAATACTCGGATTTTGTTTAATAATTTTAGATTTTAATTGTTTGTCATCTATATTAGATGCTTTCCAATCTTTGATTAGGTAGCTTGCTACTGCTCCAGCAGAATTTTTAACTTGAGATAGATTTTCTTTTGTAAATCTAGCTTTTAAGTAATCACTCTTTGTTGTTGATGCAATATACCAACCATCGTTTACTTTACGACTATTCTCGGGTGCAGGTGTAGCTGCTTCACGCGCAGCAAATACACCTGCGCCATCAGTATCCGCAGTATCATCAACAGGCGCAGTATCGTCATCTCCGCCGTTGTTTGATGTTTCTACTTTTGCAGGTTTTGATTTGAATTTATCAGGATTTGTGTCTACGTATTCATTTAAACCATCCATCAAGTCATAAATGCTGTCTGCTTCTACGCGTTGGGTTTTATCTGATTTTAAGTATGCGTAGTATTTATCACCAATTTTACTGATTTTAAATTCAGTCCAAGTATTTTTTAATTCAGAATATGCTTGTTGTTCTTCTGTTTTTGACAGGTATTCTTCATAAGACATAGGAGCAGTTCCGCCACCGCCTAATTGCAAACCCGGATAAAAACTACCGCCTTGTTGTGGTGGCGTTGCATAGTTGCTGAACATATTTGTCATGTTATTCATCATGCCAAACATCATTTGATATCCAAACAGTTTATTTAACCAGTTGTTTCCACCACAGCTGTGGTGACCGCCGCAACCCCAGCCCCATGGAACAGGTGACCAGAGGTTATTGTTAATAACTCTTACCATATGTATGTCCTCATTTATACTCTTATATATAAAGTATATAAATATTCAATAATTGCTTATTTCTAAAGCTTGATTTACATTTATTTACAATTTAAATATCTAAACCGCTAAAAAGCTGTAAGGACGTAACTTCTTTCAGGTATGGATAATCTTCAATATTATGTGATTTTATAAAATCTATAGCTTCATTACGTGCTTGTTCCAAGATTTTTGCATCACGTACTATATCAGAAATAATTAAATCGGGAAGTCCGCTTTGGCGTGTACCTAAAAATTCTCCGGGACCGCGAAGTTGTAAATCTTTTTCCGCGATTACAAATCCGTCGTTGGTTTCAGTCATTATATTAAGACGTTCTTTTGTTTCCTGTGACTTTGTTGCAGTGTGAAGAATACAATAGGACTGCAAATCATTTCTGCCCACACGACCCCTAAGCTGATGTAATTGTGAAAGCCCGAAGCGCTCTGAATTTTCAATAAGCATTACAGTAGCGTTTGGTACATCAACTCCCACTTCTACTACTGTAGTTGATACAAGTATGTCATATTTTTTTGCTTTAAAATCCGTCATAACTTGTTCTTTTTCATCGTTTTTAAGTTTTCCGTGTAAAAGTCCAATTTTAAATTGCGGAAAAACTTCATTTTGTAATCTTTCAGCTTCGATTGTTGCTGCTTTTGCCGAAAGCGTTTCGCTTTCTTCAATTAGTGGATAAACTACATAAGCCTGTCTGCCTGCTTCAATTTCGCGCTGAATAAGTTCATAAACCCCTCTGTGCGAAGTCACAAGTGATGTTTTAATAGGTTTTCTGCCTTTAGGGAGTTCATCTATAACTGTCAAATCCAAATCTCCGTGAACTGTTAGTGCAAGGGTTCTCGGAATTGGTGTAGCTGTCATTGTAAGCATTTGAGGGTTTTGTGATTTTTTCTTTAAAACATTTCGCTGACGAACTCCAAATCTGTGTTGTTCATCAACAACAATTGCTCCGAGGTTATTAAAATCAACATCTTCTTGTATTAGAGCGTGTGTACCAACCGCGATGTGCATTTGTCCATTTTTTAAATCTGTTCTGAATTTTTCACGAATACGTTTACCGTGGCTGCCTAAGAAAAGTCCAACACTTAATCCCATTGGCGTAAGCCATTTTTGAAGATTATTATAATGCTGTTGTGCAAGAATTTCAGTGGGTGCCATAATTGTTCCCTGATATCCGTTTTCAACGCCTGCAAGAAGCATAATTGCAGCTACAACTGTCTTACCGCTGCCGACATCACCTTGTAAAAGTCTTGCCATAGGAACATCCGAATTCAGGTCATTCAGTATCTCATTAACCGCTTTTTTCTGTCCGCCGGTAAGCTCAAACGGTAAATTTTTTATAAATTTTTGTACCAGACCTTCTTCTTGAATTTTCAACGCAAGTGCACAGTGGTTTCCCGAATTTTGTTCTCTAAGTCTTACAAGTTTTAATTGTATTAGAAAAAGTTCTTCAAAAATAAGTGAAAATCTTGCCTGCTCTAATAATTCCATGCTTTCAGGAAAATGGATTTGTTCTACAGCTGTTTTTTTATTCAAAATTGCGTATTTTTCACGAATAAAATCAGGCAGCACATTTTCAATCTCGTTTTTATAAACTTGAATTGCGTTAAAAATTGCACGTCTTAGAACTTTAATGCTTAAATCTTCGCAAACCTGATAAATCGGAACTATTCTCGCTATATTCAGGTTTGAGTTTTTATCTTCCAAAAACTCTCCTGTCATTATTGAATATGTTGGCTTATCTATGGTTAATTTTTTGTCAAAATTATTTGTTTTTACCGTGCCAGATACCATAATCCCCGCATTTATAGGAAATTGTGCTTTAATTCTTTCTAGCATAAAACGGTTGGATTTTGCTTGAAAGAAATTCAAGACAAGTTGACCGCTTTCATCCGCAATTGTAACTTTTACGACAGCAAGTTTATTTTTTGAATTAAACGCCGAAACTGATTTTATATAGCCGAAGATTGTAGTATTTTCACCTTCTTTCAAATGGCGGATTAAAGTTCTTGACGAGTAATCGATATGTTTTTTGGGAAAATACATTATCAAATCTTGAGCTGTGTAAATTCCAAGTTTATTTAATTTATAAGCAATTTTAGGTCCGACACCTTTCATATACATTACATCAGTGTCTTTAGCAGGCTTGTGTTCACCTTGCGGAACTTCCTTTTGCGGTGTGGTTTCTGATTTTAAAACTTTAATAAGTCTGTCAATGCTTTTTCTGCGTTCATTTACTCCTGCAAAAGGGTAGTGCTCAAATATTTCGATTAAGACTGCCCATTTCGGATTTTTTTTTGAAAGTTTGTAATATTTTTTAGCCTCATTTGTAATAAATTTTGAAAAAGGCTGGGTTTTTCCATGGATATCTATATATTTATATTGAATTTCTATTTCTATAGCTTTTTTTAGCTGGTCGATATTGTCAATCATTTTTGTTTAACCCTAAAACCTCATAGATATCCATCTTTTTTGCTTTACCACGGATTGTAACATCGCCAATTTTTATTACATTAACCAGATGACTTACATATGAGTATGTTGAACTGCTTATAAGCATATTGGTTTTATAAACTTTGTTATAGCTTTCAATTCTGCTTGCAAGGTTTACCATATCGCCGATTACTGTGTATTCAAGACGTTTTTCAGAGCCTATGTTGCCTACAAATGCCTCACCTGTGTTAATTCCTATACCGATTTCTATTTTCGGTTTGCCTTCAAAAAGCCATTTTTCTTGAAGTTCTTCAACCTTTTTTAGCATTGCGCAAGCACATTTGACAGCATTTTGCGGATGGTTGATATCCTGTATAGGTTCACCAAATATTGCCATTACAGCATCGCCTATAAATTTATTAATTACTCCGTTGTATCTTGTTATTATAGGTTCTATTTCCGAAAAATATTCGTTTAAAATGACAGACACTTCCTCAGCTGTCATTTTTTCAGACATGCTTGTAAATCCTCTGATGTCAGCAAATAATACGGTTACATTTGCTTTTTTGCCACCTAATTTAATGTCATCAATGTTTTGTACAACATTTTTCATAATATCTTGTGAAAGATATTTCCCCATAGCGTTTTTGATTTTTTCTTTATTTTTACCTTCAAGAATAAATCTGTAAGAATACCCGAAAATCATTGTACTTAACTGAACTGCAAGAGGAGTTATCACTAATGGTATTGTATTATTATTAAAGCAAATCAGACAGAATATAAAATATAAAACTGCAACAAGAACTAATGACATTAATGACTGGATAAAAGTAAGAAATCTTATCGCAGTAAATGTCAATACTGAGAGTAATAATATGATTGCAATGTTCAGAATGTTTGGAAATCTAATTAAAAAATCGTTACTTAAAAAGTTATTGAGTATCGTTGCTTGAATATCTACACCGGGGTGATTTAATGATATTGAAGTGTCATGAGCATCCTGAAGACTTAAAGCATTCGCTCCTATAATTACGATTTTATTATCAAATTCTGACGGTGATATTATCGGTTTTTTGCCTTCTCTTATTAATTTAACAGAATTAATTATATCGATTGCCGAATATTTTGTGTGCGAGTATTCGGAATTGTCTTTAAAGCGATAAAATTTTATTTTGTGTTTTACATTGCCTATTGATATATAAATAGGAATTTTTAAACCTGTTTTATCAACAATAAGGTATTTATCCGTTAATGTAACTTTATCTGTATTATTGTATTTTAAGTATGTTTCCAATGCGATTGTTGGATAAAAATCCCCGTTGTAACCTATCAAATCATTTGCAGCTCTTAATTTGGCATCAAAAGGATCTAAGTTCAGGTTAGTTGCTCCTGCATATTTTAAACTGTTGAAATATGGTTCAGGTAATATCGAAATACTTTTATATTGGCTAAAACGCGAAGTATTTTTTTTTCTTACATCTTCCACATTGATTTTAAATTTTTCCGTAAATTTTTTGTCATACTGTTGTCCGATTCCCTGATTTTCATAGGGAGAATTTGAAGCCATATATGCGCCAACAAAATTTGGCGATGATTTTACGGAATTAAAAAAGTATTCATCCGATGATGCAGGATTATTTTTATCTAAAGCTCTTATAATACAGTCAAATACAACAACTTTTGCTTTTGTGTATTTATTAAAATAGTCAAACATATCGCCGTACAATGATCGTGCCCAAGGCCATCTGTGTTCGGTTAAAGAACGGTTATCTATAACTACAAGTGAAATATTATCACTCCCAACACTTTTGGATGAAGTGGCTTTGATTAAAGTATCATAAATCGGATTTTCCCAGTAACAAATTGAAACCAATGATATCACTAAAACCAAAAATATGTATAATAATATCGATTTAAAAAAGAAAGCTTTTCCCTTAAATATTTTCATTTTTCATATCCCTTTATTTTATGATATAATAAATTTCAAAAAAAGGATAGTTTATGACAGAAAATTTAATTAAACTTTTATCAGAGGAGAAGATTTTTCCTATAATCAGAAGTAAAGAACCGCAAAAAGCAATTGATACTGCTAAAGCTTTAATTGACGGCGGTATTAAAATACTTGAAATTAATGTGGAAAATCCGAAAATATTTGAGGCAATAGAAGAAGTTTCAAAATATGCAAGAGTATGTGCCGGTGGTATTATAACTTCTATGCAGGCTGATGCCGCAATTATGTCGGGGGCAAAAATACTGTCTTCACCAATATTTTCTATGAATCTATTAAAGCTTTCAAAAGATAAACAAATACCGTTTATTGCAGGAACTACTACTGCTAATGAGGCATATAATGCTTGGAAATCACGTATTCCGTTTATCAAAATTTATCCTATAACAGCTATGGGCGGTACAATGTATGTTGAAGACTTACTAAGACCAATGCCGTTTTTGAATATAATGCCATTGGGTAATGTAAAATTAGAAGAAGTTTGTTCATATATTGATGCCGGTGCAAAAGCTGTCGGGGTTGGCAGAGATTTTTATGACGGATATTCATATACAGAGATAACAAAACGTGCTCAAAAAGTTATCAAAGAATTGAAGGGCTGATATGGGCGAAAAATTAGATATAGTTGCTATAGGCGAAAGCTTGGTTGAATTATCAACTAATGCAAAAATGGCATCAGCCGGTTGTTTGTATAAATACTACGGAGGGGATGCTCTTGCCGCTGCAACTGCTGCATTAAGAATGGGCTCTAAAGTCGGATTTATTACCAGAGTCGGTAATGATCCGTTTAAAGACTTTCTTCTTGACAGCTGGCAAAGTGAGGGACTTGATACCTCTCAGGTAAAACTTTCCAATGAGCCTAACGGAATGTACATCATAGCACGTCCGACACTTGATGAAAAAGAAATTGTTTATTACAGAAAGAAAATTGCGCCTTCTAAATTATCAATTGATGATATTGATTTGGAATATATTAAAAATTCCAGCGTCCTTTACGCTTCCGGAATTACCCAATCACTTTCACCATCTGCTAATGAAGCGGTTGAATATGCCTTTAAAACAGCTAAGGAAAACGGTGTTATGACCGCTTATGATCCCAATTATTATTCCGCAATTACCACAGCAGATGAGGCAAAGGAAAATTTCACACGCATCAGCTCGTATGTTGATATTTTATTTATGAGTACTAAACATGATGCAATTAATATTTTAGAATTGGATTCACCAGAAAATATAATTAAGAAACTTTGGGATATGGGAATACAGATTGTAGTATTAAAATCAAGCGATAACCAGGGATATTATACAGGTTACAATGGAAATATTGTATTTACTGATTTTTATACTACCGAATACGTTGATACAACATGTTCTGGAGATGCTTTTAACGGTGGATTTTTGCATGCCGTAACTCATGGGTTTACCCCTTTTGAGGCAGTTAAATTTGCTTCTATTGTTGCAGGCTTGCAGGCTAAAGGTATTGGGGCAATAAAATCAATTCCGTATAAAGAAGAAGTTTATTCTATATATAGAGGCAATAATGGTTAAAATATGTATATCAGGATATTACGGGTTTAAGAATTTTGGAGATGAAAGTATTTTATCAGTGTTAATCAATCATTTTCAAAATGCTGATATTACTGTATTTTCAAGTAATCCTGATTTTACATCACAGGCATACGGTGTTAATGCTGTAAGAACTTTTGATTTAAAAAAAGTTCTTGAAACAATAATAAATACAGATGTACTTATTTCAGGCGGTGGCAGTCTTTTGCAGGACGTTACAAGTCTGAAAAGTTTGGTTTACTATTCTTTGATAATAGGGTTGGGAATTTTATTTAATAAAAAAGTAATTATTTTTGCCCAAGGAATTGGACCAATTAATAATAAGTTTGCCGGCTTAATAGTTAAAAATCTTTTGAAACTATGCTCACTTGTTACTGTCCGTGATGAAAACAGTTTAAATTTACTTGATAAATGGGGCGTAAATGCAAAACTGGTATGTGATCCTGTTTACTCATTGGATGTAACATGTGAAGAAACACAGAATACCGTAGGTGTTCAACTTAGAGATTTTAAAACAATGAACTATAATCTTCTGCATAAAATTGCTATGCTTATAGTTACAAACTTTTCTGATAAAAAAGTTGAAATATTTTCATTGCAAGAAGCTCAAGATTATGATTTATGCATTAAATTTCAAAATATACTACGTTCATTAAACTCTAATATTCAAACAGAGGTTGTGACTGATAATATTATTGAACGTTTATCAAAGCTTGAATACTTAATCGCGATGCGTTTTCATGCAATTCTTGTTGCGTTAAAATGCGGAGTAAAAACTTGCGCAATAAATTATGATATAAAAGTAGAAAAGCTTGCTGAAGATGCGTCTTTGCCGCTCATTTCAATGGACGCGCATGAAAATTTGGATATAATCAATAATAAATTACAAAGTCTCAGCAATGATGAATTAGCTGTGTTTGCTAATTCTAAAAAGTTTGATTGGTCGGAATTTGATAAATTAATCTTTTTTAAAACCAAATAAAGACCTTAAATTTTTTCTATATGTTGTGTCAAAATTATTACTGTTTTTATTTCCAATTAGTGTTGACCAGTTAGAATATTCTTCTGATTTAATGATACCGTCTTGACCGCCGGAATTAGTATCGAATGTTGCGATTGCTCCGCCCAACTCGTGCCAGCTTATGCTGTCACTATTATTTGCATCGAGTTTTTTGAACGCAGTTCTTGCCCTTGTTTCGGCTTCTTGTTTGACTGCATCATCAGCATCTTCTTCAAGTTTTGATAATTCAAATTGAACAAATTCTTCTTCACTTACTAAGCCGTCATTATCTGTATCGATGTTGGCTAAATATGATTTTGCTAGCTCACTAATTGCTGTTTTATATGTTCCTCTGCCATCGGTTCTACTGTCAAATCCTTCAATTTTTAAATTTTTACCGGCTATAGCTTGTCCTTTATCATTAGTAAGTGCATCTAAACTGTCGTTAAGTTTTTGACCGCTTGTTTTATCAGCTCCTGTTACAGCTTCGTCATCATAGTTAAGCTCCGGCAATTCAACTGCTTGTTGCGGCGTTGTATACAATCCGTTAAATGCTGTACCGGGTTGTGTATTCATCTGCATCTCCATAGCAAGCTGTTGTCCCCACTGATATGCCATCATATTGCCCATTTGTGTATTATATGGATTACATCCCATGCTGGACATATTATTCAGCATGCCCATGCTGCTATACATACCCATGTTTGGCATGCTGTTCATTCCAAACATATTAAATCCCATAGTCGGTATTCCCATATTATACGGAGAAAATCCATACATATTCATGTTACCGCCAAATCCGAATGAATTACATCCGCATCCGCCAAATATGCTGCCATTGCTACGTTTCATGTCATGTATTATAGTTCCTGTTAAACCTACGCCAAAAGCAGTCATGCCGGTTATAGCCATACCCTTTTGGATATTACCGTTATTCCAGCCTGTTTTGAAAGCATTCCCGACTGATTTGCCGGCATTGCCCAATCCTTTGCCTATGCTGCTAAAAAATGGTCGTAAATTCATAATTCTCCATGAGTTATATACGATATATATATAAAGTATTTAATATAGGAGAAATTGCATTTAATATAAATTTTATTAACATTTTGTAATAAAAAAAGAACTCTCTCTATTAAGAGTTCTTTTTAATTTGCCCTGGGCCAGACTTGAACTGGCACTGGATTTAACTCCAACCGGATTTTAAGTCCGACGCGTCTACCGATTCCGCCACCAGGGCTTATTTAATTGTCATTTATTTTCAACCTCTTTATAGTATCTTAAACGTGTTTAATTGTCAACTATTTCAAAGGATAAAGGTATAAATATTTTTCCAGTTCATTAATTTTATTTATCAGATTTCTATTAATCTTTGTTACTTCTGTTTTAATTAGCGTTTCATTATTAAGCTTTGCTTTTCCGAACAACGGCGGGTATTTTATGTTTTGTATAAACATGTTTTTAAATGTTTTGATTTCTTTTAAATCTTCAAGATCAATTATATCTTTGTAATTACATAAATCCATGAATAAATCACCAAGCTGAATTTTTGCTTTAAATATATTATTAGAGTTGATAAACTTTTGGATTTTATTAACATGCGCTTGAATTATTTCGTAGTGATTTTTGATTTTAGCTTTTTTTACGGGAAGTATTTGTGTGAAATAAGTTATTGTTTGTTCATAACCTGATTGAATTAATTCATTACGTTTGTTTTCGTTCAGATTAAAGTCAACAACAACGGTTTTCCCTGTATTAAATACAATATAATCAAATTTATCTTTATTTGCATACATGTCAGTCACAAATGACGTTGACATTGATGTCATGCAGCTGTATACAGCGTTTGCATAGTCAATACCGGAAATATTGTTGCTGTCGTAATAACCTTCTAAGCGTAATTCTAAAATTCTTTCATGACTGCTCATAAGATTGTTTGACAACTTCCACATCGGCCAACTTTTTTGTAAATCCCCGTCCACAAGCAGTGTTTTATTATATTCAATAGGTTTCATTAAGCCTGGCATACAAGATGAAATTCTTATTGCTGAGGCTATTTCATAATCAGGTGTTTCAAATTTAGAAAATTCTTTGCATTCAAAATTAGAAAGATTTGTTGTTATGATAATTAAATTCTTATCAATATCTTTAAATGTTACAGCTCTGTTTTCACCTTTTTTATATTTATCGCCGTAGAATTTTTTTTCAATGAGTTCTCTTAACCATTCAAGAAAAACTCCCCCTTTACTTAACGCAAATAATGGTCCAATACCTATTGCAATGTCTCTGAATAGTTCAAAATTAACTTTTGAAAATACATGTTTAAGTTCTTCAGAAGTATATCCGATAGCGAGTAATGCAGCAAAGACAGAGCCGACTGATGAACCTGCAAATGTATCGGACATAATGCCTAATTCTTCAAAGGCTTTAATAGCTCCTATATATGCGACTCCTCTTATTGCTCCGCCGCCAAATAAACAGGTATATTTCAAATTATTTTCCATATCCCAATTATACTACGATTAAAATTTTATGTCAGTATTAAATAGATTTTTTTTGTAATAATTCAAATCATCAGAAGGTTGTTTAAATTCCCGATTACTTTTAGATACAGGCAAGAATACACCGAAAACTTTTCCTTCATAAACAGCTTTCCATTCTTTGTCCTCTTTTAATTTATTATAAATAGGGTAATAATTTTCAATTATCATTACGTCCGGCGGGAAATATTCCAGTGTTTCATGCCAGTTAGGATTTACAAGAAAAAATTCTTTGAGCATGGGTACCATATAGTCGTAATAAACTTCTTCATATCTTCCGTCCATAAATATTAAATTATTCGGATAAAGCTTGTATGAAACATAACTGCCAAGTCCGAAATTTACAAGTATTTTACCCTTTAAATTATTTTGTTTCACAAATTCTACTTCTTTTATCGGGTATGCATCCATTCCCAGAGGTATAGAAAAATCTTTAATGGCAAATGTAAGCATTGAAATAAATATTAACGCATAGCATATAATTTTATCTTTAAATTGTGGCAAATCTTCATAAACAAAACATAATGATGCGATTGCAAAGAATGGTAATAATTTAACGTGTGTTATTGCCAGATATAAAGTTGCAGTAAGTATAATGTATTTTACTTTGTCAATTTTTTGCCAATTTGTTTTTTTGATTTGCAAAAATTCAATTCCACACACAACAATCATAAATATTTTGAATATTATATACTTAAACATGTAATATTGGGAGAATATCCCCCACCATTCCATAATGTATGGTCTTTTCATTGTGTTTGCCATCAGTAAAAATTTAATATAGTCGTATCCCCACGGATTTATGAATAAAACAAGACAAGATACTGCAAGAGTTATTAAATATTTTTTGAAAGGTTTTTTATTGAGGAATTCACCTAGAGCATACATGGCAGTAAGTCCCAGACCTGCTACAACTCCGCCATGAATATTGTTCCAGAGCAAAATGATTACAGGTACAAGATAGAGAAGTTTGTTGTTCCCCAATCTTACTTTTTCATAGATATAAATAAATACTGTGAACAGTAAAAAACTGAACATATGGCATCTTATTGGCGAATTAAGGTTTGGCATTACTGCAATAAGTGCAAAAAAGTAAAACAAAATATTATATGGACAAATGTTTGTTCTTAATTTTATAACTCTTGATGCGGTAAAAAATATACCAAAAAGCATAAAAGCTTGAAGTACAATAAGGCTGAACGGACCGAAATATTTTAGAAAAAAGTAAAATATTACACCGGCACCCCACTCATGATCCCACCAAGTATGAACCGGAGTGTATGATAGAAAATCCTGAGTTAATACATGCCCCCCATCAATTACCCCCATGCCTGCGATTAATCTTGCCCACAGGTCAAAATCATAGTTATTTGTAGTCATTGAATATGCTAAAATGAGCAAAAATAATGTAATATAAAATAATAAAGCTTTCTTCTGCATAGAAGAAAGCTTATCATAAAATTAATTTGATTAAAACTTACGCAGCCTTTATTTCTCTGATTAAGTATTCAGCAACCCATTCAAAATCTTTATTGGCTTGCGCTGCTTGTTCAAGATATTTAACGGAAGCATCACCAATTCTGATTAAAGTCATAGCCACAACACCTCTTTTGATACCTCTGACAATCTGTAATTGGTCAACTAATTGAGGAAGTGCTGATGCACCTATATTTACCAACTCATTTTCAAGCTGATTTTTAGTTATGTTGTCTGCATTTTCCAATTTTGAAAGAATTTCGTTTACTGTTTCCATTATAAAAATCTCCATTTATCTAATCTATATTCTGATTATAAACTAAAAAATAGCATGTTTTTGATTTCCTTACATAATCTTAATAAGGATATAAAGATTTTTATTACGAAATGTTAACTTGTGCTGTTAAATCATTAAAGTTTTATAGTAAATAAACCGATATACCATATTGAAAGTTACTAAGTTAACATAAATATCATAGGAAAGGACAAAAAGACCATGGGAATGGCGGCAGGACAAGCAAGATTATTATCAATAACATCTCGTATGTCTGATAATGAGTTAAGAGCTCAGATTATCAACAATAACAAGATGCGTCTTGCTACACAAAGCTCACAGGCAAGTGAAGCTTATGTTATTGCGCTTAATGAAGCTCAAATGATGTTTACTAACTATGATAAAGATAATAATAAATCTTATCAAAAACTTACTCATAAAGCTTTAACTTCATATAATCCATATAATAATCAGTATATTATAACAAATGCATCAGGTAATGTTCTATTATCTGAAAAAGATGCAATTAATTATAAAAATGCTAATGGTGATGTAAAAGAATTCTTAAAAGCATACGGACTTGAAGAAACAACTTCTTATTGGGAAAGTCTGGATGTATATTCTGATGGAGATAAAATTCAATATAAGACAGATTCTACTGCTGACGGTGTTGATTGGATTACAAAACCAGACGGATATAAGGGAACTGTAACTGAATATCTAAAAGATTTATATGAAGGTACATACGAGGGAGATAATGGTACGCCTAAAATTCATCCTGGATATATGGATGCAGTCTCTTCAAATGAATATTATACATACTCAAAAGCTTTAGCAAATTATAATGAAAAATATGATGCCGTATTAACTACTATTAAAGCAGGTATGGATAATAAATTAAATGATTTATTAAAAGGCTTAGGAAATCCAAATGACTGGACTGCAGATAATGTAGATAATAAGATGTCAAGCTTAAAAACTGTTTTAGAGAATGCTAAAACATACATTGTTCAAGGTGCTCCTCAAAACAGTAATGCTTTAGAATTGCTAAGTTCTTTATCGAAAAAAATAGATAATAATTCGGGAGCAGATAAGATTATTGGTACTTATACTCAAGATGATTGTATAATCGAGAAGGATGCTTTGGGTACTACTTTAACTCTTAAATATAAGAATGAAGATGGTTCTGCAGGAGGTGTTATATTATCAATTTCAAAAATTGGAGTAGCTTATACAGGTCAGCGTAATGATGCTGATGGAAATATGCAACAAGCAGACTACGATGGAAAAGAGTTAAAATATAATTATAATGATGCTGATGGAAATATACTACAAACTATCACAACTACTGGTTTAAATTTCGAAAAACTTTTAAAATCAAATACTTCATTTACAATTGAAGACAAGGTTCCAAATACACTTGAAAATAAAAAAAGTGTATCGCAGGAAGTCTATGATCAACTTAAAGCATCTATTTATAGCATATGGGAGCCTATGCACAAAACAGGCTCTAAGTTTGACTTCATTGACACAAACAGTGATGAATATAAAGATTTTCAAGAAGCAGCAAAGGCTCTTGGAGCTGCGGTCGGCTTAAATACTGTTAATGATGATGAATATTTTGAAATTGGTAATATTGATTTTATTCAAAATAAACTGAAGGGTTCTAATGGTAATTCAGGTGCTTTCCAAAAAGTTTATGATGCCTATATATTAGATTGTATTATGAATACATTCGGCGAGCCAAAATATACTTGGATTGACAAGAATAACCCTAATGAAAATGGCGAAACTAAAGCTCAATGGTATGAAAACCTATTTGAGCGTATTCAAAGAGGCGGATATAAAGTATTACAAGATGGACTTGCTTCAAGCAATGAATGGATGCAGTTTGCCTTTGAAAGCGGTATTATAACTATGGAACAGGTTGATGCTAACAAAAATTGGCAGCCGTTAATATATTCGAATTGTTCTGATATTACAGAACAAACTAATGATGCAGCTATTGCAAAAGCTGAAGCTGAATACAAATCTGCTATGAATAAAATTGAGAACAAAGATAAACGTTACGATTTAGAATTGAAAAATATCGATACTGAACACAATTCATTACAAGTTGAGTACGATTCTATCAAAACTGCTATTGATAAAAATATTGAACGTACATTTAAGCTTTATTCTTAAGCTCTCACAGTAACTAATTTATATTATACGATGTGGTCTGGTTAACAGTTGAGCATCAACACGCTCTTTAATCGCTCCTACAGGTTCAAAATATGGAGAAACTGTCATTACTTTTGCTGCAATATCAGGATAATAGTAAATAAATCTTAATTCACTTGAAGTTAAAGGCTTTTGAGTGTGTACGTTAGCATAACGTGCAAGTTCTAAGATATTGCGAGCCTCATGTTCGTCTTTAAATTCAAGTTCAAGGTTATCGTATACATTTCTAAAACCTTTAATTCCGCCGTATTCACCGGTTGTAATCATTCTGCCTGTTTCAATAATTTCAGGCTCTCCCCTTCCGAGTTCTTCAAAGTCATAAAGTTCATAATTCCTTCTGTCTTTTAAAGCTCCATCAGCATGAATACCTGATTCGTGTGCAAATGCGTTATCACCAACAGCTGGCTGATTTATAGGGATAGGCACTCCAAATGCATATGCTGTATATTTTGCAAGTTTCCAGGCCTTACTCAAATCAATATTCGGGTCAATATGATATTTGTTCTTAAATCCAGCAGATTTAAGGATTGCAAGCAGGCAGGAAACTAAATCTGCATTACCTGCACGTTCTCCCATGCCGTTAATTGCGGTATTAATATAGGCATCAACACCGGCATCAATTGCTGCA
The DNA here is from genome assembly GCA_950096985.1 of uncultured Candidatus Melainabacteria bacterium. Taxonomy (GTDB): domain Bacteria; phylum Cyanobacteriota; class Vampirovibrionia; order Gastranaerophilales; family Gastranaerophilaceae; genus Stercorousia. Next base: position 26,096 of record CATNBA010000014.1, read on the forward strand.
CGTGCGCCCATCACAGAACATGCTGTTGCCATGCCTAAGTCATTATGAAAATGCATTTCGATTGGCATTTGAACTTCTTTTGCAATTTTATAAATTCTTTCATATGTTGTCTGCGGGTCTTCAAAACCTAATGTATCACAGTATCTGAAACGTCTTGCCCCTGATTTTTTAGCCTCTTTTGCAAATCTGATAAGATATTCCAAATCGCTTCTGGAAGCATCTTCCGCGTTAACTCCTATATCCTGTGCCCCTAATGAAACTGCACACTCAACTGCATCACATGTAAGGTTTATAATATCTTGAGGAGTTTTCTTGCCCATGTATTTCCCGTTAATCATCTGATCTGACGTTGATTGGGATAGGTTAATATTTTTTAATTTCGGCACATTTTTAAAAGAAAGTTCAACATCTGATGCTATGGCTCTCATCCAACCTGATAGTCTTGTTGTAGAAATTACGTTTCTTTCAACAAGTTCAAGGTTGCCATTTAGGTAATTTATTTCGTGTTTTGTTGTCGGAAATCCAAACTCTGATTGAGTAATTCCCATATCGTCTAGCATTAAATTAATAATCGTTTTTTGTAATTTTGCAAGACCTAATCTTGAGGTCTGTACTCCGTCCCTGTTTGTAACATCTACAAAATAAATCTTGTTTGTCATTTTACTCCTTTAAAAACCCGTAATAAACTTGCTTTTTTATATAATATTATTTACAATGTAGACAGGTGTCAAGCATCTTTATAGAATATTAATATTATGACTAATACAAAACAACTGGAAAAAAAGATTAATAAAGAGTATAAAACAGGCAATGTTAAAAGCGCGATAGAACTTTGCCAGATAGGTTTGCAGGAAGATCCTACAAATGCTGATTTGCATGTCAGACTTGGTGATTTATATTTAGCATGGCATTTGGATATTTATAATTCATGCCGGTATATAGACGAGGCTATCACTGAATACCAACGTGCTTTGGAAAGTTATATTGACTCTGCCGAAATATATTTTAAAATAGGGCAGGCTCATTATTTTAAAGGTGATTTGGATAAAGCAATTAATTATCTTGATACAGCTATTTCTAAGAATAGTAAATTAGGCAAGGCTTATTATCTTTTGGCTGAAACGTATACTAAAAAAGCAAGATTTTTAGAGGCATCTATGAACGCGAAAATGGCAATAAAAGTTATGCCGTTTGCAAATTCTTGTGCTCATTTTCTTCTTTCAAATCTTTATAATGTGTCATCTGCAAGAAGTTTTAAAAATTGGATATTATCAAAATTTGAATATGCTCTATCATTGGCGACTTTGCCGTTTGATAAAATTGCATTGGGAAATGTTGCAAAAGCGCTTTCATATATTAAATTTTTCCCTGTTCTGGTAAAAGGTGCATATCAGGTTCATACAAATAAACTTAATGAAGCTTTGGAAACATATTCTGATGCTATTGAAAAAGCTCCCGGTTTCTTACCTTTATACTGTCTGCTTGGCGATATATATCGTTCATTGGGACAGTTTGATGATGCTATTACAGAATACAAAATGGCAATTTGGCTTGATTGTTTAAACATTCAGGCATACAGACATTTATGTCTTGCTTATGAAGAACAAGGAGATTATGACAGCGCTGTTGAAATTTATGAAAAATTAATTCAAATTATGCCAAACATGCCTGATGTTCATTCAAATCTTGCAAATATTTTGTATGTCAAAGGTGATATCGACGGCGCAATTTCTCATTTCCAAACAGCAGTTACTTTAAATCCGAAAAAACAATGGACAAGTATTGTAAATCAGACTTTAGGATTTGTATATCAGGAGGCAAAACAGGATTTGAATGCTGCAATAAGTTCTTATCAGAGTGCTTATTTACAAACACCTAAAGATATTGATATTTATGTAAATTTAGGTAGCGCGTTTTATGATAAAGAGGATATTGAAAACGCTTTGCAAGTCTATAGAAATGCTCTTGATCTTGACCCTGAAAATGCTAAAATTCATTGCAACCTCGGCTTTTTATTCTGGGGTAAAGGTGATATTGATGAAGCTTTGAAGGAGTATGAGCTTGCGATTCAATATGACCCGAATTACGACATTGCCTATAATAATATGGGTGTAATTTATCTTGATGATTTGGGCAGAGTAAAACAGGCAATGGAATTATTTAAAAAATCCGTTGAATGTAATCCGAATTATGCACTTGCTCACTTTAACCTTGCCCGTGCAATTTCAATTACTGGCGATAAGATTGAAGCTGCAAAACTTTATCAAATTGCGCAAGATATAAATAAGATTACAAACGAAATCGACCCGCAGGATATTTTGGATAAGATTAACGGATTATTTGAATAGGGAACGTGCCGTTCCATCCGTCATATTGTATTTTGGAATTAAAGTCCAAGTTTGATTTTACTTGTAAATTTTATTTCCTATTTGAACCTGTGTAACATACATATCTTCGCAAGCGCCAGAACCACGGCTTGAAGCGTTTGTGTCAGTGCGAGACATGCTGGTTTTTGCTACAAGTTCACTTTTGTCAGTGTAAATATCAACAAGATAGCCGTCAAGTTTTATAATATCGTTCTTTTTGATTTGTAAAAGTCCGCCCATAACATTGGTGTTTGCAGGTATCATGTGAGTATGTGCAATATGTGATGTTATGTAGCCTGAACCCCAAGGACTTGAACCATCCCAGCGGTAGTATAAAATTCGAGCTTGACCAAGTGTTTTTTTAGAATTAAATTTGATATGTTTATAAAGTTCTTTTTTATCTGCTGCCAAATCTCCCCATGCAAGTCCCAAATCAAGCAGGGCAACATCATCAAATTTGTTTCTCATTATATCTCTAAACCAAAAATTATTGTTTTTAGCAACAACAAGTGCGGAAATTGAATATTCTGCCTGCGGACTAAGTGCATAAAGTCCGCGTTCTCCATAATATTTAATATATTTTGCATTCTTAAGATCTGTTTGTAAAGGATCTTTAGAGGTATCAATAGTGTTTTCTTTTACGACTGTTGCTTTTGGAAAACTGTATTTTATTCTAAACATTAAATCGCCAAATATAGAATTTATTACAATTATCAAAAGTATAATTACACAAATCTTACAAAACCAATCCCAAATCTTATCCATTAAACTATGCTTTCTTCAACTGTGCAAATTGGTAAAATAATCCCAAAAGTTGCACCTTTGCCAATTTCAGAATGTACAAAAATTTTACCGCTATGATATTTTTCAATTGTTGTTTTTACAAGGTGTAAGCCCAAACCTGTGCCTTTTATCGTATGAATATTATTTTCAACCCTGTAAAATCTGTCGAAAATCTTTTTCTGATGTTCCGGTGCAATTCCGCATCCTTGATCTGTTACAGTAAGTTCAATCTCATCACCTTTTTTGTTCAAATTAACTTTTATTTCTCCATTTTCAGGTGAATACTTAATCGCATTTGATAAAAGATTAGTCAATGCGCGCTCAATTCCGTCATAATTAAACAAAAACTGAGGAATATTTTCTTCCTTGGTTACGGAAATTGTTAAATTGTGCTCATTAGTAAGTCTTTGGACATGTTCAACACTGGTATTTACAACTTCATCAATACTGTTTAAAGATTTTTCCATCTGCGCATTAGCTTCCATTCGTGAAAAGTCAAGAATATCATTAACCATGCCGTTTAATCTTATAATTTCCTGGTTAATAGTTCCTATAAACTCTTTTTGAGTTTCATAATCAAAATCATTACCATAGTTATAAAGTGTGTCTATGTAGCTTCTTAAAACTGTTACCGGAGTTCTTAATTCATGGGATACATTTGATATAAATGTTGAACGCATTGCATCCATTTCTGCCTCTTTTGTCATATCAATAAGAACAATAATATAGCCGACATAGTCTTTATTGCGGGTAAACATAGGTGAAATAATGGATTTAATTACTCGTTTGTCGACTTGAATATTAAATTCAAGCGGTTTTTTCTCCATAACAGCAAGAGGAGTATCTTTAAATTCTTCAATTTTATCTTTAAAGCAGTAACTGCCTTCAGTGTCAATGTAATTTTGAATTTTGGTATCAAGCATCTGATTTTCTTCTAAATCCAAAAGCTGATGAGCGTGATTGTTAACGAGAACTACGCTGTCATTGTTATCGCAAACTACAACTCCGTTTGCAATACTCATAAGAACTGCTTCAAGCTTGTTACGTTCAAGAGTTAGCTGTTCAATATTTTGTTCTTCGTAAATATGCAATTTGTTTGACATATCATTAAATGCATTAAATAATTCTTTTACTTCAGAGCTTACTTCTTTGTCTTGAATTGTAAAACCGAATTCACCGCTTGAAATTTTATGTACACCTTCATGTAATATTCTTAGCTCTCGTGTGATAAGGTAAGTATTAATTAATATAACAAATGCAAATACAATCCAAGCAACAGAAAATACAAATAAAAGTGAAGCTCGTGTAGTTGCGGAAATCTGTGAAATTATACTTCCGGAAAGTCCAACGGTAACTGAACCTGCGTTTTTGTTATCATCAGTAATCATTGGAGAATTTACAGTAATGCTTGGTGATTTTGGATTTACTGATTTATGTGCATCGGTTTTGTAAATTAGTTTACCATCAGCATCTCTAAACTCTATAAAAACAATATCATCATGCGAAGCTACAATTGTGTCTGCGTGAGATTTTAAAGTTTCATGTGAAGATGCAAGTTCGGTGCATTCAATAGCTAGTGCTCTTGAAACAATTTGTCCGAAATTCTGGTAACCGTAATTAAGCTTTTTTTGGATGTTAAAAATCGCAAAAACAGCGATTGCAACAATTAGAACCGTACTTAAAATAAGCCCTGATATAATCAGTCGGTTTTGTGTGGTTAAACTTACCTGTTTTGTCATAATGAAATTATATCACCTTATACTATCTGGCGCAAATTGTTCGTGCAACATGAACACCTGATGCTGAAGCTTGAATAAGTCCTCTAGTTACGCCGGCACCGTCACCTATTGCAAATAAGTTTTTTACACCTTCTGTTTCAAGTTCGTTTGTTAATTTAACTCTTGCTGAGTAGAACTTAACTTCAATACCGTAAAGAAGTGTGTATCTTGATGCTGTTCCCGGACAAACTTTATCAAGAGCCTGAAGCATCTCAATAATACTTGTCATTTGTCTGTAAGGAATAACAAGGCTCAAATCTCCCGGAGTTGCGCAGGTTAGTGTAGGTTTAATAATGCTTGATTTAATTCTTTCCGGAGTTGAACGTCTTCCGTCAAGCAAATCACCGAAACGCTGAACAAGAATTCCGCCGCCTAACATGTTTGCTAACCTTGCAATATGCTGTCCGTATTGAATTGGTTCTTTGAACGGTTCTGTAAATTTTTCGCTTACCAGCAATGCAAAGTTTGTATTATTGGTTGTTTTCTCTGCATAACTATGCCCGTTTACTGTAGAAATACCATTGTAATTTTCCTGAACAACTTCTCCATTCGGGTTCATACAGAATGTTCTCACTTCGTCACCGAATGTTGGAGAATGATAAATCAACTTTGATTCATATAATTTGTCCGTTAACGGTTCAAATACAGGTGCAGGAAGCTCTACACGTACACCTACGTCAACTGCATTGTTAACCATACCAATTTTATTTTTTGCAAATTCTTGTGTAAGCCAATCTGCACCTTCTCTGCCCGGAGCAATAATTGTATATTCAGCACAAATTGTTTCGCCATTATCAAGAACTATACCTTTAACCTGCTCGCATTCTACAAGCAGTGATTTTACAGAAACATTGTTGATTATAGTAATTCTTTCATCAAGAAAATCTTGCATATTTTTTAAAACTTGCAAACTTCTTTCTGTACCAAGGTGTCTTACAGGAGAATGTACAAGTTTTAATTCAGCAAGTGCAGCTTGTCTTTCAAGTTCTCTAAATGTGTTCATGTCAGTACCGAAAACTTCGTCAGTAGCTCCGAAATCAAGATATAATTGGTCAGAATAAGCAATTAAATCCTCAACTTTTTTTCTGTCCATATAATCAACGAGATGACCGCCTACATCAGGAGTTAAAGTTAGCTTACCGTCAGAAAATGCACCGGCTCCGCCCCAGCCGCATAAAAGACCGCATTTTTTGCAAGTAGGGCATTTATCGTAACCTTCTCTAAGCAGGCAAGTACGTTTTTCAATTTTTTGACCTTTTTCTATTAAAACAACTTTCCATTCAGGTTTTAATTTGGTAATTTCTAAAGCCGTAAAAATTCCGGCAGGACCTGCTCCGATAATAGCTACATTATACATCTCATATCTCCATATATTTAGTCAACCAATTAAATATAACCCGAACATACTTAATTTAAAAGGCATTGTAAGCATTTGTTAAGGAGTGAATAAAATATCACTTAATTGCATTTTGAAACTTGAAAGACCGTATTTTCCATTACTTTTCATATTAATATTTAATGTAACCGGACGCATCGAATTTGCAGCATTTTTTAATCTTAGTGCTGTTGATGTCAAAATTTGTGAAATTGTATGTCCGTATTTTTTTTTCGCTATTATTAAATCCAGACTATCATGAATTCTTCTTTCATGACAAACTTGTTTTTCTTTTCCAATATCTTTGCCAAGTTTATTGACTAATAACGCCTGTTCGCCCGTTGCAAGAAAATTCCCGCGCCTATCAATAAGACATCTAAAAAAGTCGGAAGGTTTTGATTTTTCGGGGTAACCGCCTTTTTTATACTGCGGATCAAATTTTGAAAATAATTCAGCAATAGCTTTACTTTGTGTTTTTTGGGGCTGAATTAGTGCAGCAGTAAGCTGTCGGCTTGCAGATCTTACTAATTTGGGGTCTAATGTTTCATGACCGTCGACAAATACTCGTATTGGTACAATGCCTTTGAAAGCGGGACTGTTGTTTACTGCAGAAATCATAATTTTACCCCTTTTTAACTATATAAAACACCTGAAAATTTTTTTTGCTATAGTCTAAACGGTTTGGTTTTTGTTACTTTTGCATGTTGAATATTTGTAATCAATTCTTTAATTTCATCGGTATTCATTATTTTTTTTGCTTCATTTGCGTATGCTAAAGCTTTATCGAGTTCACCAGAATTCATATAAATTGCAGAAAGATTATAAAGGCACATATATCGTTCACTTTCGGTTTTTGAAAGTTCATAAGCTTTTTGTATAGCTTTGACTGCATCATTATTTTTACCCAGTTCAGCATAGGCAATCCCCATATCAATATAGCCGCCGGCAATTTCAGGTGCATTTTTGACATACATTTGCGCTTCTTTTAATTTTCTTGATGAAATATCTTTAGCAGTTCCAAGGATAATAGGAGCGTATACCAGCCCTTTTGTGTTAATCTTTTCACTGTTTGTAATTGTAGGAATTAATTTATATAAAAGTTTTATTGTATTAATATCCTGTGAAGACAGGTATTGAAAAGAACTGCGATACGGAGTATAAAAATTCTTATTATCGGATGACATATACATTAAATCTTCGGAACTGTAGCTATGTCCCATTATACCGAGTGCATGCCCTATTTCATGCAAGGTAGTGTTATAAAGTTCCTTATCAGACAAAAAGTTGCCGTATGGGTCTTTTGCATAAAGCACTATAGTCATTTTATTCAAAAATTTCCCTTTAAAATCAGGAGTTGTATAACCTACAACATATCTGCATAAATCATCGGTACATATATCATCAGGCAAGGGTTTTATTTTAACAATAATATTTGCATCCGACAGATTTTTTACAGGAGCAAATTTTAAAAACTGTGTTGAAATTTCCCACTGATTAAAAGCTTTATAAATTTCTTCGTTGTAATATGGCGGTGTTTGAATTCCGCTATTGTTAATAATTGCAATTTTTAGCGGGAATTTTTCACTGTCCCAACGCATAATTCCCTTATCCATAGGTGCTTGTTCAATATAATTGTCACCAATATTTCGCATTACATTATTACGCCACTCAGAAATTTTATTTTCAGCTAAATCTTGAGCACTGTCATTAGTTGAACTTGATGCAATTTCAAATAACTCTTTTTGTACTGTAATTGTCGGAGAAAGTGTTAATAATGATTTTACGTAATAATACCTGTAATCTTTATTGTTTTTATTTAAAAGATAAGAATTTCTTAAATTATTATGAGCTTTGACATAATCTTGCTTTTTCAAAGCAGCTTTACCCTGATAAAAGAAATAAACAGGAGCAGATTTGAAAACAATTACAAACAATATTGCAATTGAGCAAATAATTATAGTAAGTTTTCTGTCCTTACTCATCTTTGATGCCTTTGTCGATTTCAAGTATTTTTACAAGAGAGCGAGTATCGCCTTTAAGTTTAAAATATTCTTTAAATTTTGGTGTTGTTTTCAAATTAAAACTTCTACCGTTTTTGTCGCGTGTTTTAGAAATTAGTCCTTTATCGACAAGTTCTTTAATATGGTCATAGGCTGTCGAGCCGCGAAGTTCGATTAAAGCTGTCTGCCGTAAAGGTTCTTTTAATGCAATAACGGACAATGTTCTTAATGCAGCAGGTTTTAAGTCAACAGGGCAGAGAAGTTCTACAAGATCCATATGTTCTTCTTTAACCTGTAAAATATATCCGTTTTCATCATCGATTTCCAAAGCACCATCACGTGACGCATAATCCATAATAAGCTCCAGAATAGCTTCTTCAATTTTTTCGGTTTCTTCATCAAGTATTGTCGCAATTTCATCTAATGAAATTGCTCTTGCCGTAATAAACAAAACGGCTTCAATTCTAGATTTTAACACTTGTATCGTCATTTTGTTCACCCTTTACAACGTAGAGATCGGAATAAAATTCATCCTGTTTAAGTTCATAATCAGTTTCTGCAGTAAGGAACAATAATGCAATATAAGCACTGATTTTGTCCATACCGAGAAGTGTTAATTCGTTTAATTCAATTTGTTCATTGCTTTCAAAAATTTGTGAAAGATTTTCTTTTAATTTAATAACGCAAGTTTCAATATATTCTTCGTGTGCAAGATTAACAATATCATCAGGTGTAAGTCTTGAATATGATTGAACTCTGCGTTTAGCACGTTCATGAGCACTTTTTAAAGACTGTTTCTGCTCGAGTTTTTCATAAAATTCTAATTGACGGATTAAGTCTTTCAAAGTTACAACACGATTGTGATTAAGTCTTACACTGGTACGTCTTTGCAATACTTCGTCAATAGAAATTACATTGTTTGTGGGCACATAATCGTCTTCTGGATAATCAACGATAAATCCGTCGTCATCAAACTGCGGTTCGTTCTCTTGTGTTTCAAACTGCATTACATCAATGCCTTCAAGTACGTTTGATTTAAGTTTTAAAAGAACAGCTGCAAAAAGAAAAGTTCTGCCGGTAACTCGCAGGTTTTGCGATTTCATCTGAACCATGTGCGCAAGGTATTTATCGGTAACATCGACAATATCAATATTCCAAGGGTCAATTTTACCGGATTTAGCCATTTCGACTAAAATTCCGATACCTTCACTTTTGGCTTTGCCGTCTTTTGACAAACCTAAATCAGGTAAATCTAAATTGTAATTTAATGCTGTACTCATATCCTACTCTTCGTCCCTTAGTTTGATGCCCGTAACTTTGGTTATACCCTTTTCTTTTTGAGTAACACCAAGAGTTCTGTTAGCTGATTCTATCATAGGACGCCTGTGACTAACTACTATAAATTGCGTATCTTTTGACTGGTTCTGCACCATTTGGGCGATACGCTCTACATTCATTGTATCCAAACTTGCATCAACTTCGTCAAACGCATAAAAAGGTGACGGCATATAACGCTGAATTGCAAATACAAAAGCAAGCGCTGTAAGGGATTTTTCTCCGCCTGACATACTTTCCAAACGCTGAAGTTTTTTATCTCTCGGTTGGGCTTCAATTGTCATACCGCCGGATAAAGGATCTTCAGGAAATTCGAGTTTAAGCTCGCCTTCACCTTCTGACAACTGATGAAATACTTCTTTAAAGTTTTCATTTATGTTGTTGTAAGTTTTCATAAATGTTTCTTTTTTAAGCTGTTCATAGCCCTGCATTCTTTCCAAAATCTCTTTGCGTTCTTTAGAAAGAGTTTCAATCTGTTCTTTGATTGAAGTTTGTCTTGAAAGAACTTCGTCATAAGCCGTTAAAGCTTTCATATTAACGTCGCCGAGTTCCTGCATACGCTTTTCTAGTCGCTGAATTTTTGATGTAATTTCTTCTATTGAAATTTCAATCGGTTCAAGCTTGTTAATCTCAACACCTGCATCAATAAGTTCTTTTGTTGCCGTTTCAAGTTCAGGCTCAAGTTGCTTTCTGCGTGCTTTGAAAGATTCAATCTGCTCGGCTATTCGCTCAATATCAGCAACTCTGATGTGTTTTTGTTTTTCCAGCTCAATAAGTTCAGAGTTGATGTCATCGCGTTCTTTTAATAATTTACCGAGTTTTTCTTCAATCTGAACAATTTGTTCATGAAGTTCTTCCATTTTTTTGTTCAGGTTGACAATATCTGCTTTATATCGGGTTTTATCTTCTTCAAGTTTTACGTTGTTGTGTTCAATTCCTACAATTTCTTCCTGTTTGGTTTCGATTAAGTTTTCATGGAAAGAAATCTGGCGGTTAAGCTCGTTTTTGTCATTTTCAGCATTCATTAATTTCGTCTGCAAACGTTTAATTTCGCTTTCAACGCCTTCTGTTTTTTCTTTTAAATCTTTTAAATCTTTGTCATTAATGAGTTTTTCAACTTCTTCAATTTGTTCCTGACAAACAGCCATATCATCATAGATTTTTACATTCTTTTCTTCAAGCTTGTCGAGTTTTTTGTTTAATTCAACGATTTTAGGCTCAGAAACTGCAATGAAATCAGCTTTTTCTTTCAAAATATTTTCGCTGTTTTCGTAATTTCTGTTCATGTTGTCAAGTTCGACTTTAGATTTTGAAAACTCGCTCATAGCATCAGAATACTTGCTTCTGACATCTTCAAGTTTTTCCTCTAATGAGCGTTTTTTATTTTCTAAAGAACCTAATTTTTGCTCCATTTCTTTCAAACGGTCTTTAAATTTGTTAAGTTCATCATCGTCATTCTGGCTGAAGCTCAAACCTGTGCGCATTCTTGCACCGCCTGTCATAGAACCTGATTTTTCCAATAACTCGCCAGAAAGCGTTACCATTCTGTATTTGCCGATAAGTTTTTTAGCGCACTCAATATCTTCAACAACAATAGTATCGCCTACAGCATAGAAAAACGCGTCAATATATTCATCGTCAAAATCAACAAGGTTAATCGCAAAATCAATTACTCCCCTGTCTTTTGGCAGCTGTAATTTTGTCGGTGCTTTTTTGATTTTATTCAAAGGAATAAATGTTGCTCTGCCTGCGTTTGATGATTTCAAAAGTTCAATTGCAACTGATGCCACATGTTCATCATCCACAACAACATGCGCCATACGTCCGCCGAACGCGACTTCCATTGCAACAGAATACTCTTTATCAACAGTTCCGAGCTGTGCTAAAGGAGCATGAACTCCGCGCAATTTTGCATTCATAATCGTATCGATTGCACGGCCGAAATTTGCATCTTCGGCGGCCTGCTTTTTAGCTTCCATTGTCGAAATCTTACGGTATGCCATTTGAATGTTATAATTCAAATCGTTTATTTCGTTTTTGGTAGTATCAAGATCATGCAAAGATGATTGCTGAATGGTTTTGAAATCGTCCATTTCTTTTTGAAGCTGTTCCACCAGAGTTTTCTTTAAATCCTGATTTGATGCAAAATTTGCTTTCATTTCATTAAGTTCTGCAAGTTTTGTTTTTGCATCGTCTAGTTCTTTTTGAAGATTTTTAAGCTCGTTTTCTAGCGGTAATTTGCTTTGAATAAGTTTTGTTTCTTCGTCTTTTAAATCTTCAAGCTGTTTTCTTAGACGATTTCTTTTTTCTATATGCTGGTCTGCAGTTGCATTCAAGCCTGTCATATCTTCCAAAATCTTTTTCAATTCAGCTTCGCGGGTTTTTGTATTTTCTTTAATAACCGCAATTTCGTCATCTTTCAGCTTAATTTTAAGCTTGAAATCCTCAATTTTCTTTTTAAAGCCTTCAATACCATTTTTGGCATTTTCAATTGAGCGCAAACCGTCATGAATTTGTTTATCTGCATAGTTAGAAGCGTTGTTTTTACGGTCAATTTCACCTTTTATTGCTTCTTCTTGTTTTTTTAATTCAATTTGCTGCGCTTCGCCTTTTTCTTTTACAAGTTCCGAAACTTCCTGATATTTTTGTTTAATAAGGCTTAAACGTTCATCTAAGTCTTTGTTTTTAACTTCTTCTTCTTTTTTCTTTTTGGTAAATTCTAAGATATTTTCGTGTGCGCGTTCTAGATTTCTTTTCAAATCAAAGAAACGAACCTTGTTAATCTGGCTTTCAAGTCCTGTTTTTTCTTCACGCAATTTCTGATATTTTAATGCGACTTCGCGTTCTTCTTTTAGTTCTTCAAGACGTTTGTCAACTTCGTTTAAAATAAATGTAGAACGTTCTACGCGCTGTTCGACAGTTGTTAATTCATTTGTCGCCTGCTCTATTCGTCTGTCAAAGTCTGCAATTCCAGCGATTTCGTCAATAATTTTACGTCGGTTTTTGGGCGAGCAGTTTGTAATCCCCATAACATCGCCCTGCATCATTACGTTATAGCTGTTAGGGGTTACATTGTATTTTTCTAATAAAGCATGAACATTAGTAAGAGTAGATACGCTGTCATTTATATAATATGTGCTTGCATAACCTTGAGAAGTCTTGCGGATTTTGCGTCCGATTGTTAAGTCATCCCCGTTTTCGGTGTCGCCGAATGTTACTTTTACAAAAGCTTCATTGCGTTTTGTATAAGTTGAAATAAAGTGTGATAGGTTTTCCGCGCGGAGTTCGCTTGCATTGGCAAGTCCTAGCGCAAAAAGCACGCTGTCAATAATGTTACTTTTTCCCGAACCGTTAGGTCCTGAAACGGTAGTAAAACCTTTCAACAGGGGAATTTCTGATTTATTCGCAAATGATTTAAAATTATCTATCTCAAGTTGTTTTATGTACATATTTTTTATTTTAGCGGACGTTATACATGCGTGTCAAAATATTAAATAAATCTTTACGTTTGATATTTGAAGGGTTTAATGGTATCATATACTCATGTTTAAAGAGCAAAACGACAATGAAAGAGAATATTTTAATCAGGATTTTACTCCTGTTAATGATTTATTGAAAAGAGTTCGCTACTGTCTTGTAACAGGAAAAAAACTTGATATTGATGATTTGGATTTTACGGGAATTGTTGAGTTTGAACGCTCACAGACTCTTGTTTATCTGACATTGTTTCAGTCAGGTAGAAAATCTATCAGATATGGCAGTAAAAGAGCAACTTTTGCCGAAACTTTAAACCGTGACATTGAAATGCTCCATAAAAACAGACAATTTTCGGATTTTACAGTTGATGACGAAAATAAATGCCGTATAATGCTTGAATTTGTTATAGACAGAAAACAAATTTCTCCAAAAGAGTTAAACTCCGAACGCTTTGATAACGGAAGGTTTGAAATTGGTATAAACGGCTTAGAACTCCGTAAAGACGGTATTTCTTATTATTACATGCCTACAGATGCAATTACCTTATCTCATATGGGGCTTCGTGCAGTTTTGCAAACCCTTGTTAAACGCACTCCTATCGGCAAAATGACGAATAAAATCTCAGAACGTCTTGAAATTCTTGCTCAATCAAAAGAATATGAATATTACCTTTTTAGAAGTCGTGCTTTTGTTACATATAAAGACAAATGTATTCCGCTTTACCGCGGTAACGTAAGATATACCGAGTTTGATTATGATACACTTTATAGTCAAATTATACAATCTGTAGACTGGTGTCTTGATAATATGTATGATGACGGCAGATTTTTGTATTATTACGACTGCTGTGAGGATAATTACAAAGATCATGAACACCCGAACCGCCCAATCGATAATCTATATTACAATGATTTGCGCCACTGCGGAGGAATTATTGCACTTTTAAGGGCTTATCAATTAACTGGTGATGAAAAATATATTACTGCCGCTAAAAAAGCTCTTGATTGGAGCGTATCGGTTTCAAAACCGCATGATACGCAGTGGGGAACTGCTTATTTTGCTTATTACAACAATAAAGGAAAACTCGGTGGGACAGGTGTTCTTCTTGTTGCAATGATGCAATACTACTTAATTACCGGTGATGACACCTATATTGACTATATTAAAGGTTATACACGCCATGTTATGAGCAGAGTATATGAAAACGGTGAACTTTTGGGTTATTACATTCATCCTGCTTTTCAAGACGGAAAACCGCTTATTAATATGAATGATGAAGAAAGGAAAGCAACTTTCTCATTCTATTACCCAGGTGAGGCACTTCTCGGTCTCGGGCTTTATGCAAATAATTTTGATGATGAACTTGCAAAAGAAGCCCGCAGAGTTGGTGAAAAAGCATTGGATTGGATTGTTGAAGAAAGACCTAAAATCTATGCAGATTTATTCACCGCACTTCCGTCTGATGCTTGGCTTATGCAGGCAATTGAGGAATGGGCAAAAGATGAACATTTCAGAAAAGAAAATTATATTAATTTTGTGTTTACTGATGCGAATACGATGATTGAAAAAACTTACAAACACGATGACAGCCCGTATATTGACTATGACGGCGGATATTATTACGAGTATGGTGACCACTATTTCCCTGACGGAGCACGTTCTGAGGGGCTTGTTGCAGCTTTTTATCTGGCAAGATTTTTAGGGCATGAAGAATTAGCCGAAAAATTACTTAAAGCCTGTAAAAACGTAGCAATGTGTCAGTTTCATTTGTATAATTCTGAAGAAAGCAGTTATTCGCATAAAAATCCTGAACGCTCAGTCCGTTCTATAAGATTCAAGGCTACACGCCAATGGGTTCGTGTGGATTCCATACAGCACGTTTCCTGTTTCTTTGCCCGACTTTTTATGGCAGAGAATAATTTTTCTAAAAAAAAGGACTAACTGTAAGTTAGTCAGGAAAAAAGGGAAAGGAAACAAAAATATATAATGAAGCTTAAAGCTTCAAAAAGTTTTTAAGTAAGTGTTACATTCCAGTCTTGCTCTCTGGCGCTACCCGAATGTTTTGAATGTAGATTCAGTGTTCT